>CAZBIF010000031.1:18415-21531 GCA_964492055.1 uncultured Flavobacteriales bacterium
AGGTACTTCTCCCTATACCTTTAACTGGTCAAACAATCAGATGATGGATACCTTACGTTCTGTTTCTGCGGGCACTTATAAACTTACGGTTACTGATGCCAACGGCTGCATAGATTCCACCTCCCTTACCCTCACTGCTCCTGCTGCAAATCTTTCCATAGATTCAGCGATTACCATGAACAATACCTGCGCCGGGAGTTGTGACGGTTCTATTGATCTATTTGTTTCCGGAGGAATTAGCCCATATACATTTATGTGGAATGATACTACCTTGTCCGGAAGTAATTTGATGAACTTGTGTGCCGGTTCTTATACCGTGACGGTTATGGATAGCTTAGGATGTTCCACCACCGGGAATTATACAATTGCTGAACCCGCAGTCATAATTACTTCGGCAGGCGATTCCTCTGATTGCGACAGTGTTTTATGGGCCCAGACCGGGATGACCTATTTCAGCAGTGGTATTTACGATGACACCCTGCAGGCAGTAAATGGCTGCGATTCCATTATTCGCCTCATCGTGACCATTAAAACCTCTGTTATTGTAGATAGTGTACAGGTTTGCAATGATACTTCCTATGTATGGAACATGGCCGGTGGGGACAGTACTATTACCATGGGGGGAATATATTATGATTCCCTTACCACCGTTACCGGCGGTTGCGACTCAGTACGTATACTGGTGATCAACTTTGGCGATGATTCGGATACTACAATAATGATGGATACCGCCTGCACCAGCTATACCTGGATGCAAAATGGCATGACCTTCTCTCAAAGCGGAATGTATTACGATACCCTTATGAATGCAAGTGGTTGTGATTCCATTTTAGCTTTGGATCTTATCATCGGACAGACTGTAGATACCCTTGTTCAGGCAGCCTGCGATGCTTTTACATGGAACGTAAATAATCAAACTTATACGATGAGTGGTACCTATTCGGACACCTCGGTTAATAGTACGGGTTGTAATAGTATAAGCGTACTTGTGCTGACTATCAATAATAGCTATGATACAACCTATACCGCGAGCAGTTGCGTCGAATATACCTGGTCGCTTGACATGGATTCTATCCGTACCTTTAACCAAAGCGGGCTTTACTCACTGAACTACATTTCATCAGCCGGCTGTGATTCCATTGTGCGTTTGAACCTTTCTATTCTGGATACAACCTTTACGATTGATACCGTAGCTGCCTGTGAAAGTTATACCTGGGGAGAAAACAATAAAACCTATACGGATACGGATGAACAGTTCATGAAAATGGACAGCGTGATCTATACAAATGCCGCAGGTTGTGATTCTACCGTATATCTTTATCTACAGATCATTAAACTTAACCGTGCTATAATAAACCTGGGTGATTCGGCCCTGGCAGTTGAAAAAGGCCCACGTGTAACTTACCAATGGATTAACTGCAATGAAAACAACTCACCCGTGGCAGGGGCTACCATGCGTGGCTTTGTCCCGAGCGACACCGGTAAGTTTGCTTCCATCATCACCGACCGGGCGGTGGTCAATAATGTATCCTGTACGGATACCACCAATTGTGTTTTTATACAATATATTGGTTTGACAAAAATTGCAGATGAAGCTGACTTCAGCATATATCCCAATCCAACGATGGGACAGTTTACCTTTAAGGCTGGCAGCCGTCCTTTTTTCAATCAGCCTTTACAGCTATTTGATCTCAATGGCCGATTGATCAATGAATACCTGATCAACCGTGAAGAACAATTCATCGATTTGAAAGAGGTAGAAAAGGGAATTTATTTTATCCGTTTCAATGATGAGTTAATGAAGCTTATTGTTCATTAAACGTAATCTTTAAATTGATAGAAAGGCTCCTAGTGAGCCTTTTTTATTTTAATTCAAACACATCCACCTGCAGCTGATTATCATTCAGCAGGCGCTCATCAGAAGGAGTGTCATAGGTGATCAGGATTTCCTGTCCGTCGAGCATCGCCATGCCTTCCGCCTTTTCTATACCGTGTTCCAGTGTGGCTCCCCGGGCCACATCGAACAATCTTTCGGCATCATGTACTACAGAAGCATACTGGTCTTTTAACCCCCCCCGGATACGGTAAATAGAAATGGTGCCATCAAGATCCATAGTAGGGCCGGCAAGGAGGTAGAGATCGCCTTTTTTGTCAATATTCAGTTCCCGGATCCCCATACCGGCCAGATCGAGAAAATGCTTGCGGTATAGCAACTCCTCCCCTTCTTTTTGCCGCATTAAAAGTTCACCGTCCAGGGCATCGCAATCAATCTCCAGGAGCACCGCAAAACCGCTGATCACCGGTCCCCGCAAGCCGATAAAGATGCGGTCATTTTCCACCGCCAGTCCTTCAATATCAAAACCGTTATCCTTGCAGGGGACTTTCATGAACATGCCCAGGTGTTCATCGTTCATTAAGGCATTGTGCAACATGGAACTTTTCGCCCCTCCCCGCAGCATTTTAGCCTTGAGTTGCTTCCCCTCATGATCTATTTCTTTATGCAATTCATATTCGCCACCTTTTTCTATGCAGGGAATGCAGCCCAGGCTAAAGCGGTTTTCATCCAGGTCAATATCCAGCAGGTCCTCCAATTGCTCCTCCAGAGAGTCATCCGGATCGGCAGAATCCCGCTTGAGGCTCATGCTGCCGCAAAACCAGAGGTAAGGTTCCTGATAAGCCAGGGCTTCCATATCGGTTTCACCCCCTTCCTCCGGCATATCGAAAAAATCCCCCAGTTGATATTGTTTATGATTATCGTAGTTTCCCTCATCGTTTCGACTCAGTCGCTCAATGGTAGCCCCTTCATCGCAACTCACCCACAAATTATCGCCCGTGGCCAGACAGGAAGATATTTCTGTACGTATTTCCTCTAGCTTATCAACCTCTTTTGAAAAAATAAGGGTTACCTGCCGGGCAGCCTTTTTTTGCATTGTTTTCATGGCTATCATAACAAGTATTTTTAGTATTGGTTGATCAGGAAGTTTTGGGTTTGAAAATAAAAAAGAAAATGAGCATTGAACAAGCCGGAGATATTAACACTATGATAATATACTCATAAACCGGTAGATCAAAATACTCAAAAACCATGAGAAGAATGCTAAGCAGAATTAAGATTT
>CAZBIF010000032.1:0-18210 GCA_964492055.1 uncultured Flavobacteriales bacterium
CCCGGCCGAGGAGTCCAGAATAAAGCTAAGAGAGCTGGCAGCTATCAGAAACCTATCCGCAAGTTTACAGAAGCAGAAAAAAAATGGTTAAGGATAAAAACAGCCGGGTAAAAGGCCGCTTGGAACTCTCAAACACCAAGCTAAATACCCTGTTGGAAATCACCAATGCCATCAATGAGAATTTAAGCGAAAAACACCTTTTTGGGATCCTAAAAGAAGTACTTTCTTCTAGTTTAAGGATTGGGCGTTACGTTTTATTTACCTATGAAAATGGGTGGAAAGCATCCCTGACGGAAAACATTGATAATAAAACTACCAATGCCATTAAACTGGATAAGCTGGTTGATCAATATGAAGAAATAGAATTATTAACTTCAACCCCCTATCCTTTCCTGAAGGAGTTTGATATCATTGTACCCGTCTTTCATAACGAAAAACCCCTTGCCTATCTTCTGCTGGCTGATTTTGAAGATGAAAAAATTGAAATCAGTCCCATCATCAAGCATCTAAAGTTTATTCAGACGCTGGCTAACATTATTGTAGTAGCCCTGGAAAACAAGCGCCTGAATAAGGAATACATCAAGCAGATTGCGGTAAAAAAAGAGCTTGAACTGGCGCAGAATATGCAAAGTTTATTGTTTCCCCGCAGCCTGCCGGATAATGAAATTTTAAAGGTGGTAGCTTATTATGAACCGCACAGTGAAGTGGGCGGGGATTATTATGACATTATCCCATTGCGCAATCACAAGACTGCTATTTGCATAGCTGATGTATCCGGGAAAGGCATGCCGGCAGCTTTATTAATGGCAAACTTTCAAGCAAACCTGAGGGCTCTGTTGAATGTAACCAATGATCTGGAACATTTGATCAGCCTGACTAACGATAAGGTACTGGAGTCTGCCCATTATGCAATTTTATTGATTAATTAGTCCATTGAAACAAATCGAATCATTAGAGCTTATGAAAACATCATTACTTACCCTTTTCATCGCCATATTTGACAGTAAGGAAAAAACCCTCCTCTATTTAAATGCAGGCCATCAACCGGCTATCCTTGCCAATGGTGGAGAATATAGCCTACTTAAAAAAGGTTGTACGGTGCTGGGAATGTTTGAAGAATTGCCTAAAATTGAAGTGGGTCATATTGAATTAAAAGAAGAGAGCAAACTGCTGTGCTTCACCGATGGTCTGTCAGAACTGGAAGACCGGCAGGGCAATCATTTGGAAGCGGAAGGTTTGCTTGAACTTATGCGGGAAAATAAGAAACCGGAAGACCTCAAAACAGCTATTGAGAAAAAAATTGAAAGTTTTAAAAAAAGATCCGGTATTACGGATGATGTAACTTTTCTTGTTGCCGAGTTTCTTCGCTGAGCATTTTCTTCCAATGAATATCGATAGCCACTATGATGGCAATAAATGCCCAGAAGGGAACGCTGGCTTTATCGGTATCCAGGAAGTTATTGAGTACCCCATTAATAATATAGGTGGTAAAGGCCAGGGTAACCCAGAAAACAACTGATTTCAATTCACTTCGGGGTAGGCGGTAATACAATACGGAGGAGCGGTAATAAAAAAATGTGATGATCAAAATGAAAGTCAGCGTACCCAAAATCCCTGATTCAGCGAGGGGGCCTATAAATTCACTATGGGCATTACCCATATCCCCGGCGTTGGTACTGATAATAGTTAGATCCTCTGAGGACTGGAAGGGGGCGTATTGGAAAGCATATGTTCCCGGACCCCATCCAAAAACGGGTTTTCGCTCAAACATTCTGATAGCAGAATTCCATCGGTTTAAACGCTCCAAGTTAGAGGCATCTGTAGAAATATTAGTAATGGATTGTACATGTTCCGTTAGGTTCTCTGAGGTGGAATCCTGCTCGTTCTTTTCGAGCACCTTAATGATATCGGTCCAGAAAATTGCAACAAATAAAAGTATCAGTCCGGCAACAGACAGCACAAAGGTTCCGCGTAAACGCAATAAATAAACAAGGGAAACAGCAAAGGCTACCATCAGGCTAATCCAGGCAGCCCGCCCATAGGAGAAAATGATGCCCAGCAATAGTACTATAGTCATCATGAAAGTGATTAACCGAAAACGTCTGTATTTTTTAGAAGTGAACAGGTAGAGCATAATGGGGAACATCATGGCGACCACTGCCCCATATACTGTGTGGTCTTTAAAAAATGGCTGCATCACCCAGTGAGCAGGGCGTTCCGCAAAATCATACATGCTATGATGAATAAAGGTATATAGAGCAATCCCGCATAAGGGGAGGAGAAATAGCCAGAAAAAAAGACGAATGTTCTTTTGATTATAAAATAGCTGGGTCGCCATAAAATAAAAGGTTACAACAAACCACATTTTTGCCAGTAAAAATTTTAGGGAAACAGTAGGCATGGTACTGGTGATAGTAGTAATTAACATCCACCCCATATACGCAATGATAGCAATCGTAACCGGATGTTTCAGAACCTTTATGTCGAAATAGCGGTCATAAAGCAGTTTCATAAAGAAAATTACCATTACGCCGAAAAGCAGGGGTTCTGTTGGTAAAAACATGCCTATTCCGCCAAATTCGAGTTCTTCCAGATTGAGGGATAAAGGGGTGGCAAATACGATGAACCAGATCAACTTATCTACCGCTAAAAATGCCAGCGTTAGTAGAATTAAAGTAAATGGTATCACAGTGAACCAATATTGCTCAAGTGCTATCAAGGCACTATTAGCCATAATGAAAAGAAAACTGAGGATCAGGGCCAGTTGGGACCGGTAAAAATCAGTCGTTCTATGTTCTTTTATGGTATCCAAGCATCAATAAAATTACAAAGGTAAAAACCACTGAGGTACCTACTGCCATAACTACAATCAACCAACGGATAGGATAGGATTTTTTATCGGGTACTTCAGGTTTAACCAGAATATAGGAGTGGGTAAGCACTTTCTGATAATCCTTTAATGCATGTTCGTATTTATGAAGCCTATCCACGTATTCTTCCTGAAATAAATTCAATTGGACGTTGAGATCATGATACTGTCTGCCGTACTTTTTGAGATTGTCGTATAATTCCTTAACTTCTTCGAAGTCCTTTCCCTTCTTTCCTTCAAGTAAAAATTTCATATACCCTTTGGTGACTTCTTCAGTCTGTATAAGGTAATCCAGAATACCATATTCAATATTGTATTTCTTAACTAGCTTTTCAAGACTGTCTATGTGGGCTTTTTTAATCTTGAGTAAATTTTCATTAATAACCACGATCTCGCGGTACTTTTCCCTTTCTGTATCCCGGATCACCTGGTTAAGTTGGTGGAGTATCTCATCCACCATCCGTTTTGCCTTTTCAGGGCTGGTAGAGAAGACTTCAATATGTATTGATTCATATTGGGTTTCATCAAAGTGGACATGCTCACCATATAACTGATTAATCAGTGCACGGGAGGTTCTTTTACTACTATCGATATCGTACTCTTCATACAGGTTAAATTTTTGGATGAGATGGTCCCGTATAATATTGGATTGCAGATATTGCTGCATTTGTTCCAGGCGGGTTTCCCCCGAATAACCACCGAGATTGGCGGGGTATATTATTGCCTCTGATTTATATTTAGGCGAGATGAACCGAGGACCTGAAAAAACCACTGCCAGTATACCGGAAACCACAGCAACTCCCACTAACACTTTCCATTGACGAACGGCAAATGAAAAGATATCCACCCCACTTTGAAAATATTCCCTACCGGTCTTTCTGCTTTCTATTTCCACTACTTTGGATCTAATAGTATTAATATGATCATGGTAAACAAGAAAGTAGCTATTACTGAAACGGTTACAATCAACCACCGTAGTGGGTAAGTAGACTTTTCTGCCGGAAATGCTTCATTCACCACAAACTTTTGTTCAAGATTGGATTGAGCATTTACCCGTGCTTCCGCATATACTTCCCGCAGGTCACTTAATTTTTCGCGCTCATATTCCAGTTGCTGTACCAGGCTTAAATACTTTCCCCCATATTTGGAAAGCGTATCCAGTTTATTTTTTAAGATTTCCGCGGCCCGCATATTATTGTTTACCAAGGCGGCTCCGTATTGATCACTTAATACCTCTACCTGGGTTTCATAATCCTGCACTCCTAATCCGCGTATTATATTCAAGGTATCTTCCATGCGGTTTATTTCTCTCACCAGCGTATTGTATTCTTGCTGTACAATGGAAAACGCCTGACGTGCCACTTTTTGTAACATGCGGTTTTTCACACTATCCAGCATAATTGCTATTTCATTGGCAATAGCTGCTGCATATACCGGATCCTTATCCAATACTTCTATTTTAACTGACATAAACTTAGTCCGGTAGAAATCGATATTCCGGTTGTATTCCCGGTTCAATTTGGTCATCCGATACTCGCTATCCGGATCAATGTCGTAATGCTCCATTAAATTGAACTTGCGGATAATATGCTTGCGGATATCATCCGACTTCAAAATCTGGATCATTTGTTCTGCCTCTTCTTCCTCCCCAAATTCTAAAAAATCCTTTTCCTTATAATTCTCATCATTCAGAATCGCACGCGAGATGGAGGTGGTAGTCGAAGGGAATAAGATGACGGAAGATTCGTATTTATCTTCAATAAAAAATGAAAAAACCAAAGAACAAACTAATGCCAGTAGGGTTGTGGTAAGCAATACGTTTTTCCATTTTTTCATAAATGGAAGTATGCTGCGGGAATTAATTTCGTATCGATCCTCTGTCATTGGTCGTGAGGCAAATTAAAAAGTGCCAAAATTAGGTAATTCAGCAGTATTAATTTTCTCTATTCCTTAGCAACTTCATAATCTCCTGCTTTTTGATCAGGCCAAATAAAAATGTTAATCCCATAAAGGTGATTATAATGATAGCCACTTTTAGAAATAAATCATCTACATACTGTTGGGTGTAAATAGATATCATTAGGCCAATGATTAAAACGGCTGTATGTTTGAATATGAATGAGCGGGAATACTCCATGCGAAATATACGCTTCGTAACCACGATCTGGACCAAAATAACAAAAGTTTGCGTAACTAAGGTGGCCAGGGCGGCCCCTTTAGCCCCTTGGGAATTGATCAGGATCAGGTTTAAGGTAAAATTCATCACTAAGCCTGCAAGAGAAATAAGATTAAGGGCTTTCAGGTTTCCATTAGCGGTAAGCAAGGTCCCATAAATGTAAGTTAAGGCTATTGCTACAAAGGAAAACATCAATATCTTAAAAAGCTCCGCTGAATATTCTATATTTTCCACATACAGCATATCCATGATCTCAATGGGAGAAAAATAGGAGATGAGGGCGATGGCCACCGCTGGTATGAATATGAGATTAAAGGAAATTTGCACCAGTCTGCCAACCGGCTCCCTCCTTTTAAGCATTCGAGAGAAGATGGGTAATAATAAACCCGCGAAAAGGTAACCAAACATATTAAACCCTTCCAGCAATCTATAGGCTTGGGCATACACACCTGCCTGGTACTTCCCGTCAGGTAACATTCGCTCAATCATTACAGAATCCAGGCGATAATAAAATGACATCAGCAAAACAAGCAACGCAAAGGGAAGACTTTCTTTGAAAATCACCCTGAACATAGTAAAATCAAATCGAAAACGATAGAATTTAGCTTTTTTCCATACTACTATAAAGGCAATGAAAGTAGTTAAAAAGTAAGCTACAAATTGGGCGTAAACAAACCATTCAATGGTAAACTGATCGCGAAAAGGTTTACCCCATAATAGCATGCTACATAGAATGATCATCAACAAACGGTCAAGAATAGAGAACAATCCTTCGAGTTTGAATAGGTGCAGACCTGAAAGGTTCGATCGTAAATACAACAAAAAAGAGGAAAGTATTTGATTAATACCCAGTAAAAGTAGAAGGTAAATTTCCTTGCCCTTATAACCAATTAAAAACCCAAGGGAAAGGGTAACCAGCAAATAAACTCCCCCCAGTATGAGTTTCACATTGAATATTCCGGAAAAGTACCTGCCTAGCATATGACTGTGGCGGGCTATGGTGCGGCTGTTGTAATTGGTTATCCCAAAATCAAGAATAATATTCAGCAGGATGGAAAAGCCAAAAATGGGATAATACAAACCATACTCCTCTGCCCCCACCCTGTTTTGTACCGTAACATCTATTCCCAGTATCCAGAAGGGCTTTACCAGCAGGTTGAGCAGGAGTACAAAAAGCAGGTTATGGATGAATTTCCGCTGCATGAATTAGAGTGCTGCAAAGTAAAGCAAAGCATTATAACCCATAAGTGTTTAGAGGCTAAGTATATTTGCAGCTTTTTAAGGAATCATGAAGATGTCGGTAGAGGAGTTTTTCGAACATTTTGTTGAAGAACTGAAGGAGAACGAAGACCTGCAGTATTATTACAAGTACCTGGAAGATGAAAAGAAATTTGAATACCGCAAAGCCTATTTCTGCCAACGCCTGCAATACATTATCGATCATATCGAAAGTAATGACCTACGCATTTGGGATTGTGGGTGCGGCTTTGGTACTACGGCAATCTACCTTTCCATCAACGGTATTGCTTCCCATGGGACTACACTCGAACACTACATCAAGCAGATCCCCCGTCGCCTTGAATACTGGAAGCAATTCGGGGATGTGAGCAAGTTTACTTACTCCTATGAAGATATTTTTGACCATGAGTTCACCCCCGGCTCCTACGATCTGATCATTATACAGGATACCCTGCACCACCTTGAACCCCTGGATGAGGCCCTTGCAATACTAAATAAGGTGTTGAGTGAAAAAGGAAAATTGCTCATCATAGAGGAAAATGGCAATAACATCATTCAAAATGCCAAGTTGTTTTTGCAAAGGGGCAATAAAAGAGTGATCAAGATCTACGATGAAAAACTAAAAAAGCACATTCTTTTAGGAAATGAAAATATCCGCAGCCTGAATAAGTGGCAAAAGGAATTTGAAAAGAAAGGGTTTACTATACTTGAGGATTCGGTACAATACATACGGTATTACCTTCCTTTTATGTTCCCCAATGAAAAAGCTAAGAAGAAAGTAGCCCGTGAGCAGCAACTCTGGAAGAAGAACGATTTTCTGAAGGAATATTTTTTCTTCGGCATCAACTTTCTGGTAGAAAAAACCTGATATGAAAATCGCAGTCAACACCCGTTTACTGATCCAGGATAAAATGGACGGGATTGGCAGGTTTACGTATGAAACCATTTTCCGGCTGGCAGTCAACCATCCGGAGCACGAATTCACCCTCATTTTTGACCGGAAAGACCATGCGAAATTGCATTTTCCGGAAAATGTTTCCACCAGCTGGCTTAACCCTCCTGCCCGTCATCCCATTTTGTGGTACATCTGGTTTGAAATGCGCCTTGCCCCTTTTATCAACCGGCAGGCTTTCGATCTCTTTCTTTCACCCGAAGGCTGGGTCCCGCCAAAGGTAAATTGCCCCAGCCTGGCGGTGGTCCACGATCTCAATTTTTTGCACCAGCCCGAAAATATCATCTTTTCCCACCGCAAATACCTGCAGTATTTTTTCCCCCGTTTTGTGAAACGTGCAGACCGAATTGCCACGGTATCTGAATTTTCTAAAACAGACCTTACCCAAAGCCTGCCAGTACCCCCGGAAAAAATTGATGTGGTTTACAATGGGGTAAATAAAGTGTTCAAACCCATTTCCCCGGCCACGGCAACATTGATCCGGAAAAAATACAGTGAGGGTTGGCCCTACTTCATTTTTATTGGCACCTTGCATCCGCGAAAAAACCTGGAGCATTTATTCGAGGCTTTTGATCTATTTCGTCGGCAAACCTCCCAAAACATGAAATTACTGGTAGCCGGAAACCGCAAGTGGTGGCCTTCTTCCTTATCAAGTCGTTTGGAGGGATTGCAATACAATAAGGATATCGTTTTTTTGGGAAGGGTGGATGATCTGGAACTAGCCAAAATATTAGCCGGGGCCACGGCTCTCACTTACCTTCCTTATTTTGAAGGATTTGGCATTCCCATTCTGGAAGCTTTTCAGAGCCAGGTGCCGGTGATCACTTCCGATGTTACTTCCATGCCTGAAGTAGCTGCCGGGGCAGCTATGTTATGTGCCCCGCGGAATGTCACTGAGATTGCTGACGCCATGCAGCAGGTAGCCACTAATGAAAGGGTGCGGGAAGATTTGATAGAAAAAGGGCTAAAACGGGCAAAAGAATTTTCCTGGGACCGCACGGCTGAACTCGTATGGGAAAGCATCCTAAAAATTGCACCGCATGAAGCTTAGGTCAACCTATATAAAAGGCACAATAGAGGTGGGGTGCGATGAAGCCGGCCGTGGCTGCCTGGCGGGCCCTGTGGTAGCTGCTGCCGTGATCCTCCCCTACCGAGGAGTGCCAAAGCAATTGACCGATTCCAAAAAACTTCCGGAGAAAAAACGACTTGAACTAAAATGCTGGATCGAAGAAAAGGCTATTGCCTGGGCCATTGGGGTTTGCTCACCCGCAGAAATAGACGAGATCAATATCCTCAATGCATCTTTTCGGGCTATGCACCGGGCCCTTGATCAAATCCAGCAACCCTATGATCATTTGCTCATCGACGGTAACCGGTTTACCCCCTACCGCGATAAGAAACACTATTGCCTGATAAAAGGGGATGCCCGCTTCCGTTCTATTGCGGCAGCTTCAATACTGGCAAAAACCTACCGGGATGCATACATGCAAAACCTGGCACTGGAATACCCATCATACCAATGGGGAAAAAATAAAGGCTATCCTACCAGGGATCACCGGCAAGCTCTTATTACTTATGGAAAGACTCATTACCATCGCAATAGTTTTCAGTTAATTCCCTCACAACTGGAACTTAACTTAAACGTATAAAAAGCATATACTGTATATTTACCCTGCTCAAAAACCTTACTTATGAAAAAGTTGCTTTTTCTTATACCCATCACTTTACTGCTCTGTCTCAATTCCTGCACAGACGATTATTTTGAATTTGAACAAATTGAGACCGAGGACTGGCGGCCCGAACTGGCTCTCCCCCTCATCAATTCTTCACTTACCCTGCAAGATATTATCATCAAAAAAGATACGGGAGGTTTCATCCAGCCAAATGAAAATGGGGATACCCTCTCCGTTGTTTACCAAAGTAAGGTGTCAGCTACCCCGGATACCATCGTTGAATTACCCGATCAGATATTGCGTGATTCCTCCGACCTTATTGTAAACCCAAATTACACTACCATAACCCTTTCAGATACCATACAATATAAAGCCAATGACGACATTGAAATTGATTCTTTGCTTTTACGGGAGGGAACCCTGATATTGACCGTGCAATCAGATATTCGTGCTAATTTAGACCTGACCATCACATTCCCCGGTTTTAAAAAACCTGACGGTGGTTCTTTATCGATCAATAAATTGCTCCCTGCTTCTAATGGGGTACCTGTGAAAAGGGAAGAAGATGTTGATTTGAGTCGTTATCTGATTGATATGACCGCAGGGGGCCAGCAGGTAAGCGCTTTGGAGTACCGGGTAGACATTGCTGCCAATAACCCGAATCCCATACCTCAATCGGGGGAATTGAAATTTATCCTCTCATTTACGCGGGTACAATTAAAAGAATTTTACGGTTACCTCGGTCAGGATCCCATCGACCTGAAACAGGACACAGTAGATGTTGACATTTTCAAAAACTTTATCACCGGTACTTTTTTTATCGCTAATCCGGAACTGGATGTCACTATCCGGAATAGTTTTGATATTCCTACGTATATGGAGTTTGAGGAATTGTACGCCAGGGTAGCAGATAAAAATATTGACACCCTCAGCTTTGAATTACCAGTAGACCCGGCGACCGGAAAGCGAAAAATCCGTAAACTAGAGATCCCCAGTGGATACGGTGTGGCTTATACCAATCTTAAACTTCGGGAGAACAACAGCAATATCGAAAACATCATATCAAAATTGGTCAGGGAAATTGTTTACGATGCAAAGGCTTTGCCCAACCCCAATGGAAAGATCCCCGGACGACGTAACTTTTTTACAGATACGAGCGGTATGGAGCTGGATATAAAACTGCGCTTGCCTTTGGCCGGACGCTCCACCCAGTTGACCTTGGTGGATACCATCAATTTTAATATGGATGAGTTGGACAATCTGGAACAAGGTACTTTCCGTATGATCGTGGATAACGGTTTTCCTGTAAATGCCGATCTCAATATCGTGTTTATAGATGGTCAGAATGTAGCTTTGGATAGCCTGTTTGCCGATGGTAGCCGTCGTGTTATTGCTGCTGCCAGCACCAATAGCCAAGGAATTGTCACCACCCCTACCCGGGAAATTAATGAAACCGTGCTTGACCGGGCCCGCATTTTAAATTTGAAAGGCACCGAAAAAGCCATTATAAAGGCCGAGCTCAACACCCCGGGAGCATCTACCGGTAAAAACATACTTTTCAAATCCGGCTATACGCTGGATGTAATGGTAGGCCTTAAAGCCAGAATTTTAATCAACTAGACATGAAGAAATTAATTGTATCCCTTTTTCTTCTCTCCACAATCAGCGTCTTTGCCCAGCAGGACCTGCTGCTTTACAACATGCATGAGATTCCCCAATCGGCTCTAATCAATCCATCCAACCGCTACAATGGTAATTTTTACCTGGGCCTGCCGGTGATCTCATCCACTTACTTCAGTATGAGTAATAGTGGTTTTGCTTACAGTGATGGCGTGGTGAAGCGGAATGGCAAGCTATTCCTTGACTTCAACAACCTGATCGAAAAACTGGAAGAGAACAATTATCTTTCCTTTTACAGCCGGCTTGACCTGCTATCCTTTGGCTTCAATCTAAGCTCCCGTACTCAATTCAATGTTAACATGGCTGAGGTAGGTTATTTTAAGATCAGTTATCCCCGGGATTTTGTTCGCTTTATCTATGAAGGAAATGCCGGTTTCGAAGACAACACCGCCAATTTTGAAGGCATTGGCTTTACCCTCAACCACTATCGTGAAATTGGGATAGGTGCCTCTCATCAGCTTACTGATAAACTTCGGTTGGGAGCAAGGGTGAAATATTTATATGGACTGGAAAATATCTACAGCGAACGCACGGACATCTCAGTCTATACAGATCCCGAAACCTATGCCATTACTACCACCTCAAAAATATCCGTAAAAACCTCCGGTTTGGAGGATAGTGAGGCAGATACTTATATTTCGGGCCGGGGAAATAATGGTTTTGGCTTGGATATGGGGGCGTCCTATCAGCTTACAGATAAATTTATTCTTAATGGCAGCGTACTTGATCTGGGGTTTATTAACTGGAAAAACGACACGAAAACCTATTCCAATGATGGTGAATATAAATATTCAGGGGTAGGGATCAATGTATTTGGCGATCCGGAGGACGATGCCAGGGAAAGCGGTAACACTTCCTTTGACCGTGTAGCCGACTCCCTGGAAGAATCCCTGCAAATTACCGAAGGGGAAGGAGCGTATACTGCTCCCCTCACTTCCCGCTTTTATGTAGGAGGTAATTATTTATTGGGTGAGGCACATTTTGTGGGAGGGGTTTTTCAGAGTGAGGTATTTCAGGGAAATCTTAAGCCATCTTTCACCGTCAGTTACGGACGAAAATTAACCAAATGGATCACGGTAACTACCGCATTTTCCGCCATTAACCGTGCCTTTAATAACGTAGGCCTGGGAGTCAATCTAAACCCCGGCCCGGTACAGCTCTATTTTATGGCTGACAATTTACTGGGCGCCTTTCAACCCCAGCATACCCGTCACCTCCATTTGCGGTTCGGCCTGAACCTGATCTTCGGCAGTGAGAAAAGCAGGGAAATATTTAAACCGATAGCAGGAACGGATACCGAATCTTCAAATGAAGAATAAATCAAAAGGGAAAAATTAAAGGGTAGTACATAAAAAACCCCGCCTTATTGATAAGGCGGGGTTTTTATTTTAAACAAGTTTTTTACTTGGACTTCGCCCGTGAGCGGGTTCTTCTTTTTGGTTTTTCTTCCACCACTTCTTCAATCCCCGCCATTTTGGGATCGATGAGGATACGTCCGCAATGTTCACAAACAATTACCTTTTTGTGGGTATTGATATCCAGCTGACGCTGTGGTGGGATCTTGTTAAAGCAACCCCCGCAGGCTGACCGCTCAACCGGCACTACCGCCAATCCATTACGGGCATTGTCGCGTATGCGTTTATAAGCTGCAAGCAAACGATCCTCAATCACTTCTTCTGCTTTCTTGGATTCTTTTTGCAGGGCCTTCTCTTCCTTTTCAGTTTCAGCTATGATCTCGTCAAGTTCGTTCTTCTTGTGTTCAAGTTCTTTTTTGGTTTCTTCCAGCTTTGTTTTAGCCTGATCATTTACCTCCTGCTTGGCCTCGATCTTTTCCTTGTACTCTTTGATGCGTTTTTCAGCCAGCTCTATTTCCAGGCTCTGGAATTCAATTTCCTTGCTCAGGGAATCGTATTCCCGGTTGTTGCGTACATTCTGCTGCTGCTCCTCGTATTTTTTGATCGCAGCTTTGGCTTCCTGTATCTGGTTCTTCTTAGCAGAAATATCCGCTTCTAAAGTCTGAATTGCTTCTTCAGTATTGTCTATCCTGGTTTGCAGTCCGGCCACATCATCTTCCAGATCCTGCACTTCCAATGGTAATTCGCCCCGTATGGTACGTATGCGGTCAATTTTTGAATCAATTACCTGCAGGTCATACAGTGCCTGAAGCCGCTCCTCAACCGTTGCTTCCTTAGCAGCAGTGCTTTTTGCCATCTTTAATAATAATTAATTGGGTTTGTGATTTTTTCCGATAAATAGGTGGCAAAATTAGGCATTTTTTTATCAAGGTATTCCTTGATCAGTTCAGGAGTAAATTGCTCACTTTCATAGTGCCCGATATCGAGAATGGACAATTTATTCTCTGCATCGAAAAATTGATGGTATTTGAAATCCCCACTGATAAATACATCTGCCTGCTGCCGCATGGCATCGGGCAATAAAAAACTACCGGAACCGCCACAGAGGGCAACCTTTCTCACTTTTTCATTCACCTTGTCAGTATAGCGGATGCCTTTCGCTTGAAAAGCTTGTTTAACGGTTCCCATAAATTCATCAAAATCCATGCTCTCTTCCAGTTCCCCGATCAATCCGCTGCCTACCTCATTCCATGAATTTGCCAAAGCATATACATCATAGGCAACTTCTTCGTAAGGATGTGCCTTTATCAATGCCTGTAACACCTTGTTTTGCAGAAAAGCCGGGAAAACTGTTTCCACACGCATTTCCTTTTCCGTGTGCATCTCCCCTACTTCTCCTACATGGGGATCAGCATCATCCCCAGCTTTAAAAGTTCCTTTTCCCTGTAGGTTGAAACTGCAATTGTCATATTTGCCGATGGTGCCTGCCCCGGCTTCAAAGACTGCCTGCCTTACCTTTTCGTGCGCATTCATGGGACAGAAATAGACCAGTTTTTTTAACCTGCTTTCGTGCGGCCGCAGGATCCGGCAATTCCTCAAACCCAGTTTTTCAGCTATTTTTTTATTTACTCCGCTCAGGATATTGTCAAGATTGGTATGGATGGCATAAATAGCTATTCCTGCTTTTACCGCCTTCAGCACGGTCCTTTCCACGTAATTTTTCCCGGTGAGGGACTTCAATCCACCAAAGATCAGGGGATGGTGGGCGATAATGAGCGAACAATTTTTATCCAGCGCCTCCTCTACCACCGCCTCGGTGCAGTCCAGGGTGATGAGTGCTGAGGAGACTACCCCCTGCGGATCGCCAATTTGCAGGCCCGAATTATCATACGATTCTTGTAATGTGGCAGGGGCCCACTCTTCCAGTATCTGGATACATTCAGTTAACTTCATCTGATCTTCATTTTCACCAAAAATAGGCTAAAATTGAACTTTATAATAAGTTTGCAAACTTAATCGGACATCGGTGAACATACTTTCCAAAATAGCTTTATTGCCCTTCGGTTTACTATATAGCCTGGGTATTCGCATTCGTAACCTCTTATTTGATTTGGGGATCATGCGCAGTAAGAGCTATCCCTTTCCGGTGATTACCATCGGCAACCTGAGTGTGGGGGGAACCGGTAAGACGCCCCATACCGAATTTTTACTGACCAAACTGAAAGCCCATTACCGTCTGGCGGTGCTTAGCCGGGGCTATGGCAGGAAAAGCAGCGGATTTAGATTGGTGGGCGATGACGATAGTGCCACTACTGTAGGTGATGAACCCTACCAGATGTTTAAAAAATTCCGGGAGATCACTTTTGCGGTGGATGAAAACCGACGCCGGGGCATTGAAAAGCTGAAAAGTCTTCCATCCCCACCCCAGGTGATCTTGCTGGACGATGCTTTTCAGCACCGTAAAGTGAAGGCAGGTCTCAATATTTTACTGACCGATTACAGCGATCCCTATACAAAAGATTTTCCCTTACCTGCCGGTGGATTAAGGGAGCCGCGAACCGGCGCCAAGCGGGCTGATCTGATCGTGGTGACCAAAAGCCCGGCCGTACTTTCCCCCCTGGAGATCAGAAGGATCACCTCCATCATTAATCCGGAAGCCTATCAGAAAGTTTTCTTCTCTTACATTAAATACCGAAAACTTATACCCCTTTCTTCCGCCGCCTACGACCTGGAGGAAATTGAATTTAAATTGAAAGAATATACCACCCTGCTGGTGACGGCCATAGCGAATAACAAGCCCCTGCAACTATTTTTGAAGAGAAAAGCCAATGAGGTGGAATCATTGAACTTCAGGGACCATCATTATTTTACGGAAAAGGATTATAAAACCATTCAGGATAGATTCACCTCTATTTTTTCCAGTAAAAAGCTAGTAATAATCACGGAAAAAGATGCGGTGAAACTCGATTGGGAAAAATTACCTGGCATACCGGTCTTTGTTATTCCCATGCAAATTGAGTTTCACAAACACGCAGAAGAGGATTTTATACAGGAGGTAATCAAACATGTTAGATCGTATACAACAAGCGGCTGATTTTATTCAGCATGAACTTGGCTTAACTGAAGTTAAAAACGCCCTGATACTGGGATCCGGCTTAGGTGAAGTGGCAGATCATTTAAGTGAGCGTCAGCAATTATCGTATGAAGCCATTCCCCATTTTCCGGTTTCTACAGTAGAAGGCCATGCCGGGCAATTGCTATGCGGTAAGCTTTCCGGTGTGCCCGTATTGATTTTACAGGGACGCTTTCACTATTACGAGGGATATGATCTACAACAAGCCACCTTTCCGGTGAGGGTACTCAGGCAGTTGGGAGTCCAAAACCTGCTATTGAGCAATGCCAGCGGGGGGCTTAATCCGGCACAGAAGATCGGGGATATCATGCTCCTAGAAGATCACATTCATCTATTTAGTGACAATCCCTTACGGGGAAAAAACTACGAGGAACTGGGGCCACGATTCCCGGATATGAGTCAACCCTATTCTTTTTCGCTGATTGAAAAAGCCATAAAATTTGCCGCAGAACAAAAAATTAAAATCCATCAAGGAGTGTATGTGGGTACTTCAGGTCCTACCTATGAGACCAGGGCGGAATACAAGTATTTCCGATACATTGGTGGAGATGCAGTAGGCATGTCTACTACTCCCGAAGTGATCGTAGCGGTACATGCGGGCATGCAGGTGTTTGCCCTCTCGGTGATCTCTGATATGGGGGTGGAAGGGCAAATTGTGGAGATCACGCATGAGGAGGTGCAGGAGGTGGCGAAGCAGGCAGCCCCTAAAATGCAGTCTATTTTCAGTCATATTCTAAAATCCCTGCACACCGCCACCGAAAAAGAACTCCTTTCAGAACCGCATAATAAGTAACTTTGCCAGCTTTATGAGTGTCATTGATTTATATGGAGAGTACGAGATCGTTATCGGTCTGGAGATCCATGCACAATTAAATAATGTTAGCAAAGCCTACAGCCCGGATTCTACGGAATATGGAGCTTTGCCCAATAGCAATGTGCATCCCGTAAGTCTCGGCCACCCAGGCACCCTGCCCCGCTTTAACAAGCGCACACTCGAAAGCGGGATTAAACTTGGATTGGCCTGCGGTTCTGAGATCACAACAGAAAATCAGTTTGCCCGGAAGAATTATTTCTATGCGGATTTGCCTAAAGGGTACCAGATCACCCAGGATACCACACCTTTGTGCCGTGGGGGCAAGATCAAGATCAAAGATGAAGAGGGAAATGAAAAATACATAGGCATTACCCGCATTCACATGGAAGAAGACTCCGGTAAAAGCATCCACGATCTGGATCCCTACCACACCCTGATCGACCTGAACCGGGCAGGCGTTCCCCTGGTGGAGATTGTGTCCGAGCCCGATCTGCGCAGCCCCCAGGAGGCTTACAATTACGTGACTGAAGTCCGCAAGCTGGTAAGGTACCTGGATATTTGCGATGGGAATATGGAAGAAGGCAGCTTGCGCTGTGATGCCAACGTTTCGGTACGAAGAAAGGGCAGTAAGGAGTTCGGACAACGAACGGAAACAAAGAACCTCAACTCCATCCGCAACGTCTACCGGGCGATAGAGTTTGAAGCGAAAAGACAAATCGAACTGCTGGAAGAAGGTGGAAAGATTGAAATGGAAACCCGCGGGTTTGATGCAGTAAAAGGAATTACCCTCAGCCAGCGTTCCAAAGAGATGGCCCATGATTACCGCTATTTTCCGGATCCCGATTTGCAGCGAAAGAACAGATTGAGTCCATTGGCGGACAATTACCTCCCCTGCCGGATGAGTTATATAAAAAATACACCGCAGAACTGCAATTGTCCAAATACGATGCAGAGATCATCACGGAAGACAAACACCTGGCCTTATACTACGAAAAGATCATCGCCCATACAGGCAACTATAAAGCTGCCGCCAACTGGCTGATGGGTAGCGTGAAGGGCTACTTGAATGAAAATGCGCTTTCCATTCAGGAGTTTCCAGTAAAGGCAGAAAAAATAGCAGGGCTGATCAATCTGATCGATGCCGACAAAGTGAGCAACTCCGTAGCTGCGCAGCAAATATTCCCACAACTCATAAAAAATCCGGAGTCCACCGCTGAGGAAATTGCCCGTACCCAGAACCTCATGCAGGAAAGCGATGCCGGCCTTTTACAAGAGCTGATCAATGAAGCGATCAACAAATACCCGGATAAAGTAGAAGCTTACCGCAAAGGTAAAACCGGTTTAATGGGTTTATTCATGGGAGAGGTGATGAAGGCTACTAAGGGCAAAGCCGATCCCAAACTTGCCACCCAATTATTAAAAGAAAAACTTGAATCATGATCATGAAGTTAAGACGTTTATTTTTCCCCCATTTATTATTGATTTGCATTTTACTTGCTGCCTGTACTAACAGCAACAGCCAGAAAGACCAGGCTTACCTCCTCAGCGGTAAAGTGGCTAATTTACAGACCGATCAGTTGTACCTGATCGACCTGCGAAATCCCCGCAAAGGGCCGGTAGATACGGCCAGGGTGAATGAAGAAGGGGAATTTCATTTTGATTTCGTCCCCGCCGAAAAAGGATTTTACCGGGTAACCCTCAGTGATGAGCTGAACCTTATCCTCCCCCTGGGCAAGGAAGATGAGATCAAGGTGGAAGGGGATGCATACAATAGCTATTCTCTGGAGGTGAGCGGTTCTGCTGACGTAGAACGCATGGCTGAATTAAATAAAACCTTGCGGAAAAGTTTTGAAGAGCAGGAAGCCCTTAACCAGGAATTTCAGCAATTGGGAGCAAATGCCAACCGCGATTCCCTGATCGAAGTTTTTCGGGGCCGTTTTGATGAAATGGAAAATGCCAAAATTGAAGCCCTACGGGAAATGATCGACGAAAATCCATCTTCCTTTACCAACCTGGCAATTGTAGAACAATTACCCGGAGAATCAGCAGAAGACCTGGAATATTACCGCAAAGTGGTAAAAGGCCTGGAGAATGAATACGGACAATCCCCTTTCTATACCAGTTTTAAATCAAAGGTAGATGCCGCCAGTCAATTTGCCCCCGGCAGCAAAGTACCAGAGATCAACCTGCCCAACCCGGAAGGGAACCTGGTACCCCTTTCCAGTCTGAGAGGGCAAGTAGTACTGATCGACTTCTGGGCTTCCTGGTGCAAGCCCTGCCGTATGGAAAATCCCAATGTGGTTGCCGCTTATCAGAAAT
>CAZBIF010000032.1:18249-21216 GCA_964492055.1 uncultured Flavobacteriales bacterium
AACCTCAACTGGACCCACGTAAGTGACCTTAAATTCTGGCAGTCGGAAGCAGCCCAGGATTACGGGGTAAGAGGAATACCCTTTGCGGTATTGATCGATGAAGAAGGAAAAGTGATCGGCAAAAACCTGCGTGGGGCGGAATTGCATCGCACCCTAGAAGAAGTATTGAATTAATAGTTTGTCCACCGATTCCACAAAAATCTATTTTGCCTCTGATTTTCACCTGGGAGCCCCGGATTATAAAAGTAGCAGGCAGCGGGAGAAAAAAATAGTCAGCTGGCTGGATGAGATCAGAAAGGACGCAGCAGAGATTTTTCTGGTAGGCGACCTGTTCGATTTCTGGTTTGAATACAAACATGCAATTCCCAAAGGTTTTGTACGCCTGCAAGGCAAGATGGCTGAAATTGCCGATGCTGGCATTCCCCTGCATGTATTTACCGGCAACCACGATATGTGGATGTTTGATTATTTGCCGAAAGAACTGGGCATACAGCTACACCGCAAACCCATCCGCCGCACTTTGGCGGGAAAGGAATTCCTGATCGGCCACGGGGATGGCCTGGGACCTGGTGACCACGGCTATAAATTCATCAAAAAAGTATTCGCCAGTCCCGTTTCTCAATGGTTATTTGCCCGCTTGCACCCCAACCTGGGCATTCAACTGGCTAATTACTGGTCCGGCACCAGTCGCAAGGCCAATCGCGATGAGGACGAAAAATTCAAAGGGGAAGAAATGGAATGGCTGGCGATCTATTGCAAGGAGTACTTAAAGAAAGAGCACATCGACTATTTCATCTTTGGCCACCGGCACCTGCCCCTTGATCTGGAAGTCGGTAAAAACAGCCGCTATATCAACCTGGGGGAATGGATGAACTACCAAACCTATGCCGTATTTAATGGGGAAGAACTGGAGTTGAAGGAATACAAAGGCTAGTTGCCCACCTTCTCTATCAATTCAGCCAGGCGGGTACTATAGCCGATCTCATTGTCGTACCAGCCAACCACTTTTACCATATTTCCGATCACCGAAGTGAGCTGGGCATCGAAAATACAACTGTGGGGATTATTCACAATATCAATGGAGACAATAGGGTCTTCTGTGTATGCCAGGATACCTTTTAACTCCCCTTCAGCAGCCTCTTTAAACTTACGGTTGATCTCCTCAATGGTGGTTTTTTCCTTCACCACACAGGTAAAATCCGTTAATGATCCGTCAGGCACAGGCACCCGGATACCGGCCCCTCCCAGTTTACCCTCCAGTTCGGGAAATATTTTGGTAATGGCCTTAGCTGCCCCGGTAGTGGTGGGTACAATACTTACTGCCGCTGCCCGCGCCCGACGCAGGTCTTTATGAGGAGCATCGTGCAACCTCTGATCCCCGGTATACGAATGTACGGTGGTGATATGACCTGATTCTATGCCCCAGTTTTCATGCAATATCTTCACCAAGGGAGCCAGGGAATTGGTCGTACAGGAAGCATTGGAAATGATTTTCTCTGTTCCGTCCAGTATATCATCGTTTACCCCCAGCACTACGGATTTTATATTATCCCCTTTACCGGGGGCTGAGATGATCACTTTTTGCGCTCCCCCTGCAAGGTGTTTACCCGCCGATTCCTCATTGCGATATAAGCCGGTGGATTCAAGTACGATATCGACCTTCAGCTTCTCCCAGGGAAGATTATCTACTTCCTTTTCCTGAAATAGCTTTATCTTTTTACCATCTACATGTAATTGTGTTTCTTCAATAGTAATTGTTCCTTTAAAAGGCCCGTGTACCGAATCGTATTTAAGTAAATGGGCCAGGGTGTTCGCATCAGCCAGATCGTTTATGGCTACTACTTCTATAGAGTTCCTTTTGTGCAACTCCCTGAAGGTCATACGGCCAATGCGGCCGAAGCCGTTGATAGCTACCCTGATCTTTTCCATACTCTAAAAATAATAAGCATTAAACAAAAAAGGGAATTGATTGATCAATTCCCTTTCAAAATATCTTATTCAGTTCAATTAAAACCTGCTTTCAGCAGAAACGGTAAGGCGCTTTCTACCTTTAGCCCTTCTCCTGCTCAATACTTTTCTGCCATTGGCAGATTCCATTCTGCTCCTGAAACCGTGCTTGTTTCTTCTCTTTCTTTTGGAAGGTTGGTATGTCCTTTTCATGCTGCTTTATCTTTTAATCAGAAGTAGTATGACTACTTAAATTAATGGTGGGCAAAAGTAAACATATTTTCGTTTCATTTCCAAAGATTAAATGCAGATTTTATTTGTGATTTTTCTCTTTGAAATTCAAGTAATTTCGCCTCAGCTATGGCAAAAATAAGAAGCGGATTGCGGACTTCAGAGGCAGAAGATGGGAAAAGGAAAAATATAACATGGGCCTCCTTAAAAAAGTCGCTGCGCTTATTTAAATATGTAAGGCCTTATCTGGGTACCTTCCTCCTTGGACTCTTGTTCCTCTTTCTTTCCAGCATTACCTCCATGGTATTCCCCTACCTCACCGGCCAACTGGTGGATGCAGCAAAAGAATCCCTGATCTCGGAAATTAATGAAATTGCGCTGATCCTATTGGGCATTTTCTTTTTAAATGCAGTCTTTTCCTACTTCCGTATTTATTTGTTTGCCATTGTTACACAACATACCCTGGCGAGCTTGCGACAAGCTACCTACAACCACCTGAGCGTATTAAAAATGGAATTCTTTGCCTCCCGCCGGGTAGGTGAACTTACTTCCCGCATATCGGCTGATATATCCTTACTGCAGGAGACCCTGACCACTACCCTGGCGGAGTTCCTGCGACAAATCCTTACCATTGGTCTCGGTATCGGCTTGCTGGTATTTATTTCCCCAAAATTAACGCTACTCATGCTTGCCCTGATCCCGGTGGTAATGGTGGTGGCAGTGATCTTTGGCAGAAAAATCCGTCGTCTGGCAAAAGAAACCCAGGACCAGGTGGCGGATTCAAATGTG
>CAZBIF010000033.1:0-12606 GCA_964492055.1 uncultured Flavobacteriales bacterium
CGTATTCTCCTTTGGCATGCCTGAATCCGGTATTTCTGGCAGCTGATCTTTCTTTATTTGTAGCATGTCTGATAAGCCTTATTATTCCCTTTTTTTCCAGCGGATGGAGCACTTCTATAGTGTGATCGGTAGAAGCATTATCTACTACAATAATTTCATAGTCTTTAAATGACTGAGTAAAAACACTTTTCAGGGTTTCTTCAATCAGGTCCGCCCGATTATAGGTAGGAATAATGACAGAAAATAAAGGGGGTTTCTTCATAGGTAGGGTTAAGAGCTCCTCTTTCGGTAAAGTTTTTCAAGTTCGTTTACCATATTATCGAGCGCAAATTTTTCAACACTTTTTATTCCTTTAGTAATTAAACGCTCTTTTAAAAGAGGGTTTTCCAGGATCTCCTTCATGGCCAAAAAAATTTCCTTGCTATTTTTAAAATCAACCACTAACGCATTTTCCTTGTTTATGACAAACTCTCGCGCGATACCGGAAAGGGTAAAAACAGAAGGAATTCCTGAGGCAAGGGCCTCTACATAGGTTTGACCAAAGGCTTCGATGGTGGAATTCACCGGTACATGCACGAAGATGTCGAATAATTGATACAGGGAAAACAGATCTTCTTCAAATTCTATTTCCAGGTAATCCTCTTTTTTTAATTCTTTTTCAAGCTGTGATTTAATCTTGTCTTTATCGGGACCTTTGGCATTGGCTAAAATTAAGAGGGCGTGAGGATATGCTTGCTTCAACTGTTTAAATGCCGGGATAATATATTGAATTCCCTTTAACTCCATGTACCGGGAGATTACCCCCACTACTGGGTATTGAAAGGAGTTTACCTGGAATTTATCTTTTAAGGCATTTATTTGGTCGCTAGCTTTAATTTGAAATCGCTTTAAGTCAAAACCGTGAGGAATGTAGATTATTTTACTTTCGGGCACATGCTCTTTTCTACTCAGGATATTTTTTACATTATCAGAGATGGCGATGATTTGGGTAGAGAAATAGTTGATCAATCGATCCCATTTTACAGCATGGGGGAAATATTGATGATGATAGTCAGCATGGTGGCGGGTATGAATACGTTGTTTAATTCTTACTACCCAGGCAGCGAAAAGCCCAGCCAGGTTTGCTTCAAACAAATGGGTGTGTACCACATCAGGCCTTTTTCGTACTAAATAGAAAGATACCCGCAAAAAAGTAGTTAACAGATCACGTTTTGACTGATGTTCAATAAAATAAGTGGTGAAACCGAATTCTTTTAATCTAGCGTATAGAAAGGGCTGTTGTTTTCCGAAAAAGATAAATTCTATCTTAAACCCTCTCTTTGCCAACTCTATGGCTATCCACTCAAACGCAATCGCCCTATCTACATTGGAAATGATATATAAAATCTTCACAGAAGATAAAATGTAAGATCAAAAAGATGATTAAACAAACCGATTAGAATTAGAGCTTGAACATACCATTATATTTGCAATTTTAGGGAAAGTTTGAAGAAAAATATACGTATTCTTTTTGGGGCAGTTGACGTTGGCTGGCGGATTGACTTATATAGTAGGTTTATACAAAACAAATTACCTCATTTCACAAGCACTTCCTTTGTTAAATATCAAGTTGATTCGTCTCAATACAAAACGAAATACGACTATGCCATTCACTATAAAAACTTCCCCTCTTTTGTTCAATGGTTAATCTCCTTTCTTTTTCTCTTATATCTAACTTTTACTCATGATATTATACATTTATTTTCTGGCGAGAATCTACTAACCCGTAAAACCAGACGGTTAGAATTTATACTCTATAAAGCTTTAGGTAAAAGATTAATTCTTCATTTTGTTGGTAGTGATATTAGAAATCCTGCTTATATCAAATGGTTAAATTCTTCCTCTCCAGGTAAACCTGCACCTCCTTTAAGCACCAACTGGCAAAATAAGCTAATTGCAGACAGTTTAAAATATGCTGATTACATTCTTGTTTCTACTCCAGACTTAAAGAAAATTATTCCTCAAGCGCATTACTATCCTGTAGTTCTGGATCACGAAAGATTTCTTCAGGAATCAGAAAAATATGGTTTCTCAGAGAAAAAATACGAGCAAAAAGATAAAATTACTATTCTGCATGCTCCGTCGAACATAGCCATGAAAGGGACAGGTTTGTTAACTCCTATTTTAAAAAAATATGCAGAACAAAACACTGCTATTGAACTGATTTTAACCTCGGAATTCAATCGTGAAACCAATTCGGTTTACACGGTGAGCAGGTATGAATTATTTGAATTGTATTATCGTGCTGACATTGTTATTGATCAAATGTTGATTGGGTGGTATGGTTTACAAAGTATTGAAGCCCTATTGACCAGAAATGTGGTTATCAATCACATTGATCCAAGTTTAGAAATGTACAGGTTTCCAGATTGCCCCATATTATCTACAGACTTTGACCATCTCACCCAAACACTTGATCGGGCAGTGCATATGGTCAGGAATAATAATATTGATTGGAAGGCTCAAACTGACTGGGTAAAAAAATATCATTCAATAAGTTCCAATCACAGCCCACTTTTAATCGCGTGGAATGAAATGTAATTAACCGGGTTTACAGATAATGTCATAATGACAATCTTCAAAATCCATATCTGAATGAATAATGTCATTTTCACCTACCCGTTTTATAAGGTAGTTTCTTTGTTCAAGCCACTCTATTAACTCTCTGGCGCTACCGCCTGTTTCACTCAGGTTATTATCATCCAACTCTATGAAGAGAATAGGATGGAACTGATCAATTAAATTCTCCCCCCCCTGGAGAACCTTCATTTCGAATCCTTCCACGTCGATCTTGATCAGGTCAATATTGTCAACGGGCGGGGGCTGATAAAAAAAGCGATCCAAGGTAGTTACCTCAATTTCTTGCATTTCCGAAAGAGATGTGTGAGTGGAAATTCTGTTACGCCCCCTGTTGCTTTTATCAATTTTCAATTTCAAATGACTTTGATTGTTGCCTAAACCTAAAGGAAACAAACACGCATTTGTAACCCTATTTAGCGCAATATTTTCTTTGCACATTTGGAAATTGTATGGATCGGGTTCAAATCCATAGACAAACCCTTCCTCACCCGCATGTTTTGCAAATTGCAATAAAGTATATCCAATATTAGCCCCTATATCAATTACAGTATAACCTGGCTGGACCAGTTTCACCATTTGTTCGTGTGAAGGATCTTTAAGCTTAAAAAATAAATGATGCCCTATGTAATCATAAAGGTCGACTTTTAACTTAATGCCCTGATTACTGGTTATTCGATAAGTAGAAGGTGGAAATTGATAATTATTAGGCAGTAACTTTCCTCTCCAACTCGTTGATTTTCTTTCCTTCACCAATTTAAGAAAAAAAGCCTCTCCCAGTAGTTTATACAAGATTAGCCTAATGAAATTCAGCAACCTAGTTTTCATTGGGAGCAAATTTGTCAATAGTCTTAATAACCCTGGCAGGAACTCCACCGATGACTACATTATCTGGGAAGATTTTATTTACCACACTCCCGGCAGCCACCGTAACATTGTTGCCTAATTCAGCTCCTGCAAGGATTACACAATGTGCTCCTATCCAGCAATTTTCCCCTATACTGATATCTTTCACTTTGTGCTTACTCCTATCGATAAAATCGTGATTCCCATTATTGATAACCACATAGGGCGCAATCATGGTATTAGCTCCAATAGTGAGCTTTCCCTGATGAAAACAGATCATATATAAGCCCTGAGAGATAGTCATGCTTTTTCTAACAGAGGTGTGAATTTGCATGTATTGATAGCCCCGGACCTTTGAGGTGTAATGAACGGAAAATGGCACTTCGTGATTGAGCCTGAATATTCGCTGTACGATCCAGTTTAATATTAATAAACCAGGTGATATTTCCCGGTAGTATTCTCTTTTAATGCTTCTGAAAAATAAAGTTCCTATACCCATCGATTGATTTTTGAATGAAATGCCTGAGGGGATAACCGCAAAACAATATTGCGATCGAGAATACCCAGTTTGAGTAGTATAAAATACACGATCGGAAAATAGAAAATCAAATCTAATATAACCTTGATAAGCAGGGTATCAATAAAATAGGAAATCAAGTGAATTAGCAAGTATGTCCCAACCGAAATGCCTATTATAAAAACAATCATTTTGAGTGATATTATCTCCTTTATACTAGCCTTCAGTATGGACAAGCTTTTATTGAATTGAAGCCCGGCTATAAGGAATAAAGAAAACACAGTTGCAATGGCAGCACCCGCTAAACCTAATTCTAAGATCAGATAATAATTTAAAATAATATTCAAACCAAAAGCCAGTAAATAAAAGATAGATATAACCGCCGTTTTTCCAGCCGCAACCAGCACATCTCCATAATTATTTACTCTAAGCAGAATTGTAAAATTAAAAATGAAAAATATAGTAGCACTTCCAAGGTATTTTTCTCCCAGATAGAGTACAATAAACTCTCTTGCATTAAATAAAATAAAAATAAGAGCAGGATACAAGATGGCCATACAGTTCAGGATAACCTTAAATTTTAGAGAAATAATTTTCTTTAATTGGTTGGACTTGTACAACTTTACCACTTCCGGCATGATAATCATTGATACGGCATTATATAAGGTAGCCAGAAAAGGTACTTCCAGTGCCCCATTGCGATAAATAGCATAGGCTTTTACATCCATCATTTTACTCACCATTAAACCATCTGTATATAAAAGACCGGTGCCAATAATTCCGCTTAGTGCCAAGGGGAAACCTATTTTCAATTGCGTGATCATATTCTTCACAGAAAACTTAAATGGTAATTCATGTCGGGCATTAATAAACGAGATTACAAAACGATATAGGTCAGCTATTAATATTGATATAAACACCAATTGCAGTGAATTATATAATTGGATCGAAATAACTACCAGAATTACTTTTAGTAGGTTGCTGCTCACAGAAATAAACATGGAAAGTCTTACCTTCTGCCGATAAATAAAAAGGGAATTGAGCATTTGAGCAGGTAATGAAAAAGCCAGCGATAGAGCGTATATTCTTAACAACCCTTCGAGCACGGTATTATCCAGCCAAACAGCAACAGATCCTGCAAAACTAAAAATGATCAGGAAACCTAAAAAACCAAGAAGAAAAGTAGCGATTAAGTTGGTGGTGCTTTGGGTAGGTGCTTCTTTATCTTCCATGAATAAATACAGCACCTGTGGTAATCCAAAAGATAAAAGAGAGGCAATGAGAGTTACTATTAAAAGCACTTGTCCGTAACTTCCATAGTCCTCATAAGATAGGACTCTGGCCATATAGGGTAGAAAAAGGAAATTGACCAAAAGATTAAGTCCCTGCCCAAAAGATAGGGTCGCAATACCGCGAATTTTAGACACGTGGAGTCATTTAACTATCAACAATAAGATTTAAATTCATATTTCTAATATTTATCCCTTTTTAAAACGCTTCTCTATTAAAGAATTCTTTGAAGATACACTTTTTATGACACTGTATTTTTTGGACTTTAATTGCAAAAATGGTTTTTCAAAATAAGTATATGATAAATAAGAAATAAGAATTGTTACACTAACCACTACCATATAAACACTCAGGTAATTAAGAAAACTATAAGGGAGCATCCCTAAATAATACTTTGAATATAAATAAATTATAAGGGGATGTATAACATAAATGCCGTAGGATACCTTGCCAAGAAAATCAAAATATTTATTTTCCAGACTAAGTAAGCCGGTATTAGTAATCTGGCCTATTATAATACAACATGTAACAAGGGTAATAAATTCATTATCCAAAAATGAGGCGATATGAAATTTATTGAAAGCTACCAAGAACAAACATATCCAACATACTATTTGAGTATAAAAAGAAGTAATTGTTTTTAAAAATAAACCGTTCCGCTGATAATATAAGATAGCACTTATGGCACCAAATAGCATACAATGAAACCTGGATACATGAATTATCAATTCTAACATAGAAGCGGGAAAATAAATGTGCAACACTGCTTTTAAACTAACAATTATCACTGCAAGAGATAAGGAAATTTTAAAAAGTATTTCAATGGAAAATTTATTCAACCAGGGCCAAAAAATATAAAATTGCTCTTCCACTCCTAATGACCAGTAATGAGCAAGAAATGGTAATGTGCTTCCCAGTATAAAAGGAATATTGGCAGTATAAAAGAGATAGAAATAAATAGAGTCTGTTTCAAAATCAATATTATACCACCAATAAATTATGAAACATAATAGTAAATAAGCATAGTATAAAGGCCAGATGCGCAAAATCCTTCTCAGGTAAAATTTCTTAATATTAATTTGGCCGGCCTTTTCTTTTTCCTTACATAACAAATACGTAATTAAAAATCCGCTTAATCCGAAAAACATACTAACTCCATATCCTGCGAGATTAAGCGTCTCGGGGCTACCATCACTTTTAGAGCCAAACACATAGGGACTTAATTCAAACATCGGCAAGCTTAGGGTAATATGTGAAATAACCACTGCAATAGCTGCTATTGCTCTTATTCCATTGAGTCCCTTTAAATAAATCATGCAGGGTAAACTAAAACGACGTTCTTTTTTTTATGTAATACCCCTTCAATGCCATTCCTAAATTCAGGGTAGAGAGTAATTGGATGAACATACTTTAAAAAATTTAGACTCTATCTATCCTAACTCTTTTGAAGATATACAGTTAATTGCATACCTGTTTTTGATTTTTCCATAAAAAATCGCAAGAATGGTTGAAATAGTTTTGGAATGAAATAAAGAGTACTTACATCAATTTGATGGTAAGCTATACGATAGTTAAGATTCTTAGCTAGTTTTTCAAATGATTTTATATCAAATTCAAATAAGTGATAGGGAGTATGCATAGGACTAAGATTAGTAACATAATTTGTGCACCGCAATCGATAGTATTTATTAATCAACTTTGCTATCAGCCAATTGGACGAGGGAACTTCAATATGAATAACCCCTCCCGGTTTTAGCCAATTCATTGTTTTCTCCAAGCAATATTTGGGTTCATATAAATGCTCAAAAACAGCTCCGAAAGTTATAAAGTCAAATGAATCATTATCATATTCAACTTCTTCAATTGCACCATTCTTTAATTTTTCTGCATTAATATGCATTTCCTCAAGTGCTTTCTCATGAAAAGTATGTGAGGGCTCAAACCCATAGGTATCAAATCCGGCCTTATCTAATGCAATCATAGTTTTTCCTATTCCTGCACCTACATCTAATGCCATCATTCCCGGCTTAAAAGAGAGTAACTCTTTCGCCATCTTAATCTGTTGACTAAAATAAGTAGGATCGATGTTGAAATATTCTTTTTTCCAGTAATTATCAGGTGGAGTACCATAATGATTTTGTAAGCTATAGGGAATAGGTTGAGGGCTTGAATATATTAATGCACAATTAGTACATTGTTTTATCCCGACCGCAATACCGGATTTACTTTTTGGATGAAACCCCTGGGACTGATTTAGCCGCATTCCTAATAATGGGTGCTTTCCTGTCGGATGGCCACACATCTGACAGTGTTTTATCTTCTTAAACTTATAAGATAGCAATTTTTTTTGGGCAAGTTTAATTAGAAAAAGAGAGAAATAACTTCTCTCTTCTCGCATCTGATTTATTGAATAATAATTTTTACTCGCAGTGAATATAGAACAATTACTAATTCTAACAAACGGTAAATTAATTTTTAGCAATAATAAGTTACGAGCTTTACATAAAAATTCCCTCCCCCATTCCTCAATTTTTAAATTCCTCGTAACTTTGCCTTACTTTAATTTATTACAAACGAAAAGTAAACACTATCTTAATTTTCGTAGTTAAATCTATACCTATTTTATGAACGAATTCGGAAAAAAAGCGGAGAACGCTTCCCTTTCCCCTCTGGGACTGGGCAATGTGGCCGCAGCTTACTGGAACCTGGCCCCGGCCGAACTGGTGGAGGATGTGATCAAAAGAGAAGAAGGGATCCTGAACGATACCGGCGCCCTGGCCATCAACACCGGGGAATTTACCGGCCGCTCCCCCAAAGACCGCTTTATGATCGGGTTACCTCTTACCTTTCCGGTAAGGAGGTGTATGTGCGTGATGCTTTTGCCTGCTCTAAGGAAGCGTATCGCCTGAGTCTACGTGTAGTAACGGAATTCCCCTATTCCAATCTGTTTGCCCACAACATGTTCATCCGCCCTACGGATGAGGAGATCAAAAAATTTGAGGCAGAGTGGAACGTGATCTGTGCTCCCGGTTTCAAAGCCGACCCGGAAAGGGACGGAACCCGGCAAAGTAACTTTGCCATCATGAATTTTTCCAAAAAGACTTTACTCATCGGGGGTACCGGCTATACCGGTGAGATCAAAAAGGGCATTTTCTCTGCCCTCAACTTCATCCTGCCACATGAGAAAAATGTGCTTTCCATGCACTGCTCTGCCAATGTAGGTGAGCAAGGCGATACCGCTGTTTTCTTCGGTTTGTCCGGCACCGGTAAGACGACTTTATCTTCCGACCCCAACCGCAAACTGATCGGCGATGACGAACACGGCTGGGACGATCAATCCGTTTTCAACTTTGAAGGTGGTTGCTATGCCAAGACCATCAACCTGAGCCGGGAGAATGAACCGCAGATCTACGATGCCATCAAGTTTGGCGCCTTATTGGAAAATATAGGTTTCAAGGAAGGTTCCACCGAAGTGGACTATACCGATAGCAGCATTACTGAAAATACCAGGGTAAGTTACCCCATCCACCACATTGAGAATGTACAGGAGGGTTTGAAGGGCGGTGTACCGAAAAACATCTTCTTCCTAACCTGCGACGCCTACGGGGTTTTGCCTCCTATTTCGAAGCTTACGCCGGGTCAGGCCATGTACCATTTTATCTCCGGATATACTGCTAAAGTAGCGGGTACCGAAGCCGGTGTAACCGAACCACAGGTGGTTTTCTCTGCCTGTTTCGGTGCACCGTTCATGCCCCTGCATCCTACCAAATATGCGGAAATGCTGGGTGAGAAAATGAGCAAGCACCAGGTGAATGTATGGCTGATCAACACCGGCTGGTCCGGAGGTGCTTACGGGGAAGGTTCACGTATTAAATTAAAATATACCCGCAACATGATCACGGCTGCCCTGGAAGGCAAACTCAACGATGTAGCTTACCAGGAGCACGAGATCTTTGGCCTGGCCATGCCGGAATCCTGCCCGGACGTTCCCGGCGAAATGCTGAATCCGAAAAACACCTGGAAGGATAAAGAGGCCTATGAGCGCAAAGCCCAGAAACTGGCTGACGCCTTCAACGAAAACTTTAAGAAGTTCGAGGAGAACGCCAATGAGGAGATCATGGCTGCAGCCCCGAAAGTAGGCGCTGCGGTTTAATTTTCCTAATCAACAAAACTTATCCCTAACTAGCACCTTGAGCAAAGCCGAAAGGTACGGTTAGGGATATTTTATTTGATAATTTTAGGGCGTGTACGCAATCGTTGACATAGAGACCACCGGAGGGAGTGCTACCTATAGCCGCATTACCGAAATAGCCGTGTATGTGCACGACGGCAGAGCCATCGTCAGGGAATTCCAGACCCTCATCAATCCGCAGCGCCCCATTCCACCGGCTATTTCCCGCCTTACCGGTATCACCGACGAGATGGTAGCCGAAGCACCTTCTTTTCGCGAAGTGGCGGAACAGCTGGAGCAGCTGACTACCGGTTGCGTGTTTGTGGCGCATAACGTCAATTTCGATTACAATTTCATCCGGGAGGAATTCAAGCGCCTGGGGCTAAGCTACCGCCGGAGAAAATTGTGCACTGTGCGCCTGAGCCGCAAGCTATTGCCGGGAAAGTTCTCCTACAGCCTGGGCCGCTTATGTGCCTCTGAATCCATACCCCTTCACGACCGTCACCGGGCAGCCGGGGATGCTAAGGCCACGGCCATTCTCTTTGGGAGACTTCTTAAACTGGATACCGAAGGGTTCATGGAAAAGGCGCTGAAACCACAGTCCCTTGAAGCCATCCTCCCGCCCCACCTCAATCCTACGGATTTTATTTCCCTGCCTGAAAGTCAGGGCATTTATTACCTCATGGACCGCCATAAAAAAGTGGTTTATATCGGCAAAGCGAAGAATATAAAAAAACGGGTGCACAGTCATTTCTCAGGCAACAGCAATACTCGCAGCAAGTATCATTTTGTCAAGCATATCCACCATATTGATTACCAGCTTACACCGAGTGAACTGTTAATGAATATTACCGAGGCGGTGGAGATCAAAAAACACTGGCCCAGGCACAACCGCAGCATGAAGCGGGTTACCCTCAATTACGGACTAATCAGCTACCTTGATCAGCTGGGTTACAAGCGGCTGTTGATCGGCAGAGTGGGAAAATTCGACAAGCCCCTGATCACCTTCAAAAGCAAACAGGAAATCCAGGACTACCTCCGGGAGTTGGTGGTACGCTACGAACTTTGCCCCCGCCTCGCCGGCCTTCAACCTATCGGGAGTGGCAAATGCAATTACATAGAAGAGGTGAATTGCAAGGGGGCCTGTGCCTCGGAGGAAAAACCAGAAGACTACAATAGCCGGGTAACCCAGGCCATTGCGGAGAAGATCGAAGCGAGAAGTTCTTTTCTCATAGAAGAACCGCTGCCACGCCAGCCGCTCAAATCCATTTTACTGGTAGAGAAAGGCCGTTTGAAAGGATATGGGATTGTAGAGCGGGAAAAGCAATTTGAAGACCTGCCTGCCGCCCGCAGCATGATCAAGTCAGTGTATGACGATCAGGACCTCGCCATCCTGCTGCATGCCTACCTGAACAAAACCGAGGCAAAAAACATTCGGTATTTTAACTAAAAAACCCCGATGCTTTCGCAATGGGGTTCTTTAATGGGGAGTGTTCTCAATTACTTGATCTCGATCATTTTGCTCTTCTCTTTTTTCTTCTCCGCTACCTTGGGAATGTCAATGGTCAAAACCCCTTCTTTATAGGAAGCCTTGATCTTGTTGGAATCCACATTCTCGGGCAAAGTAAAGGTTCTTTTGAAGGATGAGTAACGGAACTCCCTGCGGGTGTATTTCCCCTTCTCTTCTTCATTTTCCTCTTTACGCTCAGAAGAAATGCCGAGCATGTTGTTGTCAAGTTCAATTTTGAAGTCTTCTTTTTTCATGCCGGGAGCGGCCACTTCCACTTCAAAATTTTTCTCATTCTCCTTTACATTCACTGCCGGTAAATTATTACCAATAGCGGAATTGCGGTTTGAATCAAAAATGTCCCCTCCGAAAAATTCATCGAGAAAGGAGGGGAAGGTGTTGTTGAATTTTACTAGTGTCATTTTATTTAAGTTTTTAGGTTATTAATTCCCTTTGCCAATAACAATTTAGGTACCGGGGCTGTTATTTAGTAAATTTGCGCCTATTTGGCGCAATAATTTTAATATTATGTCATTTTGTCACAAAATATGAAGAAAGAATTTCAGAATAATGTCAATATCAATAATAAAAAAGCCAGGTTTCAATATGAAATCCTGGAAGAGTTTGATGCAGGCATACAACTCAAAGGCACGGAGATCAAATCCATACGGGAGGGGAAAGCCAGTATTAAAGAAGGATACTGTGCTTTTAAGAAAGGTGAATTATTTGCGCTCAACCTGAATATCACTCCCTACGAAGAGGCCAGTTTCACCAATCATTCAGCAAACCGGGAAAGGAAGTTATTGCTGCATCAACAGGAATTGAACAAACTGGAAAAGAAAAAAAAGGATGTGGGACTGACCATCGTCCCCTTAAAGCTTTACATTAACGACCGGGGCTGGGCCAAGTTGAAAATTGCCCTGGCAAAAGGAAAAAAGATGCAGGACAAACGGGAAAGCCTGAAAGAAAAAGACATGAAGCGGCAGATTGACCGGGTAATGAAAAGGTAAGGCCGCTCACCACCTTATTTAACCAATTGTCAGCATACCTTCTAAAATCCATAACAGTCCATTATTTTTGCGGCCTAAAAAAACCAGACCCTTGAACCCTAAATTATCGGTTCTCTTTATCTTCTGCTTTCTTTTTATTACCGCTTTTTCCCAGGAAAGATATACCCTGAGTGGCTATGTACGCTCCGCTGCTGACGGGGAAGAACTGATCGGTGCCACGGTAGCTGTTAAGGCCTTAAATACCGGGGTGAGCAGTAATGTTTACGGATTCTATTCCCTCAGTCTGCCGGAGGGCAACTACCAAGTGAGTTATTCCTATATAGGCTACGAAGAGAAAACCATTGAGATCGAATTGAAGCAGAACATTCAGCAAAATATTGAACTCTCCGAGATGGTGAATGAGCTGGAAACGGTGGAGATCACCGATGAAGCCGCAGATAAGAATGTGGAAAGCATTGAAATGAGCGTGAATAAGATCGATGCGAAAACCATTAAAAAGATCCCGGCATTACTGGGGGAGGCTGATGTGGTGCGCAGTATTTTGCTTCTTCCGGGGGTAAGTACGGTGGGAGAAGGCAGTACCGGATTTAATGTGCGCGGCGGAGGCATAGATCAGAACCTGGTTTTGCTGGATGAAGCCCCGGTTTAC
>CAZBIF010000033.1:12714-14244 GCA_964492055.1 uncultured Flavobacteriales bacterium
AGTTTGAAGGCAATGGAGGGGTTGGCCTGATCTTCAGCCGCCTGGCCCTGGAAGGCCCGCTCGTAAAAGACAAAGCTTCCTTTATCGTGGCAGGCCGGCGCAGCTATGCCGACATACTTGCCAAGCCTTTTCTAGATGATAACCTGGAAGACAGCCGCTTTTATTTCTACGACCTCACAGCCAAGGTAAATTATGAACTAAATCAGAAAAACCGCTTGTTTCTCTCCGGCTACTTTGGGCGGGATGTGTTTGGGTCCGGATTTTTATTCAACTGGGGCAATGCTACTGCTACGGCCCGATGGAACCACATTTTCAATGACCGGCTGTTTATGAACCTCACTGCTTACTACAGTGATTATGACTACGCTTTTGGCGTGGAAGAAGATGATCCGGATGATGATTTCGAGTGGAATTCCAGTATTGTATCCTACAGCGTAAAACCGGACCTCTCTTATTACATTGATCAGGACAACACCCTGAGCTTTGGAGGGCAATCCATTTATTACGATTTTAAACCGGCTGAGGCACGCTTTGCCAGCGATGGTCAATCCAATGACATCAGTTTGCCGGAAAAATTCGCCATGGAAAATGCGGTATATATACAGAATGAGCAATCCATAGGTGCCCGCACTAGGGTTCTATACGGTTTCCGTATTTCCAACTTTAATTACCTGGGCGATGGAGTGAAACAAACTTTCAACGATACTACCCCGGGTGTGCGTAGGACTTTGATTGAAGATGAAAGGTTCGATCAGAACGAGATCATTGCCTCTTACTTCAATTTTGAACCCCGTGCTTCCATTAAATACGATCTGACGGAGTTCAGTTCGGTAAAAGCCAGCTACAACCGCATGGCCCAATACCTGCATCTGATCTCCAATACCATTGCCTCTACCCCAATTGACATCTGGCTTCCCACCACCAACAACATCAAACCCCAGCTTGCCGATCAGGTAGCCCTTGGCTATTTCAGGAATTTCAAGAACAATACCTACGAAGCATCCGCTGAACTATTCGCCAAGGATTTTCAGAACCAGGTAGACTATATCGACAATGCAGATATTTTTTTCAATGATGAACTGGAAGCAGATCTGTTAAGTGGTGAAGGCCGGGCCTATGGTCTGGAGTTGTTTGTAAAAAAATCCAAGGGTCAATTTACCGGTTGGGTCTCCTACACCCTCTCCCGTTCGGAACGCAAGGTGGAAGGCATCAATAACGGAGAATGGTACCCCAACCGCTTCGACCGCCTGCATAATACTTCTGTAGTAGGCAATTACGAATGGAATGATAAATGGAGTTTCTCCGCCAACTTTGTGTTCTCCACCGGCACCCCGGCTACTTTCCCTACCAACCGTTATGAAATACAAGGCATCGTAATACCCCATAATGCCGGGGATAGCCGCAACAATTACCGCATACCCTCCTATCATCGACTGGACCTATCTGCTACCTTAACTCCCAGGAGCAATGCAGATAGGAAGTGGAAAAGCGAATGGGTGTTTTCTGTCTACAACGTCTATAACCGAAGAA
>CAZBIF010000033.1:14323-20380 GCA_964492055.1 uncultured Flavobacteriales bacterium
TGAAAAGATCTATCGCTATACTGTTACTCAGTTCGATTTTCTATGGTTGTGAAGATGTGATCGAACTGGAGCTGGAAGAAGGTAAAACCCAACTCGTGGTTGATGCCTTCCTCACTGATACTGAAGAGCTCCAAACCATAGAAATGCAGTTATCAGCTCCTTACTTTGATAATTCTTTACCTGAGGGCTATACCAAGGCAAATCCGCTTGTTTATGGACCCAATCAGGAAGTTTATTCTTTTACTCATAAGGGAAATGGGGTGTACCAATACGACCCTGCCACTCAGGGAAAGCTGGATAGCGTAGGTTTTACCTATCGCCTTGAATTTACCTATCAGGGAGTGAATTATCAGTCTACCTCAACCCTGCAACCTGTGCCCCCTATCGACAGCATGACAGTGGCCTTTGAAGAAGCTGAACTGGGAGCAGAGGAAGGGTATTATACCCAATTCTGGGCCCGCGATTTTGAGGGTAGAAAAGACTATTACTGGATCAAACCCTTTCGCAATGGAGAAGCAGTTTATGCCGATGATCCTTCCTTTGTGATCTTATCGGAAGATGCAGCATTTGGAGGAGAAGGTGCTGACGGATTTATCTTCATTTTACCGCTACGGGCAATTATCACTGATGCGGAAAACCCCTTTGTTGAGGGAGATGTTTCTTCAGTGCAACTATACAGCCTCAATGAAGATGTATATGAATTTCTCGACCAGGTAGTAATACAATCTACCGACGGCGGGCTTTTTTCGACGCCGGTAGCAAACATTCAAAGCACAATTAAAGATGCTTCAGGCCAGCCACAATCTGAGGTATTAGGCGTATTTTCGCTGTCTGCAGTAAGTAAAGATCAAATCATTATAGAATGAAATATCAAAAGCTATATAGTCCTTTTCTTTTTATGTTTACAGTAGTTTTGGCTACTTCTTGTTCCAAACCAAAAGCTGTTGTCAGCAACTCCCAACAGGCAGTTGCTAGTACCCCTGATTCGAGAAAAGACATCAATGCCATACTGTGGCATACTTCTGCAGAATATGAAGCTTTATGCCTTCAGGCTTATAATATGGCCAGTAAAAAGATTAGTGCAATTCGCGATGGCTTTGATGATGGGGTCTACATAAATAATAACAACGATAAGCCTGCTGCAGTCATTATGGATATCGATGAAACTGTCCTTAGCAATGTTGGTTACTATATTGCCCTAGTAAACAAAAATGAAAATTATAGTGAGCAATCCTGGAGAAACTGGGTATATAGTATGGAGGCAAAGCCGGTACCGGGGGCTATGGAATTTATACGATTGTGTCATGAATCTGATATAAAGATATTATTCTTTAGCAACAGACAGGATGAATACAAAATGCCTACCATGGAAAACCTTTCTAAATTCGGCTTTGATGTAGGGGAAAATATGCTTTATTTCACAGGAGAGAATGCTTCTAAAGCAGAAAGCAGGGCTAAGATTTTCTCCAATTACAAAGTGATCATGATAATAGGCGATAACCTGGCTGATTTTTCAGATATTTACGGTGAACCCGAATCAGATCTTCAGATAAGAAGCAATTACCTGAATGAGTTGAAAGACCAATTTGGCACCCAATACATCCTTTTACCCAACACATTGGATGGTGACTGGATGGAGGCGATCGAAGAAACGGAAGAAAGAAGCGGAAAAAATATATTCAATTATTTACTCACTAACCCGCAGAGCCAAACCGATTAATTCTTCACTTTTCCTTTCAATAAAGCGGCCTCTAATACTTCACCCATTTCTTTTACATACGTAAAGTTCAATCCTTTCAAATAGTCGGCCTTGATCTGATCCACATCTTTTTTATTGTCGACAGAGAGGATGATTTCCTTAATATCTGCCCGCTTAGCAGCCAGGATTTTCTCCTTGATCCCTCCTACGGGCAACACCCGGCCCCGTAAGGTAATTTCCCCTGTCATGGCCAGTTTGCTTTTCACTTTTCGCTGGGTAAAAGCAGATACGAGCGCCGTGAGCATAGTTATACCTGCTGAAGGCCCGTCTTTGGGAGTTGCCCCTTCCGGCACGTGAATATGTACGTTCCAGTTTTCAAAGGAATCCACGTCAATATCAAATTCATCCGCATGAGCCCGTATGTATTCCAGGGCGATCATAGCCGACTCTTTCATCACATCCCCCAGGTTACCGGTTAAGGTTAATTTACCCTTTCCTTTGCTCAGGCTAACTTCTATAAAAAGAATGTCCCCTCCTACCTGGGTCCATGCCAGACCGGTCACTACTCCGGCCACGTCATTGCCCTGGTACTTATCTTTGGAATGCCCGGGACCTAAAATTTCAAACAACTGCTTTTCCGTTATTGCCGGATTATAGTCTTCCTCCATGGCAATACTTTTCGCGGCATAACGTACCACCTTTGCCAATCGCTTTTCAAGGGTACGTACCCCGGATTCCCGGGTGTGTTCATCGCAAATCTTTTCAATGATCTTATCAGAGATCTTTATTTGCGATTTATTCAACCCATTCTCTTGTATCAGCTTGGGGATCAGGTGCCGCTTTGCGATTTGTATTTTCTCCTCCACGGTATAACCGTTGATCTCGATCATTTCCATGCGGTCACGCAAGGCAGGCTGAATGGTATTCAGGGTGTTTGCCGTAGCGATGAACATCACTTTACTCAGATCGTAATCAAGTTCAATGAAATTATCGTTAAACGTTTCATTCTGTTCGGGATCCAGTACCTCCAGCATGGCTGAGGAAGGATCGCCGTGAAAGTCCTTACCGATCTTGTCAATCTCATCAAGCACAAACACCGGGTTGGAAGTACCTGCCTTTTTCAAATTCTGCAAGATCCTTCCCGGCATGGCGCCTATATATGTCTTGCGGTGGCCACGCACTTCTGCTTCATCTCTCAATCCCCCTAAGGACATGCGCACATATTTTCTTCCCAATGCCTCGGCTATGGATTTACCGAGGGAGGTTTTCCCTACCCCGGGAGGGCCATACAAGCATAAGATGGGGGACTTCATATTCCCTTTTAGCTTCAACACTGCCAAGTGTTCTATGATGCGGTCCTTTACTTCATCCAGGCCAAAATGATCGCGATCGAGGATTTTTTTTGCCCGTTTCAGGTCAAATTTATCTTTGGAGAACTCATTCCAGGGCAAATCGAGCATGGTCTCAATGTAGTTCACCTGCACGGAATATTCCGCTGAGGCTGAATTCATGCGCTGTAGTTTGGAAATCTCTTTTTCAAACCGTTCTTTGACCGGCTTGCTCCATTTTTTCTTTTTTGCCCGCCTTTTAAACTCTTCAATTTCCTGATCCTGGGGATTGCCACCCAGCTCTTCCTGGATCAGCTTCATCTGCTGGTTCAGGAAGTATTCTTTTTGTTGCTTGTCTATATCAGTTTTTACCTTGGACTGAATGTCGTTTTTCAGCTCCAGTAGTTTCAGTTCTTTATTGACATGCTCCAGCAGCAGTTGGGCGCGTTTACGTGTATTGGTTTCTTCCAGCAGCGCCTGCTTTTTATCCACGGCTGCATTCATATTGGAAGCAATGAAATTGATCAGAAAAGAACTGCTTTCAATGTTCTTAATCGCAAAGGTGGCCTCGGTTGGAATATTTGGGGCCTGTTCGATGATCTTCAGGGCCATGTCCTTAATGGAATCTACCAATGCATTGAACTTGGCATCTTTGGGAACCTTATTTACATCATACGCTTCAATGCGGGCTTTCAGATATGGATCTTTTTCGATCAACTCAAGCAACTTGAATCGTTTCTTACCCTGGATAATAACTGTGGTATTGCCATCGGGCATGCGAAATACCTTGAGGATACGGGCGATGGTGCCTACCTCATACAAGTGTTTGGCTTCCGGCTCCTCCACCGAATCCTCCCGCTGGGAAACCACCCCAATGGTTTTGTTGCCCTTGTTGGCATCCTGTATAAGTTTGATGGATTTATCGCGACCCACCGTGATGGGAATAACCACCCCGGGGAAAAGCACCGTGTTGCGCAGGGGTAAGATGGAAAGGGTATCAGGGGTTTTTTCCTGATTCATTTCTTCTTCATCTTCCGTGGTCATCAAGGGGATCAATTCCGCCTCGTCATCTATCACACCAGCTAAACCAAATCTATCAAATTGAAACGAACTCATATAAAGGTCAAAATGTCAGTTAACATCAGCTTTCTTCAAAAGCTTTTCGATTGCGCCTTTGAAGTCAACAGTTATGCCATAAAATAGGCCTGCTTTATTGTCAGGAAAAGCGCCGGTAAGAGGATGTTTTTTCAAACACCTGCTTTAAAATGTTGAGATCCAGCTCATTCAGGGGAACATTCCTCCTTTCCATTACCTTGGCAGCGGTTTCCATGGCTTTGTCAAAACGGTATACCTGCCACTTCTCTGACCCGCCCCAGGCAAAGGAGGGAATAAAGCTGCGGGGAAATCCCCCCCCGTAAATATTGGCGCTCACTCCAACTACCGTGGCGGTGTTGAACATGGTGTTGATCCCGCTCTTGGAATGATCTCCCATTAGTAAGCCACAGAATTGCAGACCTGTATTCTTGAAGCCGTTTTTCTCGTAATTCCAGAGTTTTATTTCCGCATAATTATTTTTCAAATTGGAAACATTGGTATCCGCCCCCAGATTACACCATTCACCTAAAACAGAGTTGCCCAGGAACCCATCATGTCCTTTGTTTGAGTAACCGAATATCACTGAATTATTCACCTCTCCCCCTACTTTAGAATGCGGACCCACAGTGGTAGGGCCATATACCTTACTGCTTAGTTTCAAGGTAGCGTGTTCGCCTAAGGCCAGAGCCCCCCGCACTACCGAGCCTTCCATGATCTCAGAATCCTTTCCCAGGTAAATCGGCCCGGTGGTAGTATTCAGGATGGAAGCATTTACCTTCGCCCCTTCCGCAATGAACAACTTTGATTTGTCGCCAATTAAGGTAGAGTGGGCATCCAGGGCATTGCTGATCTTTCCCTCGGTCAATAATTTAAAATCTTTTTCAATTTCCCAACCATTTTTCTGAAAGATATCCCATACGTTAAAAATAGCGCTGAATGAGATATCGGTCATTTCCTGTTTTCTTCCGAATACCTGGTTTATTTCTTCAAAAGCATATTTCTCCCCACATCGGAGAAAAAGAGGAAAACCCTCGCTATGATAGGACACCCCTTCCTTCAGCCCTTTTATATAAGTAATTAAATCAGGATCAGGCAATAGAGCCGCGTTAACGTACCAGTTATCCCCCTCGTAATTAGCGGGGTATTTTTCACTCAGGTAATCTTCGGTAAGATAGCTCACCTCCACTTCCGGTAAATAGTGCTGCCATTTTTCCTTAAGGGTAAGGATACCACATCGAAAATCGGCAATCGGCCGGGTATAGGCAAAAGGGTAAAGGTTTTCCCGGCGGTGGTCAAATAAGATCAGGTTCATCAAAAGGTTTTCGGGCAAAGGTAAGTGAATTGGCAGGCTATCCCTATCTTCGTCCCCATGTATCGCAAAGATCAGATCAAAGGCATCATTGCCCTGCTGCTTTTCAGTATCATTGGCATTACTTTCTGGCTCAGTGGGGAGGAGGATGTATCCTTGTATGTAAGTCTTGGCGCTTTTGGAATATGGTTAGTGAGCATGTATTGGTTAAATCGCCGTGATGACTAAGGGCGCTTTTTTAACAATAACAAAGGCAACAAGGTCAGGTCTGTAATTACCGCAAAAGCAAGGGTCATGCAAACAAACAGGCCGATATAGAAGGTGCTTTGGAAATCGGAGAAAACCAGGCAGATAAATCCACAGATCAGGATCAGGGTGGTCAGCAAGATCGCTTTCCCTGTAGAGATGAAGGTACGGCGCAAACCGATCAGGTTGCTTCTGCCCTTGCGTAATTCCTGACGGTAACGACTGAGAAAATGTATGGTATCATCCACGGCTATGCCGAAAGCAATGGTAAAAACGATAGCGGTGGACATATTCAGGTCGATACCCGAAAAACCTATGATGCCCGCAGTAAGCAGGATAGGGAACACATTGGGGATCAAGGACAGTAATGCCATTTTCAG
>CAZBIF010000034.1:0-3627 GCA_964492055.1 uncultured Flavobacteriales bacterium
CTACCAACCCGGCCGATAAGCAGGAAGCGAAAAAACTGCAAGTGGATGAATTTACCGTCAAGCCCCTCACCGAAAACCGCCTGCTGGATATAGTTGATAATTATTTTAAGAGGTAGGCTTCACCTGTACCCGGTTTTCGTTTTTCAGCACCGTAAGCGATAGGTAAGATTCTACTTTGGCAATGTTCTCCATGTCGAAAAGCTTTTCCATCATAAATTCCCGGTAAGCTTCCATGTTGCTGAGCAATATCTTCAAAATGAAGTCAGAATCACCCGTTACATAGTGGCATTCCTGCACCTCCGGGATCTGACTTACCTGTTTGGCAAAAGCTTCTACTTTACTCTTGTTATGGTCTTTTAATGATATATGCGCAAAGGCAAAGAGGTTTTTTCCCAGCTTACTGCTATCGATTACCGCGGCGTAGTTTTTTATCAACCCCTGTCGCTCATATTTCTTTATCCGTTCAAAGACTGCAGTGGCAGAAAGGGTGCTGATAGCAGAAAGCTCCTTAACCGTCCGCCGACCATCTTTTTGCAGCTCATTGAGAATGATTGCATCTTTTTCATCTATCTTCATAGATTATTAATTTATGTAAATAATAATAAAAGAAAAATATTCTATAAAAGTACAAATTATACGATAGTTAAACCTAATTAGCTAATTTCGGATTTGCAAATAGCTGATCTATGGCAAAAGTTGAAATAAAACTCCCCAAACTTGGAGAAAGCATCTCCAAAGCCACTATCTTAAAATGGATGAAATCGATAGGTTCTTCCGTGGAAAAGGATGAAGCTTTACTTGAGGTGGCCACCGATAAAGTGGATTCAGAAATTGCCGCTCCTGCTTCCGGGGTGATTAGCGGGATATTCATCGAGGAAAATCAGGAAGTAGCCGTGGGAACCGTATTGGGTATGATAGAGACGGATCCAGAAACAACTGCCACTTCAGAGAAAGAGGAATCCCAAACTAGTCCTGAGGAAATAAGCCGGCAGGTGCAGCTAGAAGAAAAGCAAGCCCCTGCTGAAAAAGGCAAGCGATACGATGAACAAGGTCGTTTCATTTCACCCCTGGTGCGATCCATAGCTGCCAGGGAAAATATTTCCCTCAGTCAGTTAACTACTATAGAAGGCAGTGGAAAAGGTGGCAGACTACTGAAAAAGGACATGCTGGCTTTTATTGAATCCGGGGGGGGAGATAACATACAATCTTCAACCTATAACAGTAGCTACAGCGGAGATGAGGAGATCATAGAAATGGACCGCATGCGGAGTATGATCGCCAAACATATGGTGGATTCCAAACGCATTTCCCCTCATGTTACTTCCTATGTAGAAGCTGATGTAACGAAGATTGTAAAATGGAGGGATGCCAATAAATTGGCTTTTGAGAAAAAATACGGGCAGAAGATCACCTTCACCCCCATTTTTGTTGAGGCAGTAGTGAAGGCCCTGGAGGAGTTCCCGCTGATCAATGTTTCCGTGGAAGGCAATAAGATCCGGGTTAAAAAGCAGATGAACCTCGGCCTGGCTACCGCACTGCCTTCCGGTAACCTGATCGTGCCGGTGATCCGCGATGCCAATCAAAAGAATTTACTTGGTCTGGCTAAAGATGATCTGGTGCAAAAAGCGCGCACGAATAAACTGAGACCGGATGAAATTGGCGGAAGTACTTTTACCATTAGCAATGTAGGGACTTTTCGCAACATTATGGGCACTCCCATCATCAACCAGCCTGAAGTAGCCATCCTGGCGACAGGGGCAATTCGCAAGCGGGCCGTGGTAATTGAAAAGGATGGAGAAGACATGATCGCCATCCGCTCGATGATGTACCTGTCGCTCTCCTATGATCACCGGGTTGTAGATGGGAATCTCGGCGGTTCTTTTCTTGCCCGCATCATGGACCATCTGGAAGCGTTTGATATTAATAGAAGTATTTAGAAGACAAGCCGGGCATTTCGACTCCGCTCAAAGCCCTAAGAAAGAAAATAAAAGATAATAAAGGCATTTTGGCTCCGCTCAGTGCCCGAAATGAACAAGCATGAAAATCACAAAGAAGATATTAAAAACCGCATTTGAGAAAATGGCCACGGCCAAAAGCATGACCGAGGTGTATGAGGAGAACTTTAAAGTAGTCTCCAAATACGTTCACGCCACCTCCCGCGGACATGAAGCTATCCAACTGGCCACATCCATGCAGTTAAAGCCATTTGACTACGCCTATCTGTATTACCGGGATGATGCCTTTCTGCTGGGGATCGGCATGCAGCCCTACGAACTGATGCTGCAGCTAATGGCCAAGCGGGATGATCCATTTTCAGGGGGACGCACTTATTATTCCCATCCCAGCCTCAAGGATGCCGATAAACCAAAAATTCCGCACCAATCTTCGGCTACGGGCATGCAGGCTATCCCGGCTACCGGAGCAGCAATGGGCATGCAATACAAAGAGCAGCAAGACCTGGATGAAGGTAACCACCCCATTGTCATTTGCTCTCTCGGAGATGCCAGTGTAACTGAAGGGGAAGTAGCGGAGGCTTTCCAAATGGCAGCCCTTAGGCAGTTGCCCATTTTGTACCTGATCCAGGACAATGAATGGGATATTTCAGCCAATGCCAAGGAAACCAGGGCGCAGGATGCTTCGGAGTACATCAAAGGTTTTCATGGAATTGAAAACCGTACCATTGACGGCACTGATTTCGAAAAGTCGTTTGAAACGGTGCAGGAAGTGCTGGAGATCATGCGAAAGGAGCGAAGGCCTTTTCTGATCCACGCCAAGGTGCCTTTGCTGAACCACCACACCTCGGGCGTGCGTATGGAATGGTACCGGGATGATCTGGAAGAACAGCGCAGGAGAGACCCTTACCCGAAACTGAGAAAGTATTTATTGAAAAATGGGTTCAAAGAAGCGGAGCTGAAGAAAATTGAAGAAGGAGCCCGAAAGAAAGTAGAGGATGATTATCAAAAAGCACTGAAAGCCGAAGATCCCCGACCGGAAGACCTGTACACCCACGATTATGCCCCTACCGAAATTACGGAGGAAAAAGGGGATCGCAGACCGGAGAAGGGGGAAGAGGTAGTAATGGTGGATTGTGCCCTGCACGCCGTGGAGGAATTGATGAAAAGTAACAAGGAATGCCTGCTTTACGGTCAGGATGTGGGGGGCAGACTGGGAGGGGTTTTCCGGGAAGCGGCTACCCTGGCGCAAAAGTTCGGTGATGAGCGGGTATTCAACACCCCCATTCAGGAGGCTTTTATTGTAGGATCTACAGTAGGTATGGCCGCCGTGGGATTGAAGCCCATTGTGGAAGTGCAGTTTGCCGATTATATTTTCCCTGGCATCAATCAGTTGTTTACCGAGCTAAGCCGGGCCCACTACCTGACCAACGGCAAATACACAGCCGACATGGTCCTGCGGGTACCGATCGGGGCTTACGGCAGCGGTGGGCCTTACCATTCCTCTTCGGTGGAGACCATCATTGCGAACATCAAAGGCATCAAGGTGGCTTATCCTTCCAACGGAGCAGACCTGAAGGGACTTTTGAAAGCCGCTTATCACGATCCCAATCCTGTGGTGATCTTTGAACATAAAGGACTTTACTGGAGTAAAGTGCCGGGTACCCTGGCAGCC
>CAZBIF010000034.1:3637-6768 GCA_964492055.1 uncultured Flavobacteriales bacterium
TCCAGAACCATTGAACCAGCAGAAGATTATATTTTACCTTTTGGTATAGCCAGGCTAGTGCAGGAATCCCAGGCCAGCATGCAGGAGGAGGGAAAAGCCCTCACCGTGATCACCTATGGAATGGGGGTGCACTGGGCGTTGAATGCAAGTAAGCAATTTCCCGATCAGATTGAGATTGTGGATCTGCGAACTTTGAATCCCCTGGATGAAGAAACCGTTTTTGAATCGGTTAAACGCAACAACCGTTGCCTGGTACTCACCGAGGATTGCATTCAGAATTCCTTTGCCAGAAACCTGGCGGGCCTCATCCAGGAAAAATGCTTTACCTATCTGGAAGCACCGGTGATGAGTATGGGTTCAGAGAATTTGCCGGCCATTCCTTTAAATTCTACTTTGGAACAAACTATGATACCGAATGCGGAGAAGGTGGTCGAGAAGCTGAGGGAACAATTCCTGAATATCCAGCAAATCCTTTGATCGTTTTGATTTTGCCTTGGAAGCAATCAGGTCTTCTAAACTCAGGGCGTTTATTTTTAGAATTTTTTCATCGTCCACCGTAAAACTAGTAGCCGCTTTAAAACATTCTTCAAAACTTTTGTTTGGGTTAAAGCGGCTTATTAATTCTATTTCTTGCTCCGGAGAAATTTTAATTGAAATATTTTGATTTCCCTTTTTAAAAGAGGGTGGAAGATTCTCTATATCATATCCTAATTTTTGCAGCACCTTAAGTAGTTTGTTCAAATTGGATTCAGTAGTAGAAACCCAGAAATCTATATCAGCTGAATGTCTTTTATAGCCATATAGATTAACTGCAGCTCCACCTACCATTAACATTTTTACCTTATATTGATTGCAGTACTTAATAAAACGTTTAGCTTCCTCTTCAAACTGCATCTTTATACAAACAAAAATTTCCTTTTTCTTCGCCGGTTGGTTCGCCCCTTACTTCACTCTTGCCAATTTGTTGATCCATCATCCGCAAAAAATGGAGAAAGCGCTCAGAAAGGCTAAGTTTGAGGAACTCCTCCTCTCTTCTTTTATTATGCTCGGCCTTTGTACCCAGATATATCTTTTTTGTACTTGCCATCTATTACAAATTTACTTTTTCCTCCATTAGACTCAATGGATATATTCGCTGAACACTTCCCAGAACCGGCGGTTGGCCTCTTCCGGCCCTATTGTAAGCCGGATGCATCCTGGCGCCCCGAAATTATCTCCCGGCCGAACCATCACTCCTTCATCAAGCAATGCTGCGGTTAATTTTAATGAATCAATGGGGGATTTAAACATCACAAAATTGCCCTGGGATGGCCAGTATTCTATATCGTGCTCTTCGAATTGCTGGTAGAGCCATTCCTTCCCCTGCCATACCATTTCCTGCGATCTTTTTACGTGCTCCTCATCTTTGAGCGCTTCATAGGCAGCAAGGGTAGGTAAGGTGCCAATGCGAAACGGGCGGAATATCTTGTTCAGGTATTCCCCTATCACCGGGGTGGTGAACCCATAACCTACCCGTAAACCGGCCAGGCCATAGATCTTGGAAAAGGTATGCAGACCGATCACATTTTTCCCGGCTTTCACGTAGTCGATGGCGTAGGGAAAATCTTCGGCCTCTACAAAATGATAGTACACTTCATCATACACCACGATCACATGCTCGGGGAGATGATCCATGAGGTAGTCGATCTCCGTTTTGGTAGCATAAGTGCCGGTGGGATTATTTGGGTTGGTGATAAAGATCAGGGCGGTGTTTTCATTCACGGCTTCGAGGATACCGTGGATATTCCAGCTGTAATCCGGTAGTTCCAGGGGCACGTCGATCACTATGCCCCCTTCCAGTTCGACGATATTCGTGTAAGGGGAGAAGGTGGGGCTGCTGATGATACATTCCGAACCTACTTTCACCAGTCCTCGGCAGATGATCTCCAGCACCTCCACTCCGCTATTGGCGGTAATGAACTGTCCGGGTTTTAACTCTTGTTTGTAATAGTCAGCCAGCACATCCTGAAACTGAAAGTCATCGTAAAAGTCATACTCATAAACTCCGTTGAGGGCGTCCTGCATGGCTTTCACGGCCATAGGGGAAGGCCCCATAAGGTTTTCATTGCTGGAAAGTTTATAGAATTTATCCCAGCCGGTTTTGTTAGGCGTGGGTTTGCGCAGCTGAAAGCGGGTGGCTTTTTTGATGTGTTCCTTGAAGAGGGGGTGGTCGAATTTCTCCTGGCTCATAAGAAGTTTGGTGAAATGACCAAAGATAGAAAGCCTTTTGGAATTAGAGGGCTTTGCTCATCAATTTCCTTGGAGGAACCACAAAGAGGCCTACCCGCATAAACCAGGCCCCTTCCAGATCATTTTCAATGAAATGGTCGTTCACTCCGATAAAATCATCCTGCTGGGAAACGTCAAAAATGACGTTTTTAAAATAACCACCCCCTACGGTAAACCAGAGGAAATCATAAATCTCCCGCTCGTAATTGAGAAAGGCCTGCACTCCTCCCTTGCTTAAATATACTTTATTATCAACTTCGGGATAGTCAATATCCAGGATAAAATTACTCCCGGCTACCTTTAGGCCAGTATAAAACAGATCTTTCCGCGAGGGGAAAAAACGGAATTCCGCACTGGCGGGAAGGGTAAGTTCAATGCCGGTTTTGGTGGAAAGTTGTTTGTTGTAATACAAGATGGGCAATATGGAAAAATCCCCGAAGTCGTAACCCGCATTGATCCCGATACCATAGGTTTTGGAAATACTGCGCTTGAGGCCGTAAATTCCGGAAATGGAAAAGCGGAAATAATCGGTAAACTGACCATCGCGGAAGTCGCTGCCGTTGAGGTCGCCATTGAGGCTGAAGGCGGTACGACTGGTGAGGTATTTATTGCCCTTGAAGCGGCGGGTGTAATAGACCTTAAACTGATAAGTGCGCAGGGATTTTTCCTGTAACGTTTGGTTCAGTGGACTTTCAAGGTCATTATTGCCGACAAAATCAAATGATTCTTCTACATATTCAAATCCTACGATCAGCTTGTAGAGGTCTTTCAGCAAAATGGGAGCGCGCAGGTTAAATTCCGTTTCCCGGTTGCGCCTTACCCGGTCTCGGTAGGTAAAGGAAGAGTCCCGAAAATTAGTTTCA
>CAZBIF010000034.1:6778-11338 GCA_964492055.1 uncultured Flavobacteriales bacterium
CCAGGGTGCGGGTTTGATAAACCGAGATGCCTTTTGGCCTTGGCATGTTGGGAAAACTGGGGATGCAATAACCATCTTCATCGCACACCCCGATCTGCGTAAGGGAGTCGAGAAAGATGGAGGATTGCTGGGCATTTAACTGAAAGCCCCACAGCGTGGCAATCACAGAAAATAAAAGTAGGCGGTTTAGCTGCATTTTCTAATAAATAGTAAACCTATGCGCAGAAAAAAAGTTTAAAAGGGCGCATTCCGCGCCCCCTTCTTTAATTTTTACCTTTACTGATCCAGTGGGCTACTTCAACCACACGCTGCGCCTGCTTTTTTACTGCCGATTCCACATCGTCTTTTACCTTGCCTTTTCCATCAGTAGCTGTTGTGGTGCCGTAAGGATTACCACCTGCAGCAAATGATTCCTCAAAAGCATATCCAGGAGGCACGATGATGCATCCCCAGTGGCACATGGTCTTGTAGATCGCCTGTATGGTGGATTCCTGCCCTCCGTGGGGGTTCTGTGCGCTACCCATAGCCGTGACTATTTTATTGACCAGCTTTCCTTTGGACCAAAGCCCACCGGTGGTGTCAAAAAATTTCTGCACCTGTGAAGGATAATTGCCGTAGCGGGTAGGTACACTGAAAATGATCACATCCGACCATTCCAGATCGTCCAGACTGATGTTCTTTTCATTCTCATTCTTCTCCGAATCAACGAATTCCTTCCAGGCCTCATTGGATTCGATGGCCTGCCGCGGGGCGTCTTCTTCAAATTTGCGACGGCGTACTTCAACATTCCTGTCCTTTAAGGCTTCTTCTGCCCATTTAGCGAGTTGATAATTCACTCCGGTAGCACTGTAATAGAAAATTCCTACATTCATTCAATTTGATTTTTAAATTTATAATATAAGTTTTGCAAGGCGATTTTGTTTATTCCTCAGTTCAGTTTTTTAAACAGCAAATGGGTTTCCCCTTCCTTCAAAAGGAGATAATTTCCATAGCCATCAATAAGCGGAAGGGTATCATGCAAACTGAGGGTGTCAGTAGCTGAATGACCGCCCCCCAGCAGGGCAAGTGATTCCTCTACTGCGGTAGGTGTAGCGGTAGCCTGTTTGACAAGACTGCTGTGGACAAAACCACTTTTGCCTTCTGGTAGCAGAATTCTGAACCAGTCGGAGCTGGCAGCTTTGATGAAGAAGAAGTCATTTTTATCTAGTGTGGTATCCGGCTGGTTTCCATGAGTGCCTGCCTCATTTCGGATGTTAGCACTGCTGGATGCAATGCGCCCTACTTTTCCTATCAGATTGGTATCCGCTTGAATGGGTTCCGTTTTCTTTCGCACGTCTTGAATAAACGGGAATGGATCTACAGCCCCCAGTCCGCTGTAATATATTCCGAAGTGCAGATGAGGAGCAGTATAGCGGGCATTACCGGTATTGCCTACCTCACCCAGGGTATCTCCTTTTTCAACCACAGCAGTTGACACCCACTGGGAGTCCAGGTGAGCATAGTAAAAGCTGCGCCCTTGGCCGGGATCATACAGCCAGATTGCCTTTCCACCCAAACGGTTATCCCTGCTGCGCGCCATGCCAGAGGTAACTGCCAGTACAGGTGTGCCTCTATCAGCAAAAATATCCACTCCTTCATGGGAGCGATTGCCTCCATCGCGGGCAGCTCCCCAGAAACTACGGATTGCCTCACTGTTTTTACCGGAAACCGGAAAACCAACCGAAGCAGCAGCAGTGAGCGAAAGCTCATAACTTCCTCCTTCCAGCAGGCTGGCTTGAAAGATGAATACGTACCTGCCGTCTTTTTTTAATTCCACTTCAAAGTTCTGCTCCGTACCTGTCAGGTGATCCACAGGCTTTTGCAGATCACTTGCGTGAAATAGCTCAGCAAACACTTCGGATTTGCTACTCAGGTCTACTTTCACTTTTTCCCCTCGTCTGCCCTCAAACTGATAAGCTACCGCTTCGGTATCTGCGGGATAGAAAAAACCTTTTTCCCGGTAGGGCAAGCTTATTTGCAAAGGTTGGCTGCGTGCTTTTTCCCAGTTCGCCTGCCAGGCAGCAGCCAGGGATTTATTGAGCAGACCGCTTTCTTCCAGCGATTGCAGCATGGCTTCCCGGGGCGATTTTTTTTTTACAAGTTGTTTGATATCCTGACAAGCAGCAAAAAACAGGAGCAAAAAAACCCCTGTCCATCTATGGCGTCGGGAAAGCATCAGCGGTTTAGCGTTTGTAATAAGCTACCAAAGAAGCCCGGGCAATCTCATGCTGGGTTACCAGCTGGAAAATGCATTGCGACATGGGGGTGTCGGAGTCGAAGCCTACTTTTTCGGTATCCAGGGCATATACCGTGATCAGGTACAAATGGGTGAAATCCCCTTCCGGCGGACAAGGTCCGGCGTAGGCTTTTCGTCCTTCATCGCTGCGGCCCATAAAGGCGCCTTCCGGCAGTAGTTTTTTGTCGGGATTTCCGGCATCTTCAGGCAGAGAATTGCAATCGGCTGGCAGATTAAATACCGACCAATGCCAGAAACCACTATCTGTAGGAGCATCCGGATCGTGGATGGTAAGGGCGAAACTTTTGGTCCCCTGTGGAACATTTTCCCAGTATAGGTCCGGGGAAATGTTATTGCCCTGGCAACCGAAGTTGTCCATCATGTTCTTTTTAGTGAAGTTGCCGCCGAGATTTTTGCTTTTGAGGGTGAAGGTTTTTTCCATGGTTTTTTATTTTCCTAACAGGAGATTTCTGGAATTGTTGAATGCCTAAAATTAGTGAATTGGTAAATTGAAGAATTGCTGATTGCCTAGAATGGATGAATTGTTAATTTGTTAAATTGATAAATTATTAAATGGTTTGCTGCTAATCTTTGAAGTCCGATTTATAAAATTTTAGGCGGTAATGAGATATAAAATCTTCTCTAGCTTCTTTTCTCTTTGCTCTTTTTTCTACTTCAGAAGATTTAATGTAGTAATGCATCTATGAGTAAATGTGTAAATGGGGTAATGAGAGAAATTAGAGAATGCCTGGAATTGATGAATGCTTAGAATTGATCTCCTTCGCCTTGAGGCTTCGGAGATTGAATTACGAATTACGAATAATTGAATTACGAATAGTTGCAGGGGTTAATTGCTGAATGCCTAGAATGGTGGAATGCCTAAAAAGAAGAAATGCCTGGAAGAGAGGAAAACTAATTGCTGGTAAAATCCTTATAATCCGCTATGCTCTGGGTAACGATCTCCATGGCTTTTTCAGCGGGCTGGAAGGCTTCTATACTTACCGTTTTATCCTCTAGCTTGGCATAATCCTCAAAAAAACTTTGCAGTTCATTAAAAAAGTGCTCAGGCAGGTTTTCTGAATTCTCAAAGTGGTTTACGCTTTGATCGTGTTCCGCTACAGCAATGATCTTATCGTCCTTTTCATCGTTATCGATCATGCGCATCACCCCGATGACCCGGGCAGAGACTATGCATAGCGGCACAATGGCGATCTGGGATAGCACCAGGATATCAAGGGGGTCTTTATCGTCACCGTAGGTTTGGGGAATAAAACCGTAATTGGCGGGATAATAAACTGAGGAATACAGCACCCGGTCGAGCAGCAGCATGCCGCTTTTTTTATCCAGCTCGTATTTGGCACGGGTATTTTTGGGAATCTCAATGATGGCGTTAACCACTTCCGGGGCACGCTCGCCGGGTGAAATGCCATGCCAGGGATGAAACTGCTTGGTCTGCATGCTAATAATAAGGAACAGAAAAGGGTAAAGTTCAGGCGGGGAAGCTTTTAAAGTATCACACCGGGGCCATCAAAGGAGCAGATATAGAGATCACTCTCCAAACCATTTATCGAATATCACCGTAGCTGTGAGGTCACCGGTAACGTTGATAGCGGTACGGAACATACCTAGAATACGGTCAATACCAATGATTACCAGTAATCCCTCTACCGGTATACCACTGCTTTGTAGTATACTGCTCAAGATGATCACTCCTCCTCCCGGAATGGCGGGTGTGCCGATAGTTGGAACTCAATGCCATACACCTGGGCCATAAAAAGTACGGTGATGCATTGAAACAAGGCTGTACCGTCCATATTTACAGTGGCCCCAATGGGGATGACAAAATCACTTACGTGAGAGGATACCTGCAGCTTTTCATCGGCAATCTTCATGGAGAGCGGCATGACAGCCGCTGAACTGGCGGTGGAAAAGGCCAGTAACTGAGCATCCCGGATCGCTTTGAAAAAATGAAAGGGATTTTTTCGTACCAGGAGGGTGTAAATTAACAGATAAAAAATCAGCAGCAACAACAAGCCGATCAGTACCACCAGCATGTAATAACCCAGACCGAGAAAGATGCCGGCCCCGGTAGATGAGACCAAAGCGGCCATTAAACCAAATACGGCATAGGGAACTAGGCGCATGGCCCAGCCAATAATGATCATGCTTACCCGCTGGATGGCTTCCACAAAACGAACCAGGGGGCGAGCCGTCACAGGAGGTAATTTAGTAACCGCTATACCAATAATGATGGTAAAGATCACCACACTTAGCATTTCTCCGGT
>CAZBIF010000034.1:11350-13570 GCA_964492055.1 uncultured Flavobacteriales bacterium
AGGGATTGGCAGGTACCAAGCGGGAGATGGATTCCGGCAGGGTCCGTATGCTATTCTCAGGCAGGGTAGCGAGTTCATCTTTACCGGATGGTACAAAGCCGCCTACCTGATCAAAATATTCCCCGGGTTTGAAGAGGTAAGCTAAAGTAGCCGCAATAGTAACGGATACCACCGTGGTAAATACAAAGTACAGCAACAGGCTGCTGCCGAATTTTTCCAGGTTTTCAGCGACATTGCTTACCAAGCCCGAAATGATGGAAGCGAAGATGAGGGGGATCATTACCATCTGCACCAGCTTCATGAAGATCTCACCCGGTAAATTTAGCCAGGAACTCAAACTTTTAGCCACCTCCCCGGTCAACAAACCCGCAGCGGGATTGAGCAGGAGCCCCACCCCTGAACCCAGTAACAGAGCAATGATCACCTTCAGCCACAGTCGGTTCTCCACCAGGTGGACAAGGTAGATATGCAAGCGGTTTAACGGTTTGGTAAAGATCATGCGAACAATATATAATAAGCCATGACAAAAATAAAAAGCCAGTAAAAGAAATAAAAGTGGGCGGGGGTAGTAAGAGTGATCGGAATGGTTGAAAAGGCCTTTTCTTTTCTCACGGCTAAACAACTTATCCTATTAAAGCAGCCATTTTTTGAGTCCCATCCGTGGTGGTTAATTTTGTGGATTCAAAAAAGAATTTTCGTATGAGTCTTTACGCATTAGTCTATATCAGCAAGTCGCTTCGAACCATTAGCGAGGAAGATATTCGCCAGATCCTGAAATCATCCCAAAGAAACAACAGGCAGTGTGGCATAAGCGGCTACCTGTATTTCAATGGTACTTACTTCATACAATATCTGGAAGGTACAAGGGAGGAGGTAAGGTCTTGCTTTACGCACATTACCAGAGATGAGCGACATGATGTACTGTTGTATACCGACACAACCATAGAACAAAAGAAATTTGCCAATTGGTCCATGCGGGTGCTGGTAGACAGTCCCGAAGGGGAGGTTTCCCTGGAAGACCTGATGATCATCATTTTGCGGCAGCTTCCTGAACGATCGGAGCAGGATCAAAAGCTTGCCCAGGTAAAAAACGTGAGGATCTGGCAGATGATTGACCGCATCGCGGAGCAGCAGAACCTATATCTGCCGGATGAGGAAGGGGATTGATCTTCTTATGCCCATCCTCACCCTTTAATACTATCCACTGCTCAAACCTTGTTTTGAGCATAAGTGGCTTTCTAGCATTTAATCTACCTTAATTTCCCTTCACTTCCGCCTTTTTCTGCCGCCCGAGCCACACTTTGATATCTTCCATCATCAGGTACATGCAAGGCACGATGATGAGGATAATGGAGGTGGCAAAAACGATCCCGAAACCCAGGGAAATGGCCATGGGAATGATGTAGTAGGCCTGACTGGAAGTTTCCAGGATGATGGGGGTGAGGCCGCCAAAAGTGGTAAGGGTGGTGAGCATAATGGGGCGGAAGCGCCGCAGCCCGGCCTCATGGATGGCTTCGTAGGCGTTCATCTCTTTGCGGATGCCATTGGCATAGTCCACCATGATCAGGGAGTCGTTCACTACCACCCCGGCCAGGGCGATCATGCCCATCAGGCTGACCAGGGAAAGGCTGTAACCCAGGATCATGTGGCCGATCACCGCCCCTACAATACCGAAGGGGATAGCTGCCATCACGATCACCGGCTGGGTATAATTATTAAAGGCCAGAGCCAGCAACACATAGATGATCAGCAAAGCCATGGAGAAGGTGCCCCATAGGGATCCGGTGGATTCCCGCATGTCGGCCTGGCTGCCTTCAAACGACCAGGTTAGGCCGGGGTAATCTGCCCGCAACTGGGGCAGCACTTCCGTGCTAATGCGACTGATCACCCGGTTGGTGGCGTTAGTGGGTTCCACGTCCATGCCCACACTTACCACCCGCCTGCCGTCGCGGCGGTTTATGGAGGTAAATGCTTCCCTTTCTTTCACCTTCACCACGTCCAGCAGGGGGACTTCCACACTATCCGAAGTTCGGATAATGAAATCTTCCAGCTCGCGGATGTCTTGGCGTTCCTCCAGCGGCAGCTTCACCCGGATCTCCACTTCGTTGTTGCCCCGGAGTTGCCGCATGGCCAGGGCCCCGAAAAAGGCATCCCTCACCTGCCGTCCAACCTCCGAAGAGGTGAGGCCAAGGTTCCTGCCGGCAGGCAGCAGCTCAAAAT
>CAZBIF010000034.1:13591-15145 GCA_964492055.1 uncultured Flavobacteriales bacterium
GTTGTAATTGTCGCTTACATCCCTGGTATTTTCAAATGCTTCCATGCGGTTGACAAAGGCTGCACTGGCCTGTTCCAGGGTGGCTATATCCGTATGGCTGAGGTCAATGGTAATGTCCTGCCTGGCACCTCCCGGCCCCCGTTCGGCCTCAAAGGTGATCTGGTCCACTCCCCGGATATCCCCTATGTTGTCCCGCCATAGGGCGATCACCTCCCGGGCAGTCATTTCCCGCTCATCCGGTGGTTTCATCACGATCTCCACATCTATGAAGTTCTGCCCCCGCACGTTGGTTTTGATCCCTTCGGCTGCTTCGTAAAGGTTGTGTTCGTCAAACATTTTCCGGGTAGCGGCGGTGACTTCCTCTGCCACTTCCGCAGCCTGGTCCAGGGTAGTACCCACCGGCAGGCGGATGCCGGCTTCAATCTCATCGGCGGCCACCTCCGGCATCAGGATCATGCCCATGTGGTCGCTAAATCCATAGCTGCCCACGATCAGCAGAATACTTACCGCCAGGGTGAGGGTAATGTAACGGTATTGGAGGCATCGGTCCAGGAAGGGGCGATACCGCTTGCGGATGAAGTTTTCAAAGCCGTTGGCGAAACGTTGCTGGTTTTGTTCCAGCTTGAGGAAGAAGCCTTTTTTCTGCTTTTTTTTGATGTGCCCCAGGTGGGCTGGTAGGATAAAGAGGGCCTCTACGAGGGAGATGGCAAGGATGACGATCACCACCGCAGGCAGGGGCCACCAGAATTTTCCCGTTTCTCCCGGAATGTAGAGCAGGGGTATGAAAGCAATGATGGTGGTAAGGATACTGAAAAGTACCGGCTTGGCCACGTCTCTGGTCCCTTGCACGGCAGCCTGCATGATGCCCCTGCCCCGCTGACGGTATTCAAAGACGTTTTCCCCCACCACAATGGCATCATCTACCACAATGCCCAGTACCACCAGGAAACCGAACATGGAGATCATGTTGATACTCACCCCGATCAGGGGGAGGAAGAGGATGCCCCCGATGAAAGAGATCACCATACCGGCCATTACCCAGAATGCCAGGCGGTATTCCAGAAAGAGGGAAAGGATCAGCATCACGATCACGATGGCCATCAGGCCGTTTTCAGTAAGCAGGGAGAGGCGTTCCCGGTAATCTTCCGCCCGGTTGCTGTCGATGCGGTAGTTTACGCCCGGCGGCATCTGGAAATCCGCGAGCAATTCATTGACTATTTCTTCGATTTCCAGGGGGGATTGCTCACCCACCCGGTATATTTCCAGGCTCACTGCCGGTTGCTGGTTAAACTGACCGTGAAAACCCGTTTCCACAAAACCATCTGTAATGGTGGCGATTTCCCCCAGTTTCACTTGCGTACCGGAGGCCGAAGTGGCAATGGTGATGTTGGCGAATTCCTCTGCCCATTGTTTGCGTTCTTTCATACGCAGCAGTATCTCCCCTGACCTGGTTTCCACTGCTCCCGCAGGCACATTGCGGCTACTGGCAGCTATTATATCGGCCACCTGCCCCAGGGTGAGCCCGTATTTCCGCAGGTTGTAGCTGGGAATTTC
>CAZBIF010000034.1:15161-19974 GCA_964492055.1 uncultured Flavobacteriales bacterium
AATACTGGTCTCGTAATCGGGTACCCGGCTCAGTTCCACTTGGGTGATCTGCGGCTGGCTCAACAGGCGGTTACGCAGGCGTTCACCCAGCTTCCGCAGGGTCCAGATATCCACCTCCCCGTAAAGGGAAATATCCATCACATCACGCTGCCGGTCCCGAAGCACTACTTCCGGTTCTTCAATATCGTCCGGGAAGGTACGGATGCGGTTCACCGCCTGGTCGATGTCCTGAAAAGCCTTCATGCGGTCGGTGCCGGCCACCAGCTCAATCTCTACGGTTCCCGAGCCTTCCTCAGCGGTGGACACCATCTCCTTGATCCCCTGTATGCCGCGGACTGCTTCTTCCACCGGCATCAATATGCCTTGTTCCACTTCTTCAGGTGAAGCGCCGGGGTAGGAAACGCTCACATTGACAAAATCCAGCTGAAACTGGGGAAAAACTTCTTTTTGTATGGAATACATGGTGTACAAGCCCCCCACGACCAATACCAGCATGAGCAGGTTGGCGGCCACTGGGTTGCGTGCCATAAAGCCGATCATGCCCTGCTTTCCCGGTGATAGATTGGGCTTATCTTCCATCGGTGCTATTCGTCTTACTACTTTCGGTTTCGGTGCGCAGGGGAATGCCGTCGGTCACCGTGCTGATGTTGGATGTAACGATCAATTCCCCTTCCTCTAGCCCTTCCGAAATGAAAGCATGGGTGGCATCCATGAGCTTTATTTTAACCGGGCGGATCTCCAGCAATCCATCTCTCATCACCCAGACGGTATTGCCCGTGCGGATAAAATCCCGTTCAACCGGTACTACATTTTTTACTTTTTCTCCTTTGAGGTAGGCTTCAATGAAACTCCCGATCATTAGTTCAGGGCCTGAACCTTCCGCGGTATCACCGGCCACCGGCTGAGGTATTTTAATGAGTACCCTCGCCAGCCGGCTGCGGCGGTCCAGGGCGCCTACCTTGCTCTCCAGATAACCGCTACGGCTTTCTCCTTCCTCCCAATCGGTGCTGTTCTTGATGATCACTTCAGCTCCCCTTTCATCCTGTTGTGGAAAACGCAGCCATTTCAACTTTTTGACTGGGATACTTACTTCCACCCAGTAATTTTCGATACCTACCAACCGGCCCAGGTTGTCACCGGGGGATACCTGGGAACCTACGGAAACATTCTGGCTGATGATGCGGGCGTCAAAAGGGGCTGTTACCGAAGTGCGTTGCAGGTTCAGCCTGGCTTGCTCCAGGGAGGCTTTGGCGGCTTTCAGCTGACCCCTGACCGCTTCCAACTGGGGTTCACGCAGTACCAGGGAGCGTTGCTGTTCGTTCAGGGAATCACCCCCGATCAGGGAAAGGTCCTGCTCGGCGATATTCTGTCTCCCCATTTCCACCTCCAGGTTGGTTTGGGCCTGGGTAAGCTCACTTTCTCTTAATTCTACCAGGTTGTAATAATCTGCGGGTTCTATTTTCAGTAATTCAGTCCCTTTTTTAACAATGCCGCCGGGGACAAAGGTCGGGTTCCTACGGATCACCTGTCCGCTTACCTGGGCATTCAGGCTAACATCTTCAAAAGCCTGCACGGTGCCGGTTGCCTGGAAAGTGGGGGTAAAGTCGCCTTTGCTGACTTGCTTCACGCTGACCAGCATAGCGGTTTTTTTGGTGGCTGCCTCACTTTTGGCGGTAGGTTCTGTGCCGTAAATGAGCAATACCAGCACTACGGCTGACAGTAGGATGCCCCCACAAATGATGATTACTTTATTCCTGCTCATGATCTTTTCATCTTACTGACGGATTGCTATTATTTTCTTCTGCTTCAGGCTCCTCCAGTGCAAAATCACCGGCCAGGGCCCGGTAAAGGGAAATCCTGATCTCATATTGCTGCTGAATGGCCTCCAGCAAGTTGCGCTGCAATTGCTGCTCCTGATCCTGGGCCAGGAGGATGTCCAGGTATTCGCTTACGCCATAGACAAATTCGGTGCGCAACTGCTGGTTGGTTTTATTGGCCATGAGCAAGCGCTTTTTCAGGATCTCTACCTGTAGTTGTTGCCGCTGCTCATTGATGAGGGCATTCTCCACTTCCCGGAAAGCATTCAGCACACTCTGTCCATACTGGTGCAATTGCTGGTATTTAATGGCCTCGGCACGGTCAACCTGCGCCCGTAGCCTGCCCCAGTAAAGAATTGGTGCCACCAGGTTGGCCGCCAGGGTATACGCCCATTCATTAAACAGACCGGCATAGGTGTTGGAGCGGGTCTGGGCAGCCAGGTTGAGGGAAAGACGGGGGAATTTATTCCTTACCGCCACGGCCATATCGCGGTCAGCTGCCATCAGTTGATAATAATCCCTTTGCAGGTCGGGGCGGCGGCGCACCAGTTCAAGCGGCAGGCCAGTTGCCGGCGTAGGGGGAAGCAGGGGCAAGGTATCTTCTACTATCAGTTCGAAATTCTGTGGAGGTTTGCCGAGCAGGACTGCAAGCTGGTTTTTCAGCAGCTGTCGGTTGGCCTGGTATTCGATTTTCAGGCTGCGGCTTTGTTCCAGCAGTTGCTCCTGCCGCAATACATCAACCCCTTTAACCAGGCCCGCACTGAAACGGTTTTTGATCAACTGTATGACCTCCTTGTTGGTCCGGATCTGCTGATCGATCAACTGCACTTGCTGGGTAGCGGTGAGCAGACGGAACCAGCTGGTGGCCACATTGGCACTCAGTAACATGGCCGTGGTTTTATAATCGTAATAGCTGGCCTGAATGCGGAAATCCTCGGCTTGTACACCGGCACGGATCCTGCCCCATAGGTCAATTTCATAACTGGCGGAAGCACCGAGCTGGGTGTTCTCACCGCCGGCAAAATCGGGCTCGGGTCGGCTGATGGCGGTGCGGGCATCGCCCTGTAAGCCGGGCAGGAGGAAAGTAGACTGAACCTTGCGGATGGCCTCGGCTTCCTGCAGGCGGTACCAGGCGGTAGCCAGGTCCATATTCCCGGCAAATGCACTATCCATGAGTTCATTCAGTTGCTTGTCCCCGAAGCTTTCCCACCAGGTATTTGCAAGCAGGCTGTCACCGCCGGGGGAAAATGCTTCTGCTTCTTCAATGGGCGGGGGGATGGGACTGATCTTTGGGGAGCAGGCTTGCCAGTTGAGTGCCAAAAAAGAAATAACTACCCATAAAAAAGGGACATTAGAAATCCTTTTAAGGGGCTGTTTAAAAGAAAGATTAATGGCAATTATTATTTCTTGTTTGATATTCTCCGGCTTCAGTTAAACAAATGTAAAATAAGCAAACTGAATAAATATAAGGCTTGAAAAGGGAAGATGTTTATTTAGTTAAGCGTTAGTATTGGTTATTCTTAAAAACCTCTCATCTTAATTATTTTCCGTTCAACTGAATTTTATTGTTAGCTGCAGGATTTCTGAGAAAGTTTGATGCTCTAAATCAAAATTATGCGGAGCTGTTGGAATGTACTGTGTTTCTTAATGCTAATCGCAAATGCTGGTGCGCAGGAGATCAAAGGGGTGTTGCTTGATGAAAACAATCAAGCTCTCCCCTACGCCACCATTCAGTTGCTGAAGAGCGATAGCAGCCTTTATAAGCTGGAAACTTCCCGGGCCGACGGTACCTTCAGTTTCAAAAACCTGCCCGTTGAAACCTACTACCTGGGGATTAGCTTTGTAGGTTATCAGGCGAAAAGTATGGAAGTAGACCTGCGGGTAAGTGACGGTAATCTGAAGGCCATTAAAATGCAGCTTGCCAGCACGGAATTGGATGAGGTGGAGATCACCGAAGAACGCGCCCTGGTGGAGGTGGAACCCGATAAAACCGTTTTCAATGTGTCCAAAAACCTGGGTGCCAGCGGGGACAACGGCATAGAACTCTTGCGTAAGGCTCCAGGCCTGCAGATCGATAACAATGAGAACATCATTGTGGAAGGTAAGTCCGGGGTGACGGTTTACATTAACGGCAAGCAAACTTACCTGCAAGGCACCGACCTGACCAATTACATCAAAAGCCTGAAGGCGGAAGAGATAGAAAAAGTAGAGATCATTACCCAGCCTTCCTCCAAATACGATGCGGCCGGAAATGCCGGCATTCTGAACATAGTGCTCAAGCGGGAAAAGGGGCTGGGCACCAAGGGCAGCCTGACCAATACTTTCACCTATGGTGACTATGGCCGCAACAACACCACCCTCAACCTCAACCACCGGCAGCGCAAATTCGCCAGCTTGCTTACCTATTCCCATTACCAGGGGAAGTCAACCGGCTTTTTCGATATGTACCGCCGGCAGGGTGATTTCTTCTTCAACAACGAAACGGATTCGGAGTTTGAAAGCATGAACGACCGCCTGAATGCCAGTCTGGATTATTACATGGGTAAGCACAGCACCCTGGGCGTTTCGGGCAGTGCCACCTTCAACGAAGATAAGCACCGCACCGACGGACGCACGGAAATCGGCATGGCTGCGGATGGTGAGATAGACAGCATCCTGTTGGCCCCCAACCGCAGCAGTAATGAGGTGCGCAACTACACTTTGAATGCAAACTACACTTACGAAGATACCAACGGCCGCAAACTGACTATGGATATGGACTACGTATTTTATACCAACGATGGGGAGACCTTGCAACCCAACTTTTACGTCACCCCTGAGGAGGAGATCATCACCAGCGAAAACATCAATTTCCAGCGCACGCCCATAGATATACAGGCGCTTTCCGCCAAAGCGGACTATGAATTTAAGCTAGGGGAGGGGGTGTTGACCACGGGCAACAAAATATCGCAGGTGAATACAGAGAATACCTTTAGTTTATACGAGCAGGAGGCAGG
>CAZBIF010000035.1:0-217 GCA_964492055.1 uncultured Flavobacteriales bacterium
TCAGGGATATACTCGCAGATAGTGAATTGACCGGAGCGGTGAAAAAACACGTGCAGGACCCTTATTGCATGCGATGCATTCCGCAGGTGCATGGGGCTAGTAAAGACACCATAAATTATGCGGTGTCAGTAATAGAGACCGAGATCAATTCGGTGACGGATAATCCCACTTTGTTTGAAGAGGAAGATGAAGTAATCTCGGCCGGTAATTTTCACGG
>CAZBIF010000035.1:227-10383 GCA_964492055.1 uncultured Flavobacteriales bacterium
CTCGATTTCCTGGCCATAGCCATCGCAGAATTAGGCAGTATTTCCGAACGAAGGATTTACAAACTGGTCTCCGGGCAGCGGGGCCTCCCCCCCTTCCTGATCAGCAATGCCGGTTTGAATTCGGGTTTTATGATCGTTCAGTATGCCGCCGCATCCGCGGTAAGCCAGAATAAGCAATTGTGCACCCCGGCATCCATTGATTCCATCGACTCCAGCAACGGACAGGAAGACCATGTGAGTATGGGAGCCAATGCCGCTACCAAACTGTTACAGGTAGTGGAAAATTATGAGCGTATTCTGGCCATTGAATGGATGGCAGCTTGTCAAGCCCTCGATTTTCGGGAGGGTAAAAGTTCAGCGCGTATAGAAAAGCTGAAGATAGCATTCAGGCAAGAAGTTCCTTTTGTAGAAAACGATATAGTCCTTTATCCCTGTTTTGAAAAAAGCAGGAAACTGATCCTCAGCACCAATTTATCGCACTAAAAATACGCTTCCGCTTTTCTTCTTTAACTCTTGGCTGCTAAACTGGTACCTCATTACATAAAAATAAACTCCCTCACTAACTTCTTTACCATCTGATCTTCCGTCCCACGAATGTTTAGGACTATAGGATTGGAAGACAACCTCATTGTATCGATTATAAATAGTTAGCACATACTTAAGAAGTTCACATTTCCCCTCAATAACCCATTCATCATTCAGTCCGTCCCCATTGGGAGAAAACACATTGGGAAGTGCCAATTGACAAGTGCAATCTTCCTCATTCACCGTCACCTCTTCTGATGCGAAAGTACAAGCAGGAAAAATCCACTGTAGCTGGTAGGTACCTGTAGTTGTTACCAGGTAGGCTGCTGAAGTGGAACCATCTTGCCATAAGTAGTTGGCAGCAGGAGTGGAACCATCAAGTATTAATAAATCATCCTTACAAATAGTTGTATCATTAATTCCTAAAGATGGAGGAGTAATGTATTGAATTTTCACAGAATCTATAGCATCACAGGTATTATTTGCCACGGTCACGGTATAAGTTCCCGCCTGCTCAATAAGGATGGATTGGGTGGTAGTGCCGGTAGACCACTGAAATTGCGTAGCATTGGAAATAGCATTGATAGTATAGCTGGCAGCCGGACATAACAGGGTGTCGTTTCCTAATTCAATGGTAGGTACACTACCCGTTGAACCTATATTTATGGTATCAGAAAATTCACAACCTCCTTGTCTGATATCTACATAATATTTTCCGCCTGGTTTTGCAAATATTTGCTTACCGGTATTTCCGTTATTCCAACGGATAATAGTATTTGGATCGGCAAATACCTCAAGCAATAAACTGTCGTTTGGACAAATACTCGTGTCATTTCCTATATCCACTGCCTGGAGGTTGTTGTATTTTACATTAACGTCAGCCGTTTCCGTACATCCATTTAAAGTGACTGTAACTGCATAAAAACCAGATTGCTGTACCAGATAAGTAGGGGTGGAAGTATTGTCATGCCAGGTATAGGTGGCTCCATTTACGGTAGCATCCAGTAACCAGGATTGATCGGAGCAGAGAATGGTGTCTTCCCCAAAATCAATTTCAGGTAGGACGGCTTTGTATGTGATGCTTACGGTATCTGAAAAGCTACAGGCTCCCTTGGTGACAGTAACCCAATGCTTGCCTGCATTATTCACTTTATACCTGCTTTGGGTTGAACCGTCTTGCCATTGATAGATAGCACCGGCGGTAAAGGGTACATTTAAATAAAAATCTTCATTACTGCAAATAGCTCTATCAGGTCCCAGTTCCACCGGCGGCAATTGATCATAAGTTATAGTTATCTGATCTGTTTTTATACATCTGCCACGGGCCACAGTCACACTATAGGTGCCGGGATTTTTTACCAGGTAGGTTGAGGAGGTGCTATTGTCCTGCCAGGTATAGGTGACTGGGGGTCCGCTAACCGTTGCGTCAAGTAATAGGCTATCCTCATTACATAATGCGATGTCAGGCCCCAGATCAATAATAGGAATAGGGGGAGTATAGAAAACCTGTATGGTGTCCGATACCAGACAACTATCCAGATAAACACTCACCCAATATTTGCCTGCCTGGGATATGGTGAGGGAGAGTGCTGAACTCCCATTACTCCATCGCAAGGAATCGAATTGGGGAACAGTCAGTTGCAACGGCAGTACTTCCCCTTCACACAAAGTGGTATCCTTCCCCAGATTGATAGGCTGCAAAGGGTTGTAACCTACCTTTACTTCATCCGATTTTGTGCAGCCATTTAATGATACGGTAACACTGTATGTACCTGCCTGGGTTACCGTAAAAGTAGCCTGGGTGGAATTATCCTGCCACATATAAGTTGCCCCGCTTACGGTAGCATTCAATAGAAGCGATTCCCCATAACATAAAACAACATCTTCTCCCAGATCTACCGGGGGAATTGGATCCAGCTGGTTTATAATGATGGTATCCGTGCCTACACAAACTCCTAGCCGAACTTCTACCCAGAAGGTATCCGGGGTGGAAATTTGAATTGAATTAGAAGTGCTCAATACCTGATTGCTGCCTTTCCTGTGCCATTGAATGGAAGTGGGAGGAGAGCTGAAAGGCACACTCAGGTTGATTGAATCGCCTGCACAAATAGTTTGATCAGGCCCTGAATTCACACTCTTAAGATTGAGGTAATCTACTAGAATCGTGTCGTAATAAGTACATCCGTTCAAGGTCAAAGCCAAATAGTAAGTTCCGGCCTGATCAACTAAAAAGGTATCGGCCATAGAATTGTCCTGCCAGCGGTAAGTAGCTCCGGCGATCCCGGATCGCAAAGTTAAAGTGGCAGGAGCACACAGTACCGTATCGTTTCCCAGACTAAATGAAGGGGACGGAAAAAAACCTACCTGCCGACTGTCGGTTTGGGTGCAATTCCCTGCACTCACTGTCACCTGGTAAAAGCCGGAATCACCGGTATAGATGGTAGGGGTGCTTTGCCCGGTACTCCATTGATAAACGCCATTTGCGGTGGTAGCATTTAGCAGGATAGAATCAACGCTGCAAATAGTGGTATCGTTACCTAAATTTAATTTTTCAGGAAAAGTAACTGTAATTGAGTCTACTTTTTGACAATTGCCGGAAGTACTGATGGTAACTTTATATTTTCCACTTTGCACTACATCGTAAATCGAATCCGTCGAATTATCCTGCCATACAAAATCCAAATTGGTTTTACTAAAATCAAAAGTTAGGGTATCTCCGATACACAAGGTAGTATCCGGCCCAAGATCAACTAAAGATAAGTTACTTACTATCTCGTTATCAATATTATCCAGGAACATACCTACATCCCCTAAATTATTAGCAGGGCGGTGTAGATCAAAAGTGACATATTGATAATTGCTATCGGGAATGAAGTTGATGGTATAGGTCTTCCAGGAATTATGAGTTATTAAAGGGGATTTATAAGCTTGAAAAGTCTGTCCACAGGGTTTGTTACTCAACCAAACCACAAAATACCCATTGGTAGTATTAAATAGCCCAGCGTTATAATTTTGAAGGTCTATGTCAAAGGAGTAGCAGCTGGTACTATCCAGTCTGTTAGGTAATTGTTGTCCTATCCTCTCATTCAAACCGGGAAATATTTTCACCAAGCCCACTAAGTTGTTGCCTTGAGTGGGTTGGTAAATCGGACCGCTTGGATAATTATGTAAGTCAGGAGTGCCGCCGCAGATTGACCAATTCGTGGGAGAAGTGTTCTGAGCGGGAGTGCCTTCTAAACCAGGATTGGTAAAAATTTGTGAGAATAGAGATTCCGGGATGGCACCAAAAGAAATAATAAGCAAGAGAAATTTAAGGTAGTTTCCGAAATAGTTAGTCAATATCATTGGGTTACCAATCAAGATTTTGGTACTAATTATAAATTAATTCATAAAAAATCCAATCAAATTAAGAAATAGGGACAATTGCTATTTCCCCAAATCCTCAAAACTCACATTCGAAAATTCCGTTGCCTCTTCCTTTTCGGTATCATGATCAGAAACATGGTTTTCTTTGGTCTCATTCTCATCTTCAAACGATTGCTCGCTGCGCCTTTCAATCTCTTCCCCTCCCTTCATTTCCTTAATTTTATCGAGGGTACTGTTTAAATAATCACAGAAATCCTTGAAATCCTCCGGATAGAGGAATAGCTTGTGCTTTTCATAAAAGAACTTTCCATTATCATTATTAAACCTTCTTTTGCTTTCCGTAATGGTCAGATAGAGGTCATCGGATTTGGTGGATTTTACATCAAAAAAATAGGTGCGGTTTCCTGCCCTTAGCGATTGTGAATAAATATCATCGGTCCTTCGCTTTGAACCATCTTTCTCTTTAGCCTGCATGAGTAAGTAGTTTTATTTTCTATAAACAGTAGATTTTGGATTAATTAAAACAAATCTAATAAAATTTACGCTCGGTACGGCAGCTAGGCCACGCTCTTTTGTTCTTCCAGCAATTGTTTACGGTGAATTTCAAAGTATGCCCCTTTGCGGTTGAGCAACTCTTCGTGAGTGCCTTCTTCAATGATCTTCCCTTCATCTAGTACCAGAATATGATTGGCATGCTTTACGGAAGATATGCGGTGGGAAATGATGAGAGAAGTTTTTTCCTGCATGATATCCCGGAGGCTATTTAAAATGATCTCTTCCGTTTCCGTATCCACAGCAGATAGGCAATCGTCAAAGAGTAATATTTTGGGACGGTCGATGATCGCCCGGGCAATGGATATCCTTTGCTTTTGTCCACCGGATAGCGTAATCCCCCGCTCTCCAAGTTCGGTTTCGTAAGCTTTGGGGAATTTGATAATATTATCATGAATGGCGGCTTCTTTGGCTGCATTCTCGATTCTTTCCTGCGCTACTGCTTCCTGCTTTATACCAAATGAAATGTTGTTCCGGATGGTGTCCGAAAAGAGGAATACCTCTTGCGGAACATAACCTATTTCATCGCGTAATGCATTGAGGTTAATATTCCGGATGTCGGTACCGTCTATCAGGATTTCCCCTTCACTTACGTCAAACAGCCGGCAGATCAGATCCGCGATGGTTGACTTTCCTGAGCCGGTCCGCCCCACAATGGCGAGGGTTTCTCCGGGTTTAACCGAAAAACTTATTTGTTGTAGCGCACGGGTGCCCGATTCCGGATAAGTAAAAGATACTTTTCTAAACTCTATCTTTCCTTTAATTTCCTGGGTTTCAGTCTTGGGGTTTTTGATCTCCGGCTCGGTTTCCAGGAATTCATTGATCCTTTTCTGGGAAGCTGCGGCACGTTGCACAAGGGAGGTAACCCAGCCCAAAGCGGTTACCGGCCAGGTGAGCATGTTCACGTAAATAATGAACTCAGCAATATTTCCCAGGGTGATCTCTCCCGCAATGGTTTTTATACCGCCGATATAAATGGTCAAAATAGTGCTTAGCCCGATAAGCATCATCATAATAGGGAAAAAGAAGGCTTCCAGTTTGACCAGTTCAAGGTTTTTATCGCGATAGTTTTCCGCTTCCCCTTTCAATACCCCGTTCATGTATTTCTCTTTCACAAAGGATTTGATGATGCGAATGCCGGAAAAACTTTCCTGGGAAAAGGTGGACAGTTTACTCAGTAAAGCCTGTACATTCTCGCTCTTTTGATTGATCTTATTGCTAACGAAATAGATCAAAACCGAGAGAATGGGCAATGGGGCAAGAGCATATAGGGTGAGGGTTATATCAATATGCAACATCACGGTGACCACCATAACGAACAGCGTGATCAGGTTAATGGTATACATTATACCTGGACCCAGATACATGCGCACCCGGCTTACATCTTCACTGATGCGGTTCATGATATCCCCGGTATTGTTTCGTTTGTAAAAAGACATGCTCAGCTCCTGATAGTGGGCATAGATCTCATTTTTCAGATCGTACTCTATCAGGCGGGACATAATGATGATGGTTTGCCGCATGAAAAAAGTAAAAACCCCCTTGAGCAGGGCCATCAACAAAACCAAGCCGGCAAAAAAGAGCAGCGCCTGCCCCAAGCTCATGTCTTCGGTAAAGGAGGTGAAAAAATTAGCCCAATTACTGCGGAAGCATCTTTTTCAGGGCTGAGGTTGGCCGAACGAGCTACCGCGTCAAATGCCTCCCGGATGATCTGGGCCGGATAGATGGCAAAAATATTGGAGATCACTACGAAGAGAATACCCAGCCCTAACCGCCATCGGTATTTAAGCAGGTATTTATTTAGGTACTTTAAGGACTTCATCTACTCTTCGGCCAGGGTTTACTAATCGATTTTTTATAAATACTTTTGCCATCCCGAAAAGGGGACGTTCTACTACGCAAAGTTAGGATAAAGATTATCGTTAAATCAACTAAGAAAAAGACGCATGGATGAGGTATTAAACCTGGAAGAACTGACTGTTGATCAAAACCCTGTAATCGAAAAAATGGGTATTAATAACCACGAACAAGTGGTATTTTGCCAGGATCAGGCTACCGGGTTAAAAGCTATTATCGCCATACACAATACCACTTTGGGGCCGGCTTTAGGCGGCACCCGGATGTGGATGTACAATAATGAAATAGAAGCGCTTACCGATGTTTTGCGCTTATCCCGGGGCATGACTTTTAAAGCCGCTATCAGTGGCTTGAACCTGGGGGGTGGCAAAGCTGTCATTATAGGGGATTCCTACACTCAAAAATCAGAGGCTTTATTCCGCCGGTTCGGCAAATTCGTGAACAGCCTGAATGGAAAATACATTACTGCTGAAGATGTGGGGATCAGTCCCCGCGATATGGAGTATGTAAAAATGGAAACCGATTTTGTCAGTGGCCTGCCGGAATCCCTGGGTGGAAGTGGTGATCCGTCACCGGTAACTGCTTACGGGGTTTATATGGGCATGAAGGCAGCAGCTAAGGTTCATTACGGTGATGACTCCCTTTCCGGTAAAAAGATCACGGTGCAGGGAGTTGGGCATGTGGGGGAAACCCTGGTGAAGTACCTCACCGAAGAGAATGCCAAGGTTACCGTTTCCGATATCAATCACAAGCGGGTTAAGCGGGTGGCTGAAGAATTTAATACCGCTGTGGTAAGTGGGGAAGATATCTATGATACCGAAATGGATATTTATGCACCTTGTGCCCTCGGTGCCACCCTGAATGATGACACCCTGGACCGGCTGAAATGTGAGATCATTGCCGGAGCGGCAAACAATCAGCTCGCAGATGAACATATTCACGGTGCCCGCATCATGGAAAAAGGGCTGATTTACGCCCCTGATTTCCTTATCAATGCCGGAGGGTTAATAAACGTTTACCGGGAAGTAGAAGGCATTAGCAAAGCCAGGGTGATGGAATTGACAGAGAATATTTACGAGACCACCCTGGAGATATTTAAAGTGGCTTCCATGGAAAACATCACTACACACCAGGCCGCTATGCGTATGGCAGAACAAAGGATCAAGTCGGTTTCCCAACTAAAAACCACCCTCTAAACGGGCATGCTCAACCGCCGGATCTTGCGCATAAAGGTAATGCAAGCATTATATGCTTACTTTCAATCTGCCGAACCTGATATGGTGCAGTTTGAAAAGCAACTCATGCTGAGCATAGACCGCGTTTATCAATTGTACCTGCATTATCTCATCCTTCCCGTGGAATTAGCTGACATGGCCGAGGTACAAATGGCCGAAGCCCGAAATAAGGTGCTGCCCACCGAAGAGGATATCAACCCCAATCGTCGCTTTGTGGAAAGTTACCTGATACAAGCCCTTAGGGAACATCCTCAGTTGAAGAAGAAGATCAGCGATCAAAAAGTTTCCTGGAGCAAGGATCGGGATAGTATTAAAAAATTATGGAAAGAGATCCGGCAGAGCGATGTGTACCGGGAGTTTTTAAATGCGGAGGATATAAAGTCAGAACACCGCCGCTTTCTGGAAAAACTATTTGACCGCTTCATTCTGGGGAATGATGATATTTACTCGGCCTTTCAGGAAAGAAGCATCTATTGGGATTTTGATGACCATGATTATGCCATACTGATGGCCATGCGTTATTTTAGTAAAATCAAGAGTGAGGATAGTTTCAAACCTATTCCTGATTTACTGAAGGATAAAGAAGAAGATCTGTACTTTATTAAGCACCTTTTCCGCAAAACCATCACTAACGATAAAGAAAACAGTAAGTTGATTGAGGCGAAAACCAAAAACTGGGAGGTAGACCGCATTGCTTTACTGGATGTTTTATTGATGAAGATGGCAATTACCGAATTAACTCACTTTTCCTCCATTCCTGAAAAAGTTACCCTGAACGAATACATTGAAATGGCAAAACTTTTCAGTACCGCCAAAAGCAAGATGTTTATCAACGGGGTATTGGATAAATTGCTGATTGAACTTAAAGAAAAGAAAATGATCAAAAAAACAGGTAGGGGGTTAATGCAATAATCAATGTACCAATGTACCAATGTACCAATGTACCAATGTACCAATGTACCAATGTACCAATGTGTGTCGAAGGGTGAAATAGAAAATCTGAATTCAGAAAGATGAAATCAGAAACTTCTAAGGTCTATAGTCAAATGTCTATAATTTAAAATAATAAATATGAAAACAAAATTTTTAATCCTGTTATTAATCACAGCTACCATCTTTTCAGCTTGTCAGAACGAAGGTAAAGAAAGTGAAAACAGCACTGGCGAAGAGCTCAATACGGATATAGTCGATAACCCGGAAACGGCAAGTGGTGAGGCAGATCAAGCCTCTATGCCTGCTTTTGAATTCGAAGAAGAAGTAATTGATTTTGGGGAAATTTCCCAAGGCGAAAAAGTGAAACGCCGGTTTCGGTTTAAAAATGTAGGCGAATCCAACCTCATCATTTCCGATGCGCGGGGGAGTTGCGGTTGTACCGTACCTCTCTGGCCAAAGCAACCCATCAAGCCGGGACAAGAAGGTGAGATCGAAGTGGTTTTTGACAGCAATGGTAAGAAAGGAAAGCAACATAAAACCATTACCCTGGTGGCAAACACTCAACCCAATACCAAAGTCATCGCCATTAAAGGAAATGTTTTAACACCAGATAATCAGCAATAATTATGAATTCAATTTTATTAATGGCTCCTACAGGAGGGGAAGGTGGCATCATGTCTTTTTTGCCTCTGATCCTGATCATCGTTGTTTTTTACTTTTTCATGATCAGGCCTCAGCTTAAAAAGCAGAAAGAGCAACGTAAATTCAGGGAAAGTCTGGCGAAAGGCGACAAGGTAGTCACCATTGGGGGCATTCATGGGAAAATCCTTGAAGTAAAGGCCAATACTGTGATCGTAGAAATTGCCCAGGGCATGAAGATCACCGTGGAAAAATCAGCCATATCCTCTGATTTTACCGGCAACGAGCAGTTGAGTACCAGCACTAAATAATTCGTACTTTTCACGAAAGATAAGTCGTGAAGCGCTGGGTTAAGAATTTTTTTATCGATCAGCAAAAAGGAAAGAGAAAGCTTAGTGAAAAGGCTTACATCTTTCTTTTTTGTTTGTTGCTTTCTACTTTTTTCTGGTTGCTTACTGCCCTTTCCAAGGAGTATTCTACATCCCTGAGTTTGCCGGTAGAATACACCGCTCTTTCAGATCAGTTTGTACTAACTTCTGAACCCCAGAAATTCCTTAACCTGGAGGTAAGAGGTACCGGTTTTCAGCTTCTTGGACAACAGTGGTCACTGGACGATCAACGTATCGAAGTTGATCTGAATGCTGCCAAACCCCATTACGAGGAGGGTTTGTACTTTCTGAAAACCACAGAATTGCGCAACAAGGTGATCCAGAAAATTGACCATGACCTCAGCTTGAGATACATTTCCCCCGATACCTTGTATTTTCATACCGCCCTTCGTAAAAGTAAAAAGGTACCGGTGGTATTCGATCATGACTTAACCTATGCCTCAGGCTACCGCCTTCGCAGTGATTTTACGGTTTCGCCGGATTCGGTTACCGTATCCGGGCCAGCCTATTTTATCGATAGCCTTACCTTCATAAAAACAGAAAAAAAAACAAGTAAAAACCTGGAAGATTCGCTTACCTTGCAGTTACAGATGGTAGCCGATAAGGAAGTAGGTGGGGTGATGGTGGAACCTGCCAGGGTAAATATTTTAGTGCCGGTGG
>CAZBIF010000035.1:10393-12994 GCA_964492055.1 uncultured Flavobacteriales bacterium
AAAGTTTACGGAAAAGAAACTCACTTTAACTATTATTCCTAAAAGCGAAGTGTCTGGTATTGATCTGAAAACCTTTCCCGATGAAGTTCTACTGACCCTGATCGTGCCGCTTAGCAAATACGAATATGTAGATTCATCTATCGTAAAGGCAAATGTGCATTACACCAGCGAAAAGAAAGAATATAAAAAATTGAAAGTAGAGGTGGAAGGGTTGCCACCTTATGCCTCTATCCTTAAGTCAGAACCTGAGAAAGTAGAATTCATTATCCGGAAATAATGCTGAGAATTGGTATAACAGGTGGCATTGGAAGTGGTAAATCCACCGTATGCCGAATTTTGAAGAACCTGGGCGTACCGGTATTCACTTCGGATGAAGAGAGCAAGAAAATCCTCAATAACGATCCCACGGTCAAAAAAAAGATCCGCAATAAATTCGGCAAGGATATGTACACCTCAGCCGGGGAAATTGACCGGCCCCGCATGGCAACCCTGGTGTTTAATGACAGCAAAGCCATGGAAACCCTTACCGGGATTTTACACCCCAAAGTAGAAGAGCGGTTTGAGGAATGGTGCCAGCAATTTGAACACCGGCCATACGTGGTCAAGGAAGCAGCGATTTTGTTCGAAAGCGGTAGCTACCATACCCTGGATAAGGTAGTGAGCGTTTTTGCACCCAAAGAACAACGCATAAAACGGGTAATGCTGAGGGACAGTATTTCGGAAGAGGAAGTAAAACGGCGCATGCGATTTCAATATAGCGACGAAGAACGCAATCAACTGGCCGATTTTATTATCCTGAACGAAGACGGAGCAGACTTGTTACCGCAGGTAATGGAAATGCATGAAATCTTTTTAAACGAACAAAAGAAATGGTAAACGTACTCTCGGCTGAGCAAATGCAACAGCTTGACCAGTTTACTATCAGAGAGGAACCGATTTCTTCCCAGGATTTGATGGAAAGAGCGGCCAGCCGCTTATTTCGTTGGGTAGAAAATACCCTGATCCACTCAAACAAGGCTTCTCACTTCAGTATATTTTGCGGGATTGGGAATAATGGGGGAGATGGGCTGGTATTAGCGGGAAAACTTATAGAGCGAAAACAGCAGGTAAAGCTTTTTATCGTTGAGTTAAGCAAGAATCATAGCGAAGATTTTCAAGCCAATTTAAAAAAATTACCACTGGAGCCGATCTATCTGAGGGAGAATGACCATCAATTTGAACTGCCGGCGGAAACTACTATTGTCGATGCGATCTTCGGTACCGGCCTAAGCCGTCCGGTTGAAGGGTTTGCGGCAGTAGTGATCCGGCAATTAAACCATGCTGAGGGCTTAAAACTTGCGGTGGACATGCCTTCGGGTCTAATGGCTGAGGATGAGCGCGAACTTGCCAGGGAAGTTATTTTTCAGGCAGACCATACCCTAAGTTTTCAATGTCCTAAACCGGTGTTTTTCTATCCTTCAGCCTATCCCTTTGTCGGGAAATGGACCATCTTACCTATCGGCTTGCATCAGCAGGGATTTCAACAACTGAAGATCAAGTGCCATTTACTGGAAGCTAATGATATTGAGGAAAGGGTGACTCAAAGAAAACCGTTTTCCCACAAAGGCACTTACGGCCATGCACTCTTGGGGGCAGGGGAGCGGGGTAAATTCGGGGCGGCGGTACTCTCCGCCGGAGCATGTTTGCGAAGTGGTGCCGGACTGACCTCGGTTTTGATCGATAAAGAAGGGGAAGGTTACATCCACCAGCACTGGCCGGAAGCCATGATCTTTAAGGCCTCTAAGGATAATGAGTTAAAAAAGGAGAAACTTGAAGAGTTTGATGCCCTTGGTATAGGCCCGGGCATGGGACAAGGAGATGCGAGTTTGAAATTGCTGCGATCGCTGATCACTCACTATGAAAAACCGATGGTGCTGGATGCCGACGCCCTGAACTTGCTTTCAAACCAGCCTGAATTGATCAGTAAACTTCCTGAACACAGTATTTTAACCCCGCATCCCGGGGAATTTAATCGCCTGGCAGGGGAATGGAAGAGCGATCATCAAAAATTGCAATTGCAACGGGAGCTGGCTGAAAAACATCAATTGGTGGTGGTATTGAAGGGGTATTATACTTCTATTGCGAGTCCGGATGGCATGCTGTATTTCAATCCCACGGGCAATCCGGGTATGGCTACAGGAGGTAGTGGGGATGTGCTGACCGGAGTTTTAACCGCATTGCTCACACAAGGATATGATCCTTTAGATGCTGCTATGGTCGGTGTATATCTTCATGGACTGGCAGGTGATCTGGCGGCTTGTGAGTATGGTGAAACCGGACTGATAGCAAGCGACATCATCCATTTTTTGCCCCGGGCCTTTAAGCAATTCGAAAAAACTTCAAAGCTGTAACTCCCCGATCCCTTGCCTTAGTATTTCCGGTTTACCTGAAGTAAGGTCTACTACTGTTGAAGCTTCATTTCTGCCATATCCGCCATCTACTACCAGATCTACCAGGTTGGCGTATTTTTCATGGATCAGTTCCGGATCGGTGGTATATTCAATCACCTCATCCTCATCGTGGATGGAGGTGGAAATTACCGGACGGTCCAGCCGGTCAATG
>CAZBIF010000035.1:13006-19889 GCA_964492055.1 uncultured Flavobacteriales bacterium
ACCCGGATTCCCAGCGTGCGTTTTTTATTGCGAAAAAGTTTCGGAATGCTGTTGTTGGCCTCCAGAATAAAAGTAAAAGGCCCTGGTAAATGCCGTTTCAATATTTTAAAAACGGAAGAGTCAAATTGCCGGGTGTATTCTGAAATGTGACTTAAATCGTAAAATACAAAAGAGAAGTCAGCTTTTTCCACCTTTACCTCCTTGATCCGCGCCACCCGTTCAATCCCGGATTTGCTGTGAATATCACAACCCAAAGCGTAAACCGTATCGGTAGGATAGATCACCAGTCCACCATCCCGAAAACATTCGGTGACCAGTTTCAGGTCTTTGGGATTGGTGTTCTCTTCATATAGCTTGATCAGCATACCGCTAAGCTATAAAATTATTTGTTTTTAGCGTGATCCGCCAGGAATTTTTCCAGGCCGATATCAGTCAGGGGGTGGTTGAGCAAGGCAGTAATGGCACTCAAAGGCCCGGTCATCACATCCGCCCCTATCTTAGCACATTCAATAATATGCATGGGATGGCGAATGGAAGCCGCCAGGATTTCCGTATCGAACAGGTAATTATCGAAAATGGTACGAATATCGTCGATCAGGGCCAGTCCATCGGTAGAAACATCATCCAGCCTGCCGAGGAAAGGGGAAATATATGTGGCCCCGGCTTTGGCAGCCAGCAGGGCCTGTCCGGCACTAAAGATCAGGGTGCAGTTGGTGCGTATACCCTCATCAGAAAAATGCCGGATGGCCTTCAGCCCTTCTTTGATCATAGGAACTTTTACCACGATCTGCTCGTGCAATTTAGCCAGGGCTTTTCCTTCCTTGATGATGCCTTTATAATCCGTAGCGATCACTTCGGCGCTTACATCTCCTTCCACGATTTCACAGATATCCACATAATGCTGCTTTACTTTTTTCTCTCCTTTGATGCCTTCTTTGGCCATTAATGAGGGATTAGTGGTCACTCCGTCTAATATGCCCAGGTCCTGGGCTTCTTTGATCTGATCGAGGTTGGCGGTGTCTATAAAAAATTTCATGAGTTGATTTTCTTAAGATTCAAAAATAAAGGTTTGAAAGTGATGTTGCATATATTTTAGACTTAATCTTCATTATATTGCAGCACATTCTAATCCTATGTCTTTCTTTCAGAATTCTGTACTGCAAAAGCACCTGCGAAACCTTGACCATACAGCTATCTCCTATGCCTATCAAGCATATCGATCTTACTTTCATGATGCTGCTATTCAAAAGAATATCAGGGAAGCAAAAGAGGAGCAATTTCAGGAAGGTTTTCTCAGGGAGCTTTTTGTAAATATTCTAGGGTATACTTTAAATCCTAAAGCAGACTATAACTTAACTACTGAACTAAAGAATGAGAAGGGTTCCAAAAAGGCCGACGGGGCTATACTAAAAAATGGCAAAGCCATAGGGGTGATTGAATTGAAAGGTACTGACACCAAAGACCTGGAAAAAGTCAATGTTCAGGCTTTCAATTACAAGAACAACCACTCCGATTGTATTTATGTGGTAACCTCCAATTTCGAAAAGCTGCGCTTTTTCATTCACAATGCGGTGGAACATCTTGAATTCAATCTTTTTGAATTGAATGAGTCAGAATTCCAAGTACTGTGGCTGTGTTTGCATTGTGATAACCTCATGAGTGGATTACCCCTGAAGGTCAAGGAAGAAAGTTTAGTGGCAGAGGAGAATATCACCAAGCAACTGTATAAAGATTATTCAGCCTTTAAAGAAGAGTTATGGCAAAACCTCTGCAAGAATCATCCGAAAGATGATCAATTGATGCTGTTCAAGAAAACGCAGAAACTGCTGGATCGCTTTTTATTCATCTTTTTTGCAGAGGACAGCGGCTTATTGCCTCCCAATTCCATCAGTAAGATCATCAATAAATGGAAAAATGACACCGATTGGGGAGAGCACCGAACCCTTTATGACATTTTTAAGCAGTATTTCGGATTTATCAACTCCGGCCGACCGGCTAGGGGCGAGCGGGCAGCTATTTTCGGTTACAACGGAGGATTATTTCAGGATGATGTGATTATCGATAATCTGAAGATCGATGACGATGTTTTGCAAAAACATACCGAAAAACTTACCGCTTATGATTTTGAGACGGAAATAGACGTCAATATTCTGGGTCACATTTTTGAAAACTCCCTGACTGAGATTGAACACATTACCGCAAAGCTGGAAGGGCAGGAGGTAGAGAAAAGCAAAAGCAAGCGGAAGAAAGACGGGGTTTTTTATACGCCCAAGTACATTACCAAATACATTGTTGACCAAACGGTAGGCAGGCTGTGCGAAGAGAAGAAAGCGGAGCTGAATATTAGCGATGAACGCTTCGGTGAGGCCGGCAAAAGAAGTAAAAAAGGCATTACCGATCTGCAGGCTTACCGTGACTGGCTGCTGGAACTAAAAATTTGTGACCCGGCCTGTGGTTCGGGTGCTTTCTTAAACCAGGCCCTGGAATTTTTAATTGAGGAGCACCGCTACCTGGACGAATTAACTGCTCAATACCACAAAGCACCTTTGGTGCTAAGCGATATAGAAACCCAGATATTGGAGCAGAACTTATTTGGGGTAGACATCAATGAAGAAAGTGTGGAGATCGCCAAACTTTCCCTTTGGTTGCGCACCGCTCAGAAAGGGCGAAAATTGACTTCCCTGAACCACAACATCAAATGCGGTAATTCCCTGATTGACGACCCCGCGGTTGCGGGTGAAAAGGCTTTTAACTGGCAAAAGGAATTTCCACAGGTATTTGCAAAGGGTGGATTTGATGCAGTGATTGGGAATCCGCCTTATGTAAAGCTTGAAACTATTCGCCAAACTTCAATAGAATTAGAGCAATCGAATTTTATAACCTTTGATAAGCGGGGAGATCTGTATGTTTTATTTGTGGAACAAGGATTTAAAATATTGAGAAAAGGGGGTGTTATTTCCTACATTATGCCGAATAAGTGGCTACAGGCTGGTTATGGTAAAAAGTTAAGAGAATATCTATTACGTAAAAACCTAAATCGACTGATTGATTTTGGGGATCTGCAGATATTTGAAGGAGCTACTACTTATCCGGTCATCTTTGTAGCCCGGCAAAACAAACCATCAAATACGTTTTATGCATCTTTATTAAAAGAATCAGGTGAGCTTGACTTTGAAGGCAATGTAAAACTAACTCAAGAGGTATTTAAAACCAACACTTTTAGTCGGGATACCTGGGTGATTTCATCGGGTAAACATCAAAAACTACTTGAGAAACTGAATAGAAAATTTTCTACACTTCAAAAAGTCGTAAATGGGGAAGCAAATTATGGAATCAAACCCGGATTAACAGAAGCATTTATTATAGATGAAGGAACAAAAAAAAGCATCTTAAATGATGATGTAGGTGCGAATGACTTAATAAAACCCATGATTAGAGGTAGGGATATAAAACCGTGGGTGGCTGATTATCAAAATTTCTATTTTATATGTACGTTCCCGGCACTTAACATCGATATTGAAAAGTATCCTTCTATAAAAGAGCACTTATTATCATTCGGAAAAAATAGATTAGAGCAATCTGGGGAAAAGGGATCAAGAAAGAAAACCAATAATAAGTGGTTTGAAACCCAGGATACCATAGCTTACTACCAAGACTTTCTCAAACCCAAAATCATGTACCAAACTTTTCAGGTAAAGCCATGCTTTATATTTGATGAATCAGGTTTGTTTTGCAATAATTCCATGTGGATCATACCCACAGATAATAAGGCATTATTGGGGGTATTGAATTCCAAAATGGGATGGTGGTTAATCACTAAATATTGTACGCAGATTCAAAACGGTTATCAATTGATCTGGAAGTATTTCGGTCAAATACCGGTTCCTGACGTGAGTGATTCGAAAAGCCTGTTTGGAAAAGTTGAAGAAATGATTGCTTCCAAAACTGAAGAACAGAAAATACTTAAGGCTTTTTTAAAACATCTTCAATCCAAATTCAATCTTGAAAAACTCAGCAAAAAACTACAGCACTGGCCGCAACTTGAATTCAAGGATTTTCTCAATGAACTGAAGAAAGCCAAAGTAAAATTAAGCCTGAGCGAAGAAGCCGAATGGATGGCCTACTTTAACGAGCAAAAAGAAAAAGTCCGGCAATTGCAAAGCGAAATAGATAGCATCGACCGGGAGATTGACCGCATGGTGTATGAGTTGTATGAGCTAACTGAGGAAGAGATCAGGATCGTAGAGGGAAGCTAATTTGAAAGCAGAAACTTGAAAGCGGAAAGCTGAAAAAAAGCAAATGGAGACTAAGTGTCCTGCAAGGGATGTATCGAAGACGAAATAGAATTAAATTAGAAAAGGATTACTTTTGCAATAAGTCGCTTGCAGAGATGTCGACCTATTTTTAGTGCTTCATTATTCCTTGCGGCTTTTTTTGTTTTTTTCGAGTACGCTGGTATCCATTAATGGCAGTGTGATATGTTCCAGGCCCACCTCAATTAATTTTACAGCTAGCATTCCTCTTATTCCTCCAATTGTAATATTAATGATCTTCCGCATGAAATCCTCAGGAGCTATAATTGCATTTTGCTCATTAATTACTTTCTTAATATCCTCTGTTTGAAAAATATATTCTGAAGTAATATCAAATACATTGGTGTTACTCTTTTTTAAATTTGCTACCACGGTAGTAAGTAACAATATTCTTTTCTCATCCAGATTACTAGCAACGTTAATTTCTACGTCGAAAGAAAGGTCTTCCTGACTTAAGGGGGAAAGGTCAAAATTATCAGCCTTATTAAATTTAAATGATTTAAGAACCGCTTCAATGATTTGAAGTCTTATTACCTTATTTTGTGTTTTAGTTTCAGGCATAAGGTATACCGCTTTGTTTTATATGATAATCAGATTGACTTAAACCTTTGATCTTGGCTTTATCTTTTCTTTTTGGATTAAAATTAAATGGTTGATCATAACTTAAAGTAGCCTGAAAACTTTCAGCTATTTGGTTGAAAATGCTCATTCCATCTTTTGCTTTTGTAAGTTCTTCACATTTTTCTCTAAGTTCATTTATAAGGTCTTCATATTCTGAAATCTTCGCTGAATAGGGTACTAAAATTTTTGTATCTAATACATCCGCAATCTTAAGTATAGTTTTAATGGTTAGATTATGCGTTCCTGTTAACCACCTGCTTATTTCGGATTCAGATTTATTCAATTTTTTAGCGAGATCTACCGGCTTTAACCCTTTCTCCTCCAATGCATAATAAATCTCATTAGCAATTTCCAAATTGAAATCAACTTTTTGCTTAATCTCTTTTGGAATTTGATTCATTATCTTTTTATAAGCGTCCGAAGCCATATTACTTTTTTTCGTAATGAAGTTTAAATTTTTTGTCTCTTTTGATCATTTTACCTTTTATAGATTTCAATCCTGCATCTGCTTGCTTTTTTATTTGAGAAGCAATATTCGAGGTGAAAGTATACTGTTTCCAGCATTCGGGACTGTCTTGCGTTAACTGACTTTCTTTTACCCCTCCATTAACTAAAATGACCACTTCTTCACTTAAAACAATACAATATAGTCTCAAGTTTAATTGATCTTCTTCAATTTTAAATTCAATAGATTTAATTGTTTCAGCAGATGGAGGTAAGGCAGCCACATTTTCTTCGGGTCTGAAATATCTTTTTTGTGCTCCATATTTCTCCCCAATATTGGCCAGCCATGCTTTAAGATAAAATACACTTTTGCTATAAGCTTCTTCATGCTTTGAAAAAACTTATGAAGCTCCGTGTTTGGTTCGTCATCAAATTGCAGCGTGTAATACCTAACTTTAGTAAAGTCAAAGTCTCTAACCATTTTTATTTTGATTTCGGACTTCACTTATAAGTTATGTTTTGTAAAAGTAGTAAGAAAATTGGTTTACCCAATATATTGCCAGTTATGAAGTGCAATTTAATGATTAGTAAATAAGTAGAATAGAATATTAAAAAGGAAACAAAAAAATGGGTAAGCTACTTGTATCGCACCGCTACGACCGCCTACCCTTGCTACCTTCCGGTCCTGGGGGATTCAGCAGGAGCTGGTCGTACAAGACTTACCCGCCCCAAAATTACGGATTTGTTTGCCGCCGGCCAATCCCTTTCCCATAAATAATGGGAATTCTGTAAGGAAGTTATTTATATTTGTCAGCAAACAAATACCCAAACAATGGAAACCGAAACTTCTAAGACCAAAAGCGCCCTCAATTACGGGGCAATTCTTGGCCTGGTGCTTATGATCTTTTCCCTGATCGTATACTTGTTTGAATTGTATGATTCCTGGCTGAACTGGCTGGGGGTTGTAGTGTTGATTCTCGGAATAATTTACGGCATCAAGAATTTCCGCGACCGCGAAAGAGGTGGGTTTATTACCTATGGCGGGGCCGTCGGTTATGGTACCCTTATCGCCTTGTTCGCCAGCATTATTACGGCTTTTGGCACTTACATTTATCTGGGTTTCGTAGATGACGGTTTTCTGGAATACCAGCGGGTCAAGCAGGAAGAAGTACTATACGAATCCGGCTTGTCTGATGAGCAGATCGAACAGCAACTGGAGATGGCCGGTAGGTTCATGGGCCCGGGGGTAATTGCAGTATCGAGCATTTTTACCACCACCATCGTCGGCTTGATCGTGGCTTTGATCGCCGGTATTTTCCTGAAACGCGAACCTGAACATTTCGACCAAACCTAAGCGGAGCATTCTTGGCCTTGGATATTTCATTAGTTATCCCTCAGTTTAATGAGGAAGAATCCTTACCCGAGCTACACGCCTGGATCAAGAAGGTAGTGGATGCTCATGGGTTTACCTACGAAGTCCTTTTTGTAGATGATGGCAGCACCGA
>CAZBIF010000036.1:0-14030 GCA_964492055.1 uncultured Flavobacteriales bacterium
TTGACACGAGACAAAATCCAGTAAAAATGAATAGAAAAAAATAAAGCCGTTTGCCTAACATAGGCTTCCATGAATAATCTTCCTGTTTCAATTATAGATTTATTTCTCTAATTAACAATGCCTTACGTTATTATCATTCAATTCCCAACCTATGATCTATCCGCTCTTTTTCGCTTCTGATTCGATGTAACATTCAAGTGTAGAATCCTTGGGGTTGCTTAAAGCTGTAACTGATCAAACAAATAATCTATTCGGAAAAGAAATAGGCTTTCCTGCCTTTGCAAGTAGATTATCCACTACCAAATCCTGAAAATTCAACAGAAAGGTAAAACGGCAATTTCAATTATTCCTTTTCTCCTTATACTCATCATACAACTGATGAATGATGCCATCCACCAGCCCTACCTTGGGCACTACCACCTGCTTGCAACCGCTTTTGCTCATGGCCAGCAAAAAAAGCTCCGTGGCCGGCACGATCACATCCGCCCGGTCGGGGCGTAATTGTAACTTGGCCACCTTTTCATCGTAGCTCAGGTTCTTCAATTGCTTATACAGCTTTTTGATCTTCCGTTTGCTCATGGGTTCCATTTCCGGCAAACGGCTCAGCTTGAACAAGGTATTGATATTGCCACCGGAACCAATGATCTGCTTAGGGGAATATTCGGACTTCGCCCATTGCAGCCATTTGATCATCTCTTTCCATATGTTCTCCTCTACCAGGTCATCTTTCAGGCGAATGGTACCGATGTTGAAGGACTTGCTCTCCAAGCGGTTGCCCTGTTTATAGATGGTGTATTCTGTACTGCCACCGCCTACATCCATATAAATAAAAGCCTCCTGATGGTCAATTTTTTCAGCAATGTGGTTTTCAAAGATCAAGGCCGCTTCCACTTCCCCGGCAATGGTTTCAATCTCCATCCCCGACTCCTTACTGATCTTTTTAATCACTTCCGGGCCATTGCGGGCATCCCGCATGGCCGAAGTGGCACAGGCCCGAAAAGAGATCACCCGATAAGCTTTCATCAGGCTGCTGAAACCAATCAGGGCCTCAACCAATTCATTGACTTTGGTTTCCGGTATGTCTTTATTATGAAAGGAATCTTCCCCCAGCCGGATGGGTAAGCGGATCAGGGAGGCTTTCTTGAATACGGGCCCGAAATTGGTCTCAAAAACATAACACAACATCAGCCTGACAGCGTTCGACCCTATATCCACGGCGGCAAACCGCAGGCTTTTATCCATTCCCGATGTGTTGTTATTAGCCACTTTTCTTCTCCTTTTCTGCAAGTTTTTTATAGTACTGGTACAATTTGTACTGGGAGCGAAACTCCCGCTTGCCTTTTTCCACGTAGTGGTTGTTCAGGTTGCGGTCCCACAGCCGGGCTTTGGAATTGTCCTTCAGCTGGTAGTCCAGCATCACTTTCAGTTCTTTTTTGATCTGCGGGTCCAGCACGGGCACCATCACTTCCACCCGCCGGTCCAGGTTGCGCTTCATCCAGTCCGAACTGCCCATGTACATCAGGTTTTCCCCCCCGTGGTGGAACATCATGATGCGGGCATGCTCCAGAAAGCGGTCCACAATGCTGATAGCATAAATATTTTCACTCATGCCGGGCACACCGTTCACCACATTGTTGATGCCCCTTGCTAACAGTTTAACGTCCACACCCGCCTGACTTGCTTCGTATAATTTGGAAGCAATCCCACGGTCCTGAATGTTGTTCAGCTTGATGATCATCTGGGCTTTCTTCCCGGCCTTGGCATTTTCAATTTCCGTATCGATCAGGCGGTAGAAAGTCCGGCGGGCATTGAAGGGGGCCACGATCAGATGTTTGAAGCGATAGCGTTTGTAATTATCCTTAAAGAACTTAAATACTTTATTGATTTCCTTGGCAATTTCCTGATTGGCGGTGAGAATGGTATTATCGCAATAAAGGGTGGCCGTGTCTTCGTGAAAATTTCCGGTGCCAATATGTGCATAGCGCACCTGCTCCTTACCCTCCTGCCTTTTGATCACCAGTAATTTGGTATGTACTTTTAACCCCTGGGCTCCGAAGATCACCTGCACTCCTTCATCCTGCAGGGTGTTGGCGTAGTTCATGTTGCTTTCCTCATCAAAGCGGGCTTTCAATTCTACTACTACCGTTACACTTTTTCCATTCCTTGCCGCATTGATCAGGCTATGGATGATCTTTGATTTTCTACTGACCAGGCGGTAGAGGGTGATCTTAATGGAACTTACCATGGGATCAATTGCTGCCTCCCGCAGCAGGTCAATAATATAGTGGTATGATTGATAGGGAAAACTCAGCAGGATGTCCTTTTTTTTGATCTCCTCAAAAATGGAAATACTGCCCTCCAGCACCGGATGATCCAGGGGAGGGAGTTTTCTATAACGAAGGTGATTTCCGCCGATGCGCGGAAAGTTCATGTAATCTTTGGAATTGTGGTACCGCCCCCCGGGCAATACCACATCATCGCTGCCCAGTTTCAGCTTCTTGATCATGTAATCCCGTAAATCATTGGGCATTTCCGCATCGTGTACAAAACGCACCGGATCTCCTTTTTTTCGGTTTTTCAGGCTCATGGCCAGTTTTTCCATAAAGCCGGAAGTAACGTCATCTTCAATGTCCAGTTCAGCATCCCGGGTGATCTTTATAGTATACGCCTCAATGTACTGATAATTGAAAATGGCGAATATTTCATGCAAACAAGTACGGATGATATCATCCAGTAAGATAATGTTTATGCGGTTTTTCTGATCATGGAAAACATAAAAGCGGGAGATCACTGCCGTGGGCACTTCCAGCAGGGCATAGCGGACGTTCTTCTCTTCCTCTTTCTTTTTGTTGTAAAGTTTAATTGCCAGGTAAATGGCTTTTCCATTCAGTTCGGGCAGTTCCCGATCATCCGCCAACATCATAGGTACCAGGGCGGGATGTACTACATCATCGAAATAATTTCTTACTTCCTTGCGTTTTTTGTCATCCAGTTCACGCTCATTCAGAAAATAAATATTTTCCTTTTCCAGGGACTTTTTAATGTTCTTGTATGCCCGGTCAAAACGCCGGTGTAACTTCAGATTGATGCGGCTGATCGCCTTGAGTGTATCCCTAGGGTCAAAACCCAGGACGGGAATGGCTTTGCGACCATAATCCACCATGCGTTGCACAGTGGGAACCCGCACCCGGAAGAATTCATCCAGGTTGCTGGAAAAAATACCCAGGAATTTCAGGCGCTCGATCAGGGGTACCCGCTCGTCTTCAGCCTCTTGCAATACCCTCGCATTAAATGAAAGCCAGCTGATCTCCCGATCGTGAAATTTTTGTTTGCTATCGCTCATACCTGGTAAAACACCGTATCTTATATAAACCCCGCGTTAATTTAACATTAAAACGCTAAAGGGTTTCCAACTGCTTCTCGAGCAATTCAATTTTCTTCAGCGCGTCCTCCTTTTTCTTCTTCTCAACCGCAACCACTTTTTCGGGTGCATTGTTCACAAATCGCTCATTGCTTAACTTTTTCTCAACCGACTGCAGGAAGCCCTTGTGGTATTTTATTTCCTCGCTGATCTTTTGCTTTTCTTCCTCCGGATTGATGCTGCTACCCAATGGGAGGCTGTATGTTATACCTCCCAGGAGAAACTGCATCGCAGCATCCGGTTTTTCGGTACTGTAGATAACTGCTTCAAGGTTACTCAGCTTTTTGACAATAGCTTCGCCTTCCAGTGCAGTTTCGGTAAGGCGGTATAAAGTCAATTCTTCCTTAAAACCGATTTGTTTATCCTGCCTGATATTGCGAAGCTGGGTAATCAACTCTTTGGCGTGATCGAGGGAAATTTCTTTTGTGGAACTCACCGCCTTAGGCCATCGGTTAATGATCAGGCTCTCTTCTGCTTTTCGCTCAGCCATGTATTGCCAGATCTCTTCGGAGATAAAAGGCATGAAAGGGTGAAGTAAACGCAAAATATCCTCAAAATAGCCTGCTGTTTTTTCGTACGCTTCTTTGGAAATTTTTCCCCCGAAGGCAGGTTTCACCATCTCCAGGTACCAGGAGCAGAATTCATCCCAGACCAGCTTGTAAGTGGTCATCAAAGCCTCGGAGATGCGGTATCTATCGTACTGGCGGTTTAGTTCTGTGACGGTTTTATTCAAAACCGAAACAAACCAGGAGGTGGCCACTTGTTCTACCTCATTCATTTCCCGCTTTTCAGTTTCCCACCCTTTCACCAGGCGAAAGGCGTTCCATATCTTATTGGAAAAATTCCGGCCTTGCTCGCACAAACTTTCGTCAAACAAAATATCGTTACCGGCGGGTGAACTAAGCAACATGCCTACCCGCACTCCGTCGGCGCCATACTGGTCCATCAATTCCATGGGATCGGGGGAATTGCCAAGGGATTTGCTCATTTTACGGCGTTGCTTATCACGCACAATACCAGTGAAGTATACATTGCGGAAGGGTTTCTCGCCCCGGTATTCATATCCGGCCATGATCATACGCGCTACCCAGAAGAACATGATCTCCGGGGCCGTGACCAGGTCATTGGTAGGATAGTAATAATTGATATCTTCATTATCCGGGTCTTTGAATCCATCAAAAACGGAAATAGGCCACAACCAGGAGGAAAACCAGGTGTCCAGCACATCCTCATCCTGCCTGAGGCTTGATTCCGTTAGAGAGGAGTCCCCGGTTTTTTCCCGTGCTTTTTCCAATGCTTCTTCAGCAGTTCGGGCAATCACAAAATCATGCGCCCCTTCCCCATAATAATAAGCCGGGATGCGATGCCCCCACCACAGTTGCCTGCTGATGCACCAGTCTTTTACATTTTCCATCCAATGGCGATAGGTGTTCACCATATTGGACGGATGGAAATGGATGTTTCCATTCTCCACATTTTCCAGGGCAGGAGCGGCAAGTTCTTTCATTTTACAAAACCACTGCAAGGAAAGCTTGGGTTCTATCACCGCATCCGTACGCTCAGAATACCCAACATTGTTCTCTATTTCTTCGGTCTTTTGCAGTTGACCGGCTTCCCTCAGATCCTCAGCTATCTTTTCCCGTACCGCAAAGCGATCTTCCTCCACATATAATTCTGCCGCCTGGTTCAGGGAACCATCGTCGTTGAGGATATCAATGCTTTTCAGCTTGTGCCTCACTCCCAGTTCGTAATCATTCAAATCATGCGCCGGAGTAACTTTCAAACAACCCGTACCAAATTCGCGGTCCACATAGGTATCTGTAATTACGGGGATTTCACGGTTGATGAGGGGAACCAGTACGGTTTTTCCGTGCAAATGCCGGTAGCGCTCATCCTCCGGATGCACGCAAATAGCAGTATCGCCCAAAATGGTCTCCGGTCGGGTTGTGGCTATCGTTAAAAATTCCTCTGTATCCTTTATAGCATATTTTATATAATACAGTTTCGACTGTACCGTTTTATAAACCACCTCTTCATCCGATAAGGCAGTGAGGGCCTGAGGGTCCCAGTTGATCATGCGCACACCGCGATAGATAAGCCCTTTTTCGTAGAGATCGATAAATACATCAATTACCGCCTGATAAAGGCCGTCTTCCAGGGTGAATTTTGCGCGCTCCCAATCGCAGCTAGCCCCCATGCGTTTGAGCTGCCGGAAAATGGTTCCCCCGTAAGTTTCCGTCCACTCCCAGGCGTGTTTCAGAAAAACCTCCCGGCCAATCTCCTGCTTGGAAATGCCCTCGGCTTTTAACTTTTGCACCACCTTGGCTTCCGTAGCGATGGAAGCATGATCGGTTCCCGGCACCCAGCAGGCATTTTTGCCCAGCAAACGCGCCCGGCGAACCAGTACATCCTGAATGGTGTTGTTGAGCATGTGGCCCATGTGCAATACGCCGGTAACATTTGGGGGCGGGATCACAATGGTAAAAGGTTCCCTTTCATCCGGTTCGGAATGAAAAAAGCCATTTTCCTGCCAGTAGTCATACCATTTTTGCTCTACTGTAAGGGAATCATAATGCTTAGGTATACTCATGGACGGTGCTTACTTAAATGTGGCACAAAATTAGCAATAGCAGGGCTGTAATTAAAGCCGGTAAGCCACACTTCAGCATAGTATTGTTAATGTTCTGTTAATTACCGGCCACCTTTAAGAATAAAATCTATTTTTGAACCAATTATTTAAAACCTGAATTATGAAAAAGATAACCACCTTATTAGGCTTGTTAATCATGAGTCTCTTTACCTTGCAAGCACAGGAAGAAGCAGTATCTGCCGGCGGTGCGGAAATGACCTTTGAGTCTGAAGTGATTGATTACGGAACCATTACCCAGAACGCGGATGGTATGAGGACATTTAAGTTTAAAAATACAGGCAATGAGCCATTGATCATCTCTAACGCCAAAGGCTCCTGCGGATGTACCGTTCCTACCTGGCCGAAGAAGCCTATTAATCCCGGGGAATCCGCCGAGATAAAGGTAAAGTACGCCACCAATCGCCTGGGACCGATTAATAAATCCGTAACGGTTTCTTCCAATTCCGCCAGCTCCCCTACCAAGGTGTTGCGCATTAAAGGAAATGTGATAGAAGCAAAAACCACTCCGGTAAAAGAATCTGAAGGTGCAGCAGTGCCCCTGGCAAACTAAGATCAGATAATAATAAAACTAAAAGGCCGGCTGAAATCAGTCGGCCTTTTTTTGTGCGGTATGCTTTTTTTAGAGAATCTTTGCGGAAAAAGAAATGCCGGAAATATCTGTACGGGGCATTAAGATGCCCGAATCCCCCATCCGAAAATTAGTACCTTATGCCGAAGCGGCCAAAAAGAAGGGAGTGGAAGTGATCCACCTCAACATCGGACAGCCGGATATTGAAACTCCTGGAGCTGCCTTGCAAGCCATTGCGGATATTGATCTAAAGGTCCTGGAATATTCCCATTCCGCCGGGAACGAAAGTTACCGCAAAGGCCTGGCAAAATACTACGATCGCATCAGTGAGGGAATAGACTTAAATAATGTTCTGGTTACCACCGGTGGTTCGGAAGCCTTGTTATTTTCCTTTATCAGTTGCTTTAATCCCGGAGATGAGATCATCATTCCCGAACCTTTCTATGCCAATTACAACAGTTTTGCCGAAACCTGCGGGGTGGTGATCAAGCCGGTTACCGCAAAATTCGAAGATGGTTTTGCCTTGCCCCCTGTTTCTGAATTTGAGAAACTGATCAATCCCCGCACGAAGGGGATCCTGATCTGTAATCCGGGAAATCCCACCGGCTACCTATATAAGGAAGAAGAATTACGGCAATTGGAAGAGCTGGTGCACAAGAACGACCTCTACCTTATCGCCGATGAGGTATACCGGGAGTTTTGTTATGACGGAGCTGCTCATTTTTCCGTCCTGAACCTGGAAAACATTGAAGAAAACACCATCGTTGTGGATTCGGTTTCCAAGCGCTATAGCATGTGTGGAGTGCGTATCGGCGCATTGGTGAGCCGCAATCAAAAGTTGATGAGTACGGCCCTGAAACTGGCCCAGGCTCGGCTGAGCCCACCTTTACTGGGACAGATCGCTTCCGAAGCTGCTTTAGCAACCCCCCAATCATATTTCAAGGAAGTGGTAAAGGAGTATGTGCATCGCAGGGATGTACTGGTAGAGGGCCTGAACAAGATCGAAGGGGTGAGTTGCCCTAAACCGGGGGGAGCCTTCTATGCGGGCGTTAAACTACCGGTAAAAGATGCAGATGATTTTTGCAAATGGATGCTGGAATCCTTCGATCATCAGGGAAAAACCGTGATGATGGCACCGGCCAGTGGTTTTTATAGTTCCCCCGGATACGGGAAAGATCAGGTGCGCATGGCCTATGTGCTGGAAGTGCCTAAATTAAAAGAAGCTGTTCGCTGTCTGGAAGAAGGGTTGAAAGCTTATGCTAATAAGCAATGAAAAAGGTATTAGGATCATTCTTTATCGCCCTCGGGGTTGTGCTTGCCTCCTGGATAGGTTATCAGGCAGTAATTGACCGGCATGATTTTGAAAATGTCATCTGGGTAAAAGGACTGGGCAAAAAAGATTTCACCTCCGATCTGATCGTATGGTCCGGTTCTTTCAGCACCGGCAATATGGACCTTCAAGCCGCTTACCGGAAACTAGATACAGACCGGCAACTCTTAAAAAATTACCTCAACGAACATCAGCTTACCGAAACTGAATATGTTTTCGATGCGGTAAATATAGAGCGGAATTATGAATACCATTACGACGAACATGGCAGGAGCAGCCGGATATTTCAAGGTTATCGATTAAGCCAGGAAGTTAAAATAGAATCGGGGGAAGTAGAAAAGATCGAAAAACTTTCAAGGCAGGTAACCGACCTGATCAATAAAGGGCTTGAATTCTATTCTTCTCAACCTCAATATTTCTATACCGGTCTCTCGGATCTGAAATTGCAAATGATCTCGGAAGCTACCGCTGATGCCAGGATGCGGGCGGAAAAAATTGCAACAGAAAGTGGAAGTAAGTTAGGTGATTTAAAAAATGCCCGCATGGGGGTTTTTCAGATCATTGCCCAGAATAGTAATGAAGATTTTAGCTGGGGCGGGGCTTATAATACTCATTCCAAAGAAAAAACAGCTACTATCACCATGAGCCTGGAATTTGAGATCGACTGATCATAGGTTTTTATTCCGCAGTTGCTTTAACCAAGCCAGTGCGGGCTTTTCCTCAGTAAAAACCCGGGTAGCATACATTTTTTTGGTTTTTTGTATTAAATATTCTACTTCCAGCCGGTTTGCCAACCCCTCAATTACAAAAGCTTCCCCTTTTTTATAATTCAGGCGATCCTTTTTTTCAAGAATTTCCTTGATATCCATCTCGGCTGTATGCGTCTGATTAAAAACACCGAGTAAATAAGCCCCTTCAGGTTGTAATTCGCGATATATTTCAAACAAGGTATTTAAACTATCAGCGTCGATTATCTTATGGTCTTTAAAGACAATTCGTAAGATCCCATCTTCAATTTTTTCAACGACTGCCACATTGGTTTCCTTTTTCATAAAATTGATCTATCTAAATTTATACCATCTTTCCGGATTTCCCTGAATAGTTGAACCTACTTTTTCTTACTTATTTCAACTTAATAAAGCCCTTATATTTGACAGCTGAATAGTAGTGTTTTAAAACATCTTGTCCTTCCCCTATGTTTTTTATTTTATCTAAAATACTCTCTTTCTTAATTTCCCCCCTCAATTGGGTTTGTATTCTCCTGATCATTGGTTTTCTATGGAAAAAATGGAAAATAATCTTAAGCAGCCTGCTCGTTTTGCTGCTTTTCAGCAATCATTTTCTTTACCTGACGGCGGTGCAGGCCTATGAACAAGCCGTAGCGGATTCTTATGATCCATACAAAATTTACGAAGTGGTCATAGTACTTGGCGGCGTAAGCCGGTATGATGACGACAATGAAATGATGGATTTCAACGGAAATATTGAACGCCTTCTGAATGTGTTGCCCATGGTGGAGAATGGACAGGTGCAACACATCCTGTTTGCAGGAGGTTCCGGCTCCCTGGTCCAGGATGAAAAAGAGGCCAATGTGATAGGTGATTACCTTATTTCCATCGGAATAAAAGAAGGTGCACTTATCCTGGAGGATGAATCAAGAAACACCTACGAAAATGCCAAATACGCTGCTGAAATAATAAAAAAACGTCAACTGAAACCGGTTTTGCTGGTGACGTCTGCCACCCACATGTACCGATCGGTGAAGTGTTTTGAAGCACAAGGTCTCTTTATAGATACCTACAAAGTGGATTATACGGAGGCGGAACATCGCTGGTCGGTAGACGCCTTACTCTTGCCTCATCCGAAAGTATTGGATAGCTGGACTGCATTATTTCACGAATGGATAGGATTAATTGCCTACCAGATGATGGGTTATATATAGACAACGTTTTACCGTTTCAAAACGTCTTTCAAGAAATTATTCTTACTTTTGAGTGGTTTCATCCCTTTAAAAACCAATAGCTTATGAAAACAATCATACCCATTATTATTCCTCTGTTACTCTTCCTTACTGTTTCAGTTTCTACAGCCCAGACCACGGTTTCCCTTACCGCTGACCGTGATAATACCCTTTACGAAGACACCACCGGTGGGTTAAGTAACGGAGCAGGGAATGGGCTCTTCATTGGGAAAACCGGCATATCGAATGGCAATATGCTTAGAAGGGCGCTCATCCGTTTCGATCTGACTTCCCTGCCTGCCAATGCCACTGTTACCAATGTTTCTTTAACAATTCAGGTGAATAAAGTAAATAATTCCAATAGCAGTTCAACTGCTTTGTATAAAGTGAGCAGCGACTGGGGGGAAGGTAATTCATCAGCTACAGGAAATCAGGGACAAGGGGCTTCTTCTGCTACCAATGATGCTACCTGGATACATACTTTTTACAATACTTCCACCTGGACCAATGCCGGGGGGGATTATTCCTCTACCTCTTCAGCTACCGCCAGTATAGGTACCACAGGTGCTTATTCTTACACTTCCAGCAGTATGGTTTCAGACGTGCAGGGCTGGATCAACAGTTCTTCTTCCAATTACGGCTGGATCTTGCTGGGTGATGAAAGCACCAATAATTCCGCCAAGCGAATTGCTTCCAGGGAGTTCGGTACTGCGGCCAACCGGCCTACATTACGGGTAACTTATACCGTTTCTACAGGGCTTGCCGAAAACAAGCAATCTACTGAAATAAAAATGTATCCTAATCCGGCTACAGATCATCTCGTCATTGACCACCGCCGGAACATGTTCAACAATTTTGTAACAATTTACGACCTCACAGGTAAGTTACTGATGAGAAAATACCTGGAAATGGATAACCGTCTGGATATCTCCGAATTGAAAAACGGGATCTATTTTATAGAAATGGAATTGAATAATGGGAAAGACCGGTTTATCCGGAAATTCATCAAGCAATATAAAAAACCCCCGCCCCGACTAAGTCGGGGCGGGGTTTTTTATTAAATAAACTTTCTTGCAATTACACATTTACGTTCATTAGCTCAGCCATGGTCTTACCGATCACTGCAGGTGATTCCACTACAGTGATCCCGCATTCCCTCATGATGCGCATCTTGGCTTCGGCAGTATCTTCCGCCCCACCGATAATGGCACCCGCATGTCCCATGGTACGGCCCTTAGGCGCTGTTTGACCGGCTATAAACCCAACTACCGGTTTAGCCTGATCCGGATAAGTTGCCGCATGTTCTTTAATCCAGTGGGCAGCATCGGCTTCCATGGATCCACCGATCTCACCAATCATGATGATACCGTCCGTTTCCGGATCGTGCATAAGTAATTCTACCGCATCCCGGGTGGTAGTTCCGATTATGGGATCCCCTCCAATTCCAATACAAGTGGATTGACCCATGCCGGCTTTTGTAACCTGGTCTACTGCTTCATAAGTAAGGGTACCGGAACGCGATACAATACCAATGCGTCCCGGATTGTGAATAAAGCCGGGCATAATACCTACTTTGGCTTCCCCGGGAGTGATCACGCCGGGACAATTGGGGCCGATCAGGCGACATTCTTTATCGGCCAGATACTCCCTAACTTTAATCATGTCACGTGTGGGGATACCTTCGGTAATACAGATGATCACTTCAATACCGGCATCCGCAGCTTCCATGATGGCATCAGCGGCAAAAGCCGGAGGTACAAAAATAACCGACACATTAGCCTGTACTTGTTTTACGGCTTCTGAAACCGTGTTAAAAACTGGCTTTTCAAGATGCATCTGTCCTCCTTTTCCGGGAGTTACACCGCCTACTACATTAGTTCCGTATTCGATCATCTGCCCGGCATGGAAAGTACCTTCACTACCGGTAAACCCTTGCACGATAACGCGTGAATCCTTATTTACTAATACACTCATATGTTAATCTGATTGATTTCAATTTGGTTTTCAAAAATATACTTTTCGCTCCAGCCTTACAACCGGAATTACTTACTTAACCCTTCTTCAAAATGATTGGTTCAAAACCTCAGTAATTGTATTTTTCTTTCCACAACATTTTCAGGTGGTGGCGGAGTTCAGCCTCCCGTTTATTTTTGCCAGGCTCGTAGAATTTTTTATTTTCCATGCCTTCCGGCATGTATTCCTGTCCGGCAAAATTGTTATCATAGCTATGGGCATACTTGTATTCCTTACCATAGCCAATTTCCTTCATTAATTTGGTAGGGGCGTTGCGAAGGTAGAGAGGTACAGGCAGGTCACCACTACTTTTAACGGCTGCCTGGGCTTGATTTATGGCTTCATAGGCCGCATTGCTTTTAGGGGAACTGGCAAGGTAGGTAACACATTGTGACAGGATGATGCGTGATTCCGGCCAGCCAATCATCTGTATGGCCTGAAAACAGTTAGTGGCCATCACCAGGGCCGTAGGGTTGGCGTTTCCGATATCCTCAGATGCAAGTATCAACAAACGTCGTGCAATAAACTTCGGATCTTCTCCTCCCTCAATCATCCGCGCTAACCAGTAAACGCCTGCATTGGGGTCACTCCCCCGGATCGACTTAATAAATGCAGATATGATATCGTAGTGTTGTTCCCCGGTTTTATCGTAACGGCTCAGCTGATTCTGGGCAATTTGCTTTACCTTCTCATTGGTTATTGTCGGGGAATTTTCCGGCAGATTATTAACCGTAAGTTCGAGTAAATTAAGCAGTTTCCGGGCATCTCCACCGGAATAGGCCAGCAAGGCTTCCGTTTCAGCCAGCTCTACTTTTTTCTTTTGCAATTCCTTATCCTTCTCCAGGGCACGATTTAACAAGTTGACCAGATCTTCCTTATCGAGCGGGTTGAGGGTATATACCTGGCAACGGCTTAACAAGGCGGAGATCACCTCGAAGCTGGGGTTTTCGGTGGTGGCACCGATCAGGGTAATGGTACCATTTTCCACGGCAGCCAGTAAAGAATCCTGCTGGGATTTACTGAAACGGTGGATCTCATCGATAAACAAAATGGGGTTGGCTGAACTGAAAAATTGCTCCTTTTTAGCTTTCTCAATAGCTTCCCGCACATCTTTCACCCCGGAATTAATAGCACTTAGGGTAAAAAAGGCGCGCTCGGTGGTTTGGGAAATGATATGGGCAAGGGTAGTTTTACCGGTTCCCGGACCGCCCCAAAGGATCATGGAGGGCACCATGCCCTTTTGCAAGAGGGAACGAAGTACCCCATCTTTTCCTACCAAATGAGATTGACCAACATAATCTTCCAGCCGTGCCGGCCGCATTCTTTCGGCTAAAGGAATGTGATTACCTGCCATAGCTGGCAAAGGTACACCTCATTAATCGTCTGATTCGGCAAATTGATCCAGGAATTTCTGCGCAGATTCCTTATCTATTTCCGAAAATCGCAAACAGGCATAGATCTGCTTCCCTTCCTTCTCCTTGTAATCTTTGTCGGTGTTGTAGGTGATGAATACGCGTCCGTCATTTACCTGGTTTAACAGGTTTTGAATAACCGGGGTAATGTCATCCACGAGAAGGGCCTTTACGATATTGCAATCCGCTTCATTGTACTCTTCAATCTCAATCATGCGCTGGCAACTGTGATGGTCCTCCAGCCATAGTTGCAGGTCTTCATTGAAGGTCACCTCCATCTGACAATGCTGATGATTTTTAAAGAATTTTTCAAAATCCGGGGTTTCCTGAGCAGTGAGCATCAGACCGCAGAAAGTTAGGGTTAGGGTAAATAATATAGTTTTCATACCATTAGTTTTCTCTAGTAAAACACGTTTTATGCCATTTTGTGTAGATGAGTTCTTACATGATCTATCAGCAAGGGAAAAAACAGGGTGAAATCTTTTTCAAATTCGCGGTAATGTTGTTTTAAATCGCTCTCCGCTTCCCCCATGCGGTTGGGAAAAGCTACCCTCCTGCTCATCCCAACCAATACCTGACGGATGGTGGCCATATCATTATACTGATAAAGAAGATCCTGCCGGACCATGTAGTTATAGAATGGAAGCAGGCGCGGCGGGATCAGTGATTCATGCTG
>CAZBIF010000036.1:14040-19863 GCA_964492055.1 uncultured Flavobacteriales bacterium
CACCAGCTTGGTAAAATCAACCAAGGGCAAGGGATGGTAATCCCTCCATTTCTTGGCCAGAAAATGATCGAAAAATACATCTACGATCACCCCGGCATATTTGTGGTGCCTGTCGTATAGCCTCTTTTTAGCAGGAATCAATGCCGGGTGTTGATCGGTAAAAAAATCGATTTGCCGGTGTAGCAGAATACCCTTTTGTATGGGAAGCGGATAGTTCAAATAATGCCGTCCCTTCACCGCATCTGCGATAAAATTACCCACCATCAGTCCTTCATCGGGATGAGAAAGGAATAAATGGGCCAGGTAGTTCAATGGGCGTGTTGTTTGGTTTCACAATAATAAGTACCCCTCCCTCCGATTTTTCTTACACTTAATGGTTTTTCACAATGGGGGCATTTCTTATTTCCCCACCGCCGTTTCACCATGAAATGATCCGGGAATTTTTTATAGTCCGCTTCCTTATCCACTGCTATCTCCAAAATGTTTTTCATGGTTTTGTACAGCAACTGCAATTGCTTCAGTTTCAATTTTTCCGGGGGGAGAAAGGGACTTATTTCGGCCTGGAAAAGGATTTCATCAGCTATCCAGTTACCAATTCCTGCAAAGGCCTGCTGATGCAGCAGGATGGATTTAACTGCTTGCTTTCGGTCTTTCAGATAATCCATGAAAGCTGTTTCCTTCACATCCATGGCATCCACCCCCAACTTGTTCTCTTTACGATAATCTTCTACTGAATCCAACAATTCAACCTTTCCAAACATGCGCATGCACACATAGGCGAGTTTAAGCCCATCCTGAAAGTGGATGGCCAGCCGGGTGTGGCGGGGCCGGGTTTCCTCATCGCTATAAAATTCCGGGTAACCGGTCATGCCAAAATGGAATAACACCCACTGCTCGCTTTCCAGCTGTAAGAATAGGAATTTACCAATGCGCCTAGTAGCTATAAATCGTTTACCGAGCAGGGCATTTCTAAATGAAGTGAGGGGTGTTTTTAAAACTTTTTCGCGCAACAATTCCACCTCTGTTATTGGGGAATCAAAGAGAGCTGATTCAAGGTATTTGCGGTGGGTTTCCACTTCCGGTAGTTCAGGCATGTATTTTTACAACCTAACTGATTTACGGAAATAAAAGTTTAAAAGAGGTTCATAAACTCAGCACGCATTCCCGGGTTAATGGAAATTGCTAGTACCAAACTGATGATAAGACCGATAAGGGCCATCAGGATATCCTTGCCGATTAATTTAAAAGTGTCACCGGTAGATCTGTATACTTTCGACATCTTGCGTTTGGTAATAGAAATAGCCAATTCCCGTCCTCCTAAAAGTCCCAGAAAAACCCAGGTGGTACTCATGGGAATCTTGCTCATTTCCTTGAAATAAATGAGAATGAGGGCATAGATAAAATCCACAATGGTGGCAGAGCGGATATCGGAAATTCCCGACTTTTCACTAACGATCTTTTGGATGCGGTCACCACGCATATAAAACAACAATCCCAGACCGAGGAAAATAAAAAGAGTAAAGGCCACAAACTGACCGACAGTCAACGTTCTGGGTAAAAATACCGCAATGTTTGCAGCGTCCTGCATCACCCATACCGACCACAGGGTCCCGGAAGTGATCCACTGTACGATGGTCCAGGCAAAATGCGGTTTGCCTGTAAATTTTAATCTTGTGAACTTCCGGACAATAAAATAAACCACAATAGCCACCACAAAAGCTACTGCATATCCACTTAAACTCTTAGTGAGTACACTAACCACGGCAGAACTTTGAGTAGAGAATATGGTAAGCAATAAAAAGGTAGTAGATACCGGCATCCTCAACCTTGTAAGAATGATTAAAATAAGGGGAGCAATGAGTTGAAGAAAGGTAAAGGTCTGCGGAGCCTGATCAAGACCGGGGGTTTGCAGGCGCTGATAGGAAACATCACCCTCAAACACAATAAAACTATAAGTGACCGTTACAATGAATATTAAGCCTATGTACATCCATTGGATCCACCATTTGCGGTGGCTGTTGGAAACAATAAAAGTTCCGAGGGTTTGTATGCTGTCATTGGCTACAGCGGAATAGCCTGCCAGAACAAACCCAAACCACATAGCCGCTTGCGGAAAAGGGGTTAAAGTACCTGCAAAAAAAAGCAGTATAGCAATAAGAAAGATAAAACGGCTCTCCGATTTCACCACATCGAACAGGCTGTATATCATCTGGCGTAAACTTGAAATCTCTTCTTGACTCTTCCTGCCCATTCGCAATAGTTGGCCACGAAGGTCAACAACTAATGTTAACTTAATGTTAATTAACCTGCTTCTGAGATACTGTTCAGAGGCTTAGGTAGTGGCTACCTTTCAGCCCATTTGAAAAGTTAAAAAAATCAATTAAACAGAGTTATGGTAAAAAAAAAGCTGTCCCGTAAACAAGACAGCTTTCTTTCGCTTAAGTTCTGGTTATTTTATAATTACTTTATGGACTTTCGCATTTGAGCCATCAATAGAAGTCCTGATAAAATAAACACCCTGGCTGAAATCACTCACATTTAAGGTGATCCGGTCGTTGGTGGTGTTCACTTGCTTTTCAAGTACTACTTTACCTACCACATTTACCATTTGAAGCTGTACTACTGCATTATTAGCAGCTTTCATTTCCAAGGTAATATGATCGCGGGCCGGATTCGGGTAGATATTCAATTCATAAGCAGGTGCAGCCGATTCGGTCAGACCTACCGTTCTAGCTTCCAATACGGAAATATCATCAAGGGAAATATCATCATCAAACCCTCCGCTGTGATCTTCATCCACTACAAATTCAAAGGCGATGGGGCCACTGATATTATAAGTACCTAGATTTACAAAGAATTGCTCCCAGCCTACGTTATTATTGGTATCCATGGTATTCCCCTTATTGAGAAAAATACTGTCTATCCACATAGATCCGTTCCACAGATTAATGTAAAAAGTAGCATTGGTATCACCTGCCACGGTCACTCCTGATCCATCTTCTGCATCGCTGTACAGATAAAAATTTAGTTCCGGGGTAGTGAGATTGGATACATCAATAAACTCACTTCTCAAGGTAACATCTGAAGAGGATGGGTTTTCTGAATCATCTACTACTGCAAAAAATCCTGTACCTGTGGTATGGTCTGCCGGAGCAGAGTGTCCTATATTAGCACTGGCCAGCCTCCAGGGTTCACCGGTGGTAGAGTAAGTACTCCAACCTACCGGGAAGGTCGCGGTATTAAAATTTTGCACATAAGGTGCAGTTACTACTGTTTTAAAAGTATAAGGCCCTACCGGAACACTGCTATTAGCTGCTGAACAGGAATCGATCACGTAAAAATCATAAAATGTACCTGATGATAAAGAGTCAATGGTAAATGTAGTATCGTTGCTAAAAGCTGGCACAATCATACGGTTTCCTGTACCCAGAGGAAATCCGGTTGTATCGTATTCTATGATAAAAGTACCGTTGGCTTCCTGATCCAATAGAATGGTCGCCGAAGTAGAGCTTAAGGCAGCAAGGCTAACAGAATCATAAGCGATTTGCTCACATCCCATACTGTCTACTGTACCAAAGATGTCAAAATAAGCTGAGCGGTCCGTCAGTCCCAAAGCAGAAGCTTCCGTCCAGTTGAATCCACCGAATTGATTAGCTGCATCCTGCAGCATAAATTCCTTATAGTTTCTTTTTGGTCCGGTTGCCCAGTTCCATCTTGCGTTACTAATGGAATCGCCAAGGCTATAGTATCCTGCAATGGAAAGCCAGTAACGACCACCACTTAATGACAAGGGGGTAGGGAATTTTATGGGAATACTGTCGGAATTGATAGGATCGGGATTCATCATTCTACCAAAGGCTACTTGAGTGCCCGGAGCACCATTCACATCATCGTAAATAATTACGGTAATGGAATCGGGTTGTACTGTGAGGTTGGTGAATCCTTCCGCATAGATACTATCGATAGACCAGCCTCCGCCCACAGGCACGATAAAATCATCTGCCGCATTGGTCAAACGCGTGCCTGATGGTTTGGCACCAAACTCAGTGGAAATGATACCGGAAGTAGTACGATTAATATTGGTATTGGAAAAAAGCAGTGCACCGGCCTTTAATACCTTTGCACTTTTTTGAGGAGAAGGGTTGGCATTCTGCTCAATGAACGATTGTGCCGACAATGCCCCGCATAATAAAACAGTTGAAATTAAATAGTAAAATTTTCTCATTTTATGATTTTTAGTTTAAACTACAAAAATTAGGATTATATCAACAATAAACTAACCGTTGATGTAATTTACACACATAGATACCTACATTGTTCAAATAAAATTAATATACCTTGCCTTATATTGAAAAAGATACCATTTGTGCCATAGCCACCCCCGCCGGAAAAGGGGCTATAGGGGTGATCCGCCTGAGCGGGGAAAAAGCGATCGATATTGCGGCTGCCATTTTTAAGGGAAAACCGCTGGCCAAACAAAAAGGTCAACGCCTGCTGTTCGGACAGATCTACAAGGATGAAGAGTTGCTGGATGAAGTGTTGCTCAGTATTTTCCGCAACCCTTCCTCTTACACCGGGGAGAACCTGGTAGAGATCTCCTGCCACGGGTCTGATTATATTCTGCAGCAGGTAATGGAATTGCTCATCGAACAGGGTGCCCGACCCGCCCGCCCGGGGGAGTTCAGTATGCGGGCCTACCTGAACGGCAAGATGGATCTTACACAGACCGAATCCGTAGCCGACCTGATCGCTTCGGGCAACAAAGCTTCCCACCAGCTGGCCATGAATCAGATGCGGGGGGGCTTTTCCGCAGAAATTAACCAACTTCGGGAAGAACTAATCCGCTTTGCTTCCCTCATGGAGCTGGAGCTTGATTTCGGAGAAGAAGATGTGGAATTCGCCGATCGCACAGAATTGCTTGATCTGGTAAAACATATCCTGGAGAGGATCAATTCCCTTATCGCTTCTTTCAAAGCCGGGCAGGTGATCAAAAACGGCATACCCGTAGCCATTATCGGCGAACCCAACGCGGGAAAATCTACCCTGTTAAATGCCCTACTAAATGAAGAGAAAGCTATCGTCAGCGATATACCCGGTACCACCAGGGACAGTATTGAAGACGTGATCCAGCTGGGGGGCATGGCTTTCCGCTTTATCGATACGGCCGGAATACGGGAGACGGAGGATAAGGTGGAAAAACTGGGGATAGAACGTACCTTCAAAACCGTGGAAAAAGCGAGCTTGGTGTTGCTGTTGATTGACAGCAGTGAAGTTGACGAACAAAAGCTACAGCACCAGCTAAGGGATTTATTACCGAAAATTGGGCAAGACAAGCAATTGCTGCTGCTTCTGAATAAAACGGATCTGCATACGCAAACTTTGCAGCCTCAGGTTCCTGAAGGGGTAAGCGTTCTTTCAATAAGTGCCAGGGAAAAAACCGGATTGCAGGCCCTGCTGGATCAATTGATAACGGCAGGAAAAGAACTTACTTCAGCGGATAATGAAGTGATCGTAAGCAACAGCCGGCACCTGCATGCCCTGCAAAAAACGAAAGAAGCACTGCAGCGAGCTAAAACTGGTCTGGAGCAGCAAAGCAGCGGGGATTTCGTGGCCATGGACATCCGGCAGGCTTTGTTCTACCTGGGCGAGATTGTCGGCACCATCGATATGGACAGGGATGTACTGGGCCATATTTTCAGAAATTTTTGTATCGGAAAGTAATTACCTTTCCTTTCTTTAGTTAATCCCTTCTTTTAGTGCCTTTTAGGATGTTTTTCTTTCTCTTATTTGTTACTGATTTGCCTATTTTTTCGTATCTTTCGT
>CAZBIF010000037.1:0-2997 GCA_964492055.1 uncultured Flavobacteriales bacterium
TGTAAGTCCCCCCAAAAACTCAACAGTTTAAAAAGTTATAAATTTAAACTGTAAAATCATGAAGAAGTCAAAGTTTAGTGAAAGCCAGATCACCGGGGTGCTCAAGGAGCATGAAGCTGGCAAAAAAGCAGCGGATATATGCCGCGAATTAAAGATCAGTGAGAACACCTTTTATACCTGGAAGCGTAAATACAGCGGTATGGACGCAGAGATGCTCCGCCGTTACAAGGAGCTGGAAAGGGAAAATTCCAAGTTGAAGCAAATGTATGCCGACCTGAGCCTGGATCACCGGATCCTAAAAGATGTAATCGAAAAAAAGCTCTAGGGCCTTGTCAAAAGCGTGAACTGGTAACTGAAATACAAGCAGAAGCCGATATCAGCATTGCCAGGGCCTGTAAAATAGTAAATATAGAGCGCAGTACCTTTTACTACCGCACATATAAAGATGATAGTGCAGTAGAGGAGCGCTTGCGGTTTTATGCAGGCAAGTTGCCTAGCAGGGGCTGCCCGGAATATGTCAAGCGGATCCGGAAAGAAGGCCATCCATGGAACCATAAACGTATTGAAAGAGTGTACAAGAAACTGAAATTGAATAAGCGAAGGAGAAAGGTGAAGCGCCGGATCCCAAATCCAGATAAGCAGGCACTACTACAACCTATTGCCCCAAACATCACCTGGAGCATGGATTTTATGCAGGATGTATTGGAAGATGGAAGAAAGGTAAGGGTGCTGAATGTAATTGACGATTTTAACCGGGAGGCGCTGATGTGCTATGCTGACTATAGTTTTCCTTCTTCCAAGGTGGTGGAATTGATAGAGCGGTTGATTGAATGGCACGGGAAACCCCTCAATATCCGGACTGATAATGGGACCGAGTTCATCGCAAAAGCTTTTGAGGGCTTTTGCTTGAACTCAGACATTAACCACATCCGTATCCAAAAAGGAAAACCCATGCAAAATGGGTATTGCGAACGCTTTAACAGAACCTTTAGGGAAGATGTATTAGATGCTTATATTTTTGAAAACCTGGAACAGCTAAGAGAGCAGATAGAAGTATGGAGGGAAGATTATAATCATCATCACCCCCACGCCAGCATTGGGGATCATACACCAATAGAATTTAAAATGAAACGAATTGCTTAATACTTTAATTTAGACCTGTTGAGAAAAGGGGGTGCTTACATAGCGACTGGGAGGTAACTATCAGTTATCTAAAGGAAGTACTACTTTAATCTTTTCAAGAGGCTTTTTCTATACTATTATTATCTGATAAATTAGGTTAAAAGGAATAGTTATACGATTATTGCTTTACGTAAAACAACTTTATACATTTTTTTTAATTCTAACTATCTTATATGAAGAACCTGAAAACAATTCTGATTGGCTGTGCACTGGCTATCGGAATGTCGTCCTGTGTGGTGCACCAAACCCACACCGTTACCGGAAACCCTATTGGGACCAAAAAAGGGGTAGCCAAAGCAAATGCTTTTAATCCCGATGCAGATTTTACCATTCGAACTGCTGCCAAAAAAGGCAAAATAGATAAAATCGGCAGTGTTGATACCAAAGTCACTGTGTTTATAATTCCTTTTTACAAAACGGTAGTAACCGGTGAATAATTAAAAAATTTAAGAGATGAAAAAATTTAAATATATATTTTCAATAGCCGTAGCTGCTACTTTTCTCAGTTCATGTACGGTAACTATGCCTTATGCGGTAACTGAGAACCCCATAGGATCGAAAAAAGGGGTTTCAAAAACATCGGTTATCCTGGGTGCCATCCAAACAAATGGGGATTTTGGGGTAGCAGATGCTGCTAAAAATGGAAAGATCTACGGCGGAGTTTCCACTGTGGATATGAAAGTAAGTAACTATATTCTCTTCTCAACGAAGGAATTAATAATCACCGGAGAATAAGATGAATACTATGAAAAAGTTAACGATAATTTTAGCGGCGGTGGTTTGCCTGACGCTTAGTTCATGTGCGGTTTCAGGACCTATTACCAACCCCCAGGCTTTAGTAACTAAGAATCCAGTTGGAACGAAAGTAGGTACTGCCAGTAAAAACATCTGGCTGGGTATATGGATTGGCAATACGGACCTGAGTATTACCAAAGCTGCTCAGGACGCCAATATAACTAAAGTAGCAACCGTAGATACGGAAATCAAGGCCGGTTTTCTGAAAACCAAGTATACTACTATAGTTACAGGGGAGTAAGAATTTTTAATATAGAAGTTTATAAGCCCTCCCGATTGAATTGGGGGGGCTTTTTTATTCACACATAGTTTAGTGTTTTAGGTAAATTTTAAGCTTAATTTAATGAATGATTAAAAAAATTCCCAATTCCTGATTCTCCCCATGCAACCTTTTCAAATCGCATTGTCTTTAGGGCAAACAAAACAACACAATGCGATCAAAAATTTTTATTTTATGCCTGCTCAGTAGCTGTTTTTTAACTGCCCAGGAACTCACCCAAACCATTCGTGGCACGGTTACCGACCGGGAATCTGAATTTACCCTGCCCGGGGCCAATGTACTGCTACTCACCACCGATCCGGTGCAGGGTACCAGCACCGATGTCAATGGAAATTTTACTATTGAAAACGTACCGGTAGGCCGGCATACCCTGAAAGTCTCTTTCATGGGATATGAGGAAGCAGTGCTTTCCAACATTCTGGTGGGTTCAGCCAAGGAGGTGATCCTGCAGGTGGACCTTACCGAATCCCTGGTGCAACTGCAGGAGGTGGTGATTGAAGGAGGACCGGAGAAAGGGGAGGCCAACAACGAAATGGCCACCGTTTCTGCCCGTTCCTTTTCCATGGAGGAAGCTTCCCGCTATGCCGCTTCGGTGGATGATCCGGCACGGATGGCCCTGGCTTTTGCCGGCGTGAACAGCAACGACGATATCATGAATGAGATCATCGTGCGGGGAAACTCCCCCCGCGGCTTACTCTGGCGACTGAACGGGGTGGAGATCCCATCACCCAACCACTTTA
>CAZBIF010000037.1:3071-4997 GCA_964492055.1 uncultured Flavobacteriales bacterium
GCTGGGCCTGCTCGGTACCGATCTCGCCATTGAAGGGCCTTTCAGTGAAGGGTATCGCGGTTCTTACCTGATCAATTACCGTTATTCCACCTTGAGTATGCTCAATGGCCTTGGCGTGCTTGACTTTCCCGAGGAAAACAACTTTCAGGACCTGGCCTTTAACTTTTCCCTGCCCACCAAAAAATGGGGAAACTTCAGCCTTTTCGGTATCGGTGGGGTGAGTGTGTCTGAACAATTCATCGATAAGGATACCATTGACCGTTCGGGCACTGAGGAAATTGACAATTTCAGCTTTCAATCTGACATGGGGGTGGCCGGACTGGACCACAAGTATTTTTTCGATTCGGAAACCTACCTGAAAACGGTGATCGCCCTTACCGGACAGCGCATCAGTTATTTCGAGGATTCCATTTCCCGGGAAAACCTCTCGGAAACCCGACTTTATGAAGAGCGGTTCCTCAACAGTGCCTTGCGGGTCTCTACCTACCTGAACAAAAAGCTGAATGCACGTCAAACCATACGTGCCGGCATCATCGGCAGCCGACGGTTTTTTGACCTCTATGGCCGCTACAGGGACCAGGAAGATCAGCAATTCAAGACCTCCCTGATGAATGAAGGCCACGCAGACACCTGGCAGGCCTACGGCCAATGGAAGCACAAACTGAATGAAAAGTGGGTGCTTAACCTGGGCTTGCATTCCCAGTACTTCGCCCTGAACGAGAGCATCACCCTGGAGCCCCGCCTGGGGCTGCAATGGAACTTCACGGACGGGCAAAGCCTGAGTTTCGGGGCCGGTGTACACAGTCGTCTGGAGGACATGAGTATTTATATGGCCCGGCAGCTACAAGCGAATGGTTCCTATACCCAGCCCAACCGCGATCTTCTGCCTACCAGGGCCATTCATTATGTAATCGGATACGACCGCTTTTTAAATGAAAACCTGCGGCTCAAAACAGAAGTGTATTATCAGTATTTATACGATGTACCGGTATGGAATGAACCCAATAGTACCGAATCGACCATCAATTTTGCCGGGGGATATACTACTGATGACCTCATCAATAAAGGCACCGGCTCAAACCTGGGCCTGGAACTGACCCTGGAACGCTTTTTCGCCAATCACTTTTACTACATGTTCACTTCCTCTGTCTTCGATTCCAAATACCAGGCGCTAAGCCCAAAAACCTTTGACAGCCGATACAATGCCAATTACCGGTTTTCTTTATTAGGGGGAAAGGAGTACAAAGTAGGGAAACAGGATAAAAACCTGTTTAGCCTCAATTTAAAAGGGATCTGGTCGGGGGGAAACCGCTATACACCCATCAATTTACAACAATCTGTCATAGCAGGGGAGGAAGTGGTATATGAAGACCGGCGGTTCGAGTCTCAGGTGCCGGACTACCTGCGCCTGGACATGACTAGCAGCTATCGCATCAACAGGGAAAAAGTCGCCCACATCATTTCCCTACAGGTGCAGAACATCACCAACCGGGAGAATATTTTCGATTATTATTATGACGAAGAAACCCAACAAATTGAAACCGAATACCAATTTGGTTTGCTACCCATACTTAAATACCGTATTGAATTTTAATTTTTAAACCATGAAAAAAACAGCATTTGCACTATTAGTTTATTTGTTCTTCATCAACCCCTCTTTCACTCAGCAGGTTGTGGATGAACCCGAAGAAGCCCGAACCCTCATCGGCGGTATTGAAAGCTTCGGTGGATTTCTGGGCGTGGGTGTAAAAGCAGGGGATATTAACGGGCAGGCCGGACTGCTGGTTGGAGGCGAACTTTGCGGGGTATTCTCCCATCGCATGAATATCGGCCTGGCCGGTTACGGTCTGGCCACCGAAGTGCATGGGGATACCCGCGATCCTGACGGTGAGCTATGGAAGCTGGACATGGGCTACGGCGGCATTC
>CAZBIF010000037.1:5081-15965 GCA_964492055.1 uncultured Flavobacteriales bacterium
CGCTACATATACGATAATAACCTGCAAGGCTTATCGGATAAAGAATTAAGCGGCTTTACCGGAAGCGTAACCTTAAAGCTGGGATGGTTTTAGCAAATTTGCACGAACGCACGGTTTTGAGAAAAGAAGCCACATACCCGCATGAAGAACTGATCGCCCGTTGCCGCGATAACGACCGGCAGGCGCAGCGCGAACTGTATCAGTTGTATGTGCGGCCCATGTTCAATGTGTGTTACCGCATAGTAAACCAGCAGGAGGAAGCCGAGGATGTTTTGCAGGAGGCTTTTGTGCGAATGTTCCGTCAGCTGGATACTTACCGGCAGGAAGCCTCCTTCGGCAGCTGGTTCAAGCGCATCGTGGTAAATGCTTCCCTCAACCATATAAAAAAGCGGCAGCTGAAATGGCAACAGGTAGAGCGTATGCATGGACAGCCGCAGGAAACGGTACTACAGGAGGAAGAAAATTCAGTAGAGATGGAACGATTTTCGGTTCAGCAGGTACAGCAAGCTATGGAGGCCCTGCCGGAGGGATATCGCCTGGTATTCAACCTCTATTTGTTTGAAGACTGGACGCACCGGGAGATTGCCGGTGAACTGGGGATAAGTGAGTCGACTTCCAAATCCCAGCTTAACCGGGCCAAGAAAAAAATGAAGGAACTATTAATTCAGCAGAGCTATGAAAAAAATTGAAAACGACCCCTGCAAGGAGTTCATCAACAAAGAACGTGAAGGCTTTGAGCAGCGTACGCCCAGGGACCTTTGGGGAGGTATAGAAAAGGTGCTGGACAAAGCAGATAAACCAAAAGTAAAGACCATTGAATTATGGAAGGTTTACCGGGCAGCGGCGGTGCTGATCATGGTGGTAGGGATAGGGTTCTTTGCCATGTACCGGCATTACAACCCTTCGGTGGAACTGGTTGAAGAAAATGAAATCCCGGCCCAGACACCGCCCGTGGAAACGGCCTATCCGCCGGAATTTATAGAAGCGGAAAATTACTATGTAGCGGAAATTGACAGCAAGCTGGAAGAAGTGAAAAGCCTGACCGATAATGAGGTAGTGATGGAAGAACTGGAGATGCTCCGGGAAGATTTCGATCTGCTCAAAGAAGAAATGGGGGATCACATCAACGATGAAAAAATATTGGAAGCCCTGATACAAAATTACCGGCTGCGACTGGAATTGCTGAAGGAAATACTGGAAGAATTACAGCGGGAAGAACCTGCAAAAAACGATAACTATGGGACAGAACTTGGTTAAGTATGTATGTATGCTGCTAACCCTCATAGGGTTGCAGGCTAACTTATTGGCCTTCGAAGAAAGCCGCTCAAGCAGTTGTGCCTACCAGGTGGAGGGCCGGGCCAGTGTGGAGATCAATAATCAATACGGGCAGGTGCAGGTGCATAGCTGGGATAAGGACAGTGTGAAAGTGGAAGTGGTGATTTCAGCCTCATCCGGTAAGCAGGATGATCTGCAAAAACTCCTGGACATGGTAAGCATCAATTGCAGCGGTAATCTGGGCAATGTGGTAGCCTCTACGGAGTGGTCGGAGGGGATCGGTTTGCTGAAAAAGGGCTCAATGGACCTGAAGAACATCCTGAATACGGATAAAAAACTGACAGTGGATTACAAAGTGTATCTGCCCCAGACTTCCCGGCTTACCATCAACAACCGCTTTGGGGATGTATACCTGCCTGATTTTGACGGAGCGGTACGTATCGCTCTGTTCCATGGTGACCTGCGGGCACGACGACTGAACAATGCCCGGGATATTTCGGTAAAGTACGGAAAGGTATTGCTCAAATCGGTAGGGGAAGCTACCCTGAGTGTGGAATATGGCAGTTTGCTCTTGGATAAAGCTACACGCCTAACGCTCAATAGTAAATCCTCCACCCTGGAAATTCTGGAGGTGGACTTATTGAATATTAACAGCCGCAACGATGAGTTACGGGTAGATAAGATCAGCACCTTACGGGGGGAGTGTACGTTCAGCCATTTGCGGATCAAAAACATTCAGCAGTTGGTAGACCTGAATACCAGCTACGGGGATGTGACCCTGCGGCAGGTGCAGCCGGGTTTTGAAAGCATTCGCATGCACGGCAGCAATACGGACTACGATTTTGAATTTGCCGCAGGGGCAGCCTATCGCATTGATATAGAGTTAGACAAAAGCAAAGGATTCAGTTATCCGCAAGCAGCCAGCATCAAGACCGAGACCACGGACAAAGACCATAAATTCTATACCGGGTTCATTGGAAATGCTGAAGCAAAGTCACAGGTATTCATTCGCAGCAGGGGAAGTTATATTACTTTTTATCAATTGTAAGATAAAGCGTAAATTTGAGAAAACCGTTTCAATGGATATCAAAGCAGACATAAGCTGGATACAGAAAGAGATAGCTAAAATTTCTGATCCTGAGTTAATTAAATATTTAAAGAGCTTATTAAAATACAGGAACCTAAGCTCTTCCTCTTGGGTAAATGAACCAACCGCAGATGAGTGGGAGGTAATAGATAAAGCCGAACAACAAATTTCCACAGGTTCAACTTTATCTCATGAGGAGGTAATGGCAAATCCCCGTAAGTGGCGCTAAAAATTGTCTGGACTAAAGACGCAGCTACCGGTTACAGTATTATATTAATTGATTATGATTTTTACAGGTTTGTCCTGTCCCTCCACTTTTATAAAATATAAGCCCCTGGCAAGGGCAGTAGCATGAACTACCGTTTTTGTTCCGCCCAGCAAACCTGTTTCTACCTTTTTGCCCGTTTTATCAACTATCCAGTAGGAATTGCCAACCATCTCTTCCCCACATTCCACTATGAATGTTCCCTGAGCTGGGTTGGGATAAATTTTATAGGTTTCAGGGATGAAGTGGTTCAAGCTTACACTCTTCGTAGCTGAATATTTGGACTTTCCGTCAAAATCGGTTTGTTTGAGACGGTAATAGGACTCGCCCGCATGAGGATAATGGTCTATATAAGAATAATTTAAAGTGGAGTAGGAGTTACCGGCACCATCCTGCCTGTTTATGATCGTCCACTCCCTACCGTTTACGGATCTTTCCACGGTAAAGAAATGATTGTTTATTTCTGATGCGGTTTGCCATTCCAGCGACACTTTGCGGTTTTCCACCGGAGTGGCATTAAAATATACCAGTTCAATGGGTAAAGGGGTCTGGAAGACGTTGATGGTACCCAGGGTAAACCTTCGGTTATTCCTTATCCCGCCGGATCCTCCCGGAACACTCTGAAATTCATATATCCCTCCCCCCAGGTCCATCGCTCCCGGAAGTGGTGTTTCATCACTGAAAGTGCCATCGTTATCATCATCTATCAGTAACCTCAGGTCAGAAGCCGTTACGGGCCCCAGGCCATTCAGGTCCCATCGCATGTCTACTGTGCCTACATTTACCCCGCTACCGGAAGAATTCACCTCATTTACCCTCCAGACCCGGTTCAGGCGGCCCTGCACACCGGATGGAACATCTGAAAATTCCTGGGCCTGGGCCAATCCATTATCATGTCCCCAGATTAAAAATTCATTATCTCCCAGCCCGGAAGGATTCAATATCCTTACCATTCCACTTCCCTGTGCATCCGGGTGGATGTTGGAGGCATCTATTCTGCCAATGCCGGCCACTTCAAAATCATAGTTGCCATTTCCTACATTATCTTGCACATAAATGTCATTTTGCGCTAAGGTGAGATTATATTTTGCCGCCAGGTAATTATCCATGATGGTTCTTTGTGCATGATTGATCTCAGTGTTATAGACTATTATCTCGGCAATATCACCGTTCCAGCTCTCACTTCCTTGTCGTCCTATGTTAATATCCGTCCATGATGCCAGGGTGCCGTTATGGGTTGTATTATTACCAGCTCCCCCATTATTCACATACTGATCCACCCGGTTGGTACGGCAGATCATATTGATGTCATAAAAAACACTGGGGTTTAATGCTGTGGTCTGGGATACATTACTGGCTACGTTATTGGATTGGATGGCCCGTCCCCATACATTGGAATTACTGGCCACCCACAGGCCGATCACCTTGTCGTTAACGCTTGTGCTGTTACTTAAGCCAAAAGGTGAAGCCTGCATAATTCCGGGATTGGGAGAGGGTAGGCTGGAATAGGATACTATTGCCCATACGGAAGCTACATTTGCGGTAGCCACAGCACTCACCGTGAGACGGTCAGCATTGGCGGCAGTGTATCTCACCACCGGTCTTCCATTTACTACATTGGTTTGAAAATTTGGCTTATTGGCAAGTATGGGCTGAATAGCGTGATTATTGTTGCCTGAGCGATCCTGCCATCTTTCTACATTATCGGAATTTGCCGCAGGGGTAACGCCTGCATCATTGTAGACTTCATGATCACTGCTTAACCACAATACATTATTGGTCGCGTTACCAACCCCTGCAGGGCCTGTCTGGGCCGACAGTATGGTTGCCAAAAACAAAAAATAGAGTAAAAGGCTGTTTTTCATCACACGTAGGGATAGCTACTTTGCAGGTTCAATATGGACTATGCGTAGTAAAAATAATAACAATTTTGCAACTATTTGAAAGGGGTGGGAAAGCGCCGCAGAAGCAGCCTGGCGAACCTAATCGAAAAACTAGGGATTGATGTGATATGCAGGGAATTCTATACCGGGTCCATTGTGAATGCCGAAGCTAAATCCCTGGTATTTATTTGTACAAAGGGGAAGTTATATCACATTTTATCAGTTGTGAAATACTAAAATATATAACTAACAAATTTTCAAGAATAATATTTATATTACTTTTGTCTGTATTGCAGAATAAATTACTAACTGATTTACATGCGGATAATTCTTAGCTTTTTTCTACTGGCCTGCTTTCATTTTACTTATGCTCAATGCCTGTCCGGAACCTATACTATTGGTGGGTCGAGTGCCGATTTTACAACTATTAATAAAGCAGTAGATGCGCTCGATAGTAATGGGATTTGTGGGAATGTTTACTTTAATATAAAAGGAGGTACATATAATGAACAAATTTCGATTCCGACTATCGCAGGTACTAAACCAAATAGACGGATTTTTTTTCAATCAGAAATCCAAGACAGCACTTCAGTAATAATTCAATGGAATTCAGGTTCCAATAATAATTATATATTTCATGTAGCTTCTCCCTATATTACTTTAAGGCATTTAACATTACGCGCTTTAAATTTGCGATACAGTCGACTGCTGACATATGAATACGCTGATTCCCTCCACCTTGAAAGTTGCATATTAGATGGCATTGACGCTTCATCTAATATGTACTTGTATGATCAATATTTAATGACTGTCATCCGGGGTTTCAATAATAATATAGAAATACGAAACTGTATTTTTAATAAGGGATCGATAGGCTTAATAGCAGGTAATAATTATCCGGGCACTGCTTATTTAGATCGTTCACCTGGATGGATTATAGAAAATAATATTTTTAATTCCCAAGAAAATAATGCACTTCAATTAAAATGTCTGAGGAGTTTTAGTGTTCGTGATAATAAATTTATATCGACAGATAGTATCAGAACCTATGGACGAGTTGCAATAGATGCTGTACGTGATTGCAGGGAAGGTTCAATTAGTAGGAATGATATTAGAAATTATGCAGGTTCTGGCTTCCAAGGCGAAGTTCAGAATACCATTATTCGAAACAACATGATTTCTCTAAAAAATTATTTTTCTAATAACGTGTACTTAATTGGGATATCATTTTCGGACTATGAAAATAAAGTTCTCAATAATACCGTAGTTATCCTACCTAGCTTAAATAAATATTCTGTTGTACTGTATTTGAACACTAACAACTCCCGAGGTTATCTTAAAAATAATATATTTCTAAATCTTGATACATCAAGAGTTGTAAGATCTATAAACGGAGTATATGCCGGCTCATTTGATAATAATATATATTATACGTTGGATACCAATTTTGCCTTAATGGGTAAGTATTCTCAAAACTATGTGTATATGAGTTCACTAAGCCAATGGCAAACTCAAATGAAGGTAGATTCTAATTCTAATTTTCATTTTCCCAGCTTTTATGGATTAGATGACCTGCACCTCACTAATGATAGTATTCTTATTGGTCAAGGTGAAGTACTTTCTAATGTATTGGATGATTTTGATAGGGAATTACGGGGGCAGACAAATGATATTGGAGCCGACCAATATTCTCCTTTTCAATCTGATTTAGGTTGTATTGCCTTAGATACAATAAAATATGCTTGTGATAGTATTTCACTCTCTCTTATATTGAAAAATTATGGTGTAGACACCATTAAAAGTTTTGGTTTTAAAATAAAAAACCATCTTGGTGTTATTGAGTCAATGCGATATCAAACGCTAATAAGTCCTAATTCTATTAGTAATATTTTGTTAGGGGGAGAATCTATAGAAGAAGATCAGCAATATTCGTTTTCAGTCTGGATAGATACAGTAAATGGGCGTAAGGATCAAAACAGATATAATGATACAATAAACAGCACCTTTAAATCACCCTTAAAGAGTGATTCAATAAATTATATTAAACAATGTAATGGAGATACATCAATATTGACTTTAAATAATTATTACAGTTCATACAGTTGGTCTAATGGCTCCAAGGATAGCATTGCTAAAATTACTGATTCTAGCTGGGTGTCTGTGAAGGCAATTAATAATTACGGTTGTAAGGTTGACGATAGTTCCCTGATTACATTTTTACCAAAACCTCATAAACCAACTATTACTAAAAATGGAATTTACCTTCTATCCAGTAATTCTTTTGGCAATCAATGGTATTATAACGGTAGTGTATTAGTAGGTGATACTTTTCAAATTTTAATGACTACTTCTTACGGTTACTATTCTGTTCAAACGGTTAATCAATTTGGTTGTTTTACTCATTCTGATTCAATAGCAATTGGTATAACTACTTTAAGCGATATAGCGTCCAATAATACTCTATTATCCTATCCTAATCCTGTATTGAATAAACTACATCTGGAATCCGGTCATAATATTATTTCCTATAAATTATTTGACATATATGGTAGTTTATTGGCTAGGGGTAGAGTCAATGAGAGGTCGGTGGATATAGATTGTTCCGAATTTTCTTCAGGGTTCTATGTTGTTGAGATTAAAACAGTTGCCGGACTGATTAAAAAACAAATACAGAAGATAAGATGAATAGGTTTTTAGTACTATTTTTATTTCTACTGTTTAATTCCACAGGGTTTTCACAAACTCCCTATAATGGAGTCTATACCATAGGGGGTTCAAACCCAGATTTTGCAACAATTAAAGATGCTATTGATTCTTTAGACTATCATGGTGTAAATGATACGGTAGTATTAAATATAAGATCGGGAAATTATACTTCTTATACTTGGTTCGTAACAAAATTTGGCTTTAACTATCCGGTTATTTTTCAGTCTGAAGCATAAGATTACGATAGTGTAAAAGTTAAGATTAGTTATCTTGAAAATCTGCGGAATATTCACTTTAAATACCTACATATTGTACCCCGAAAAAATACGAGCGCTCATTGGAACAAAAAGGGGATGGATCTGGTAAAATCCAGTGGTGTCCTTTTCGAAAATTGCCTGATTAAAGGAACCTCCAATTCCTTAGAACGTAATGGAATCACTCTAAGAGCAGGTAGTGGAGTGGTAATTAAAGATTGCTTTTTCAAGAATTTAAGTAATGCAGTTGTTTTCACAGCTGTGGCTTATTATGGAAGCGATAGGTATTATAACACCCATAAAATAGTATCAAATAATTTCGATAATTGTGATTTACCTATCTCCCTGGCAGGAGAATTTCGCGATAGCATTATCGTATCGCATAATAAAATTGACTATTGTAAAGCTGGTATTTATATTGATAATTCTAGCAATCAAATAGCCTATACTCATATATATAGTAATGAGATACTTAGGTGTTCAGATTACGCAATACATTCAGACCATTCTAGAGGTTCTAATTCTTTGAGAATCTACAACAATATGATTCAGGGAGGGAAGAATATTACCCAGTATTCAAATGGTCAGTCTTATTCGCAAATAGTTTCTGTATTTATGGAAAATGATCAGAACCTTCAATTTTATAATAACTCAATAAAGGGTTCAGTTAAAATCATGAATTCAGATTATTCTTTTTTTTACAATAACAGTATCTCTTCCGGAAAAGGTTTTTCATTAATTACTTCTGGCTTAACAAATTTTAATAGTGATCATAATAATTATTATAATGATAAAACAAGGGATTTAATTATTCATAATAATACAGCCTATAGTAATTTGCAATCTTTCCAACTAGCCCACCAAAAATTAGATTCAAATTCTATCAGTGCAGATCCTGAATATTATTCCGGATTGGACTTGCACTCAAATAGTTTAGCTTTACATAAAGCAGGAACCCCTGTATGGTGGATTACTACCGATATCGACGGTCAACTACGTGATACATTAACACCTGATATAGGAGCTGATGAATTTCAAAGAGATACCACTCTTCCAGCAAAATCACATTTTTCTTATATATGTTCCGGAAGTTTGAAGTTTGATTTTTTCGATCATTCGATTAGGAGTGATAGCATCAAGTGGATATTTAATAAATTAGATACATTATTTGGTTCTAAAACTTCCTATACATTTCCTGATACAGGAGTATTTGAAGTAAAACATCTAGCCTATAACTATTATAATAACAATTCATCAAATTCACATAAGAATATCCGTGTTAGTGACTATCAGAAAATCCTGAGAAGTAATGATACCTTATCCATTTCATCAGGATTTAGCCATTACCAATGGTACCTGAATAATGGCATACTGCCTAATGCAAATAAGCATGATTATAAATTCTTATTTAATGGATACTATCATGTAGAATACGATAATGCAAATGGATGCACTCTTACCTCAGATACCATCAATGTCATTAATGTGGGAATAAACAATGAAAAATTAAGTCCCGACTTTACTTTTTATCCAAATCCGGTGACACAAGGCATGCATATAAAGATTCATTATAAGCAAGAAGAACAAGCTAGAATCATTACTATTGTTGATATTTACGGAAAAGTTGTTAGCCATAATCAGTTGAATTCAGATGGGTATTTAAATTTAGATTACCTTAGAAGTGGAATCTATTTTATTCATATAAACCTTGGGGGTAACAGTTTAAATAAAAGGTTTATAAAAATTGACTGATATTGTTACAGCGGCTTCACTTTTTAAATGTGATATGGTGTACTTTCAGTCTATCTAGGTCATGACCGTTCAATGTAGGAAGTTGTAGATTCTGCAATCAGGAAGATACCAATGCCATTGCTATGGCATTCTATCAGAGAAGATATCCCGTATAACTTATATACATGAAGGGCCTGCTAAAAAAGAGGAGCCGCCATTAAAACTTCTGGGGGCGGAGGTGTGATCCTGCCGGAAGAGATCAAACAAAATACATGTTTATGGCATCAGCTGTATTTATTATTCCTATGACGGGCTTATCTATAAGCTGGGGATCAAAGTGACTTCGCAAGCCGGCGAAACCTGAACAGGGAGATCCATCCCTTAACGGGCAAAGATTCCAAAGCTATTGCCAGCCTGATATCCGGAGCAGGAATATCGAAGCTCAATTCCAAGTATTTATTCGCAGCAGGGGATATTATTCCACTTTCTACAAGCTATTTAGCAAGAAATTACAAGCAAATAGAGAGTAATCAATGCTTCAACGGCCTCTTCTTGATCATCCCCCCCTTGATATCCTTGATGCTGTGCATCACAATAAAGGCGGTGGGTTCGATCTTGTCTACTTCATTGTTGAGTTTGCTTAGCTCCAGACGGGTGATCACCGTATAGATAATATCGTATTCATACGGTTCCTGTTCTTTGGAGAACCCGCCTTTTCCTTTGTAAATGGTCACACCCCTTCCCATTTCCTCAATGATCATTTTGCGGATCTTATCGCTTTGGTGGGCGATAATGGTGACCCCGGTATATTCTTCAATTCCTTCAATAATAAAATCCAGGGTTTTGGAAGCGGAAATGTAGGTGATCATAGAGTAAAGGGCAATCTCAATGGTAAGCAAATAAGCAGCTACCGAAAATATCAGGATGTTGATGATGGCGATCACGTCCCCAACGGTAGCATGTAGCTTCCGGCTGAGGTAGATGGCCAGAACTTCCGTGCCGTCTATCACCGCCCCGCCCCGTATGGCCAGGCCAATACCTGCCCCCAGGAAAAAACCCCCGAAAACCGCTACCAGCAGATCGTCGTTGGTCACATTGGGAAATTCTACCAGGGCTACTACCAGCGACAGTCCAATAATGGCCAGGGTAGCTTTGAGGGCAAATACCCTTCCTAGTATCTTGTATCCCATCACCATAAAAGGCAGGTTGACACCAATAATAAGCACATACAGGGGAATAGGGGTGGTAGCGGCGATCAGCAGGGAAATACCGGTGGCCCCACCGTCGATGAATTGATTGGTCAGCAGAAAGCCTTTGAACCCAAAGGCGGCGAGAAATATACCGATGACAATAAAAGCAAAGTTTTTCACCGATTGCCGCCCGCTGATCAGCAATTGCCGGTAAGACTTCGCCAGGCGGTAAGAAGTGTAGTTCACCCTGCTCTCGCTAAAGCGGTTGCCGTGCAGCAGTTTCTCTGCCTTAATGATGAGTTTACTGAGAAAATGATTCAATATTGTGGGTTTACGATAGCATGTAACAAGTCTGACAAAGATTAGTTAAAAAACCGGTAGCTAAAAACCCAGGCGCTATAAAAAGCGATAAACCTATTTTAATCGTATCTGGAGGGCAGATAGAGAAAAACCGGTCATAGTATCCTTTGCCATAGCCCACACGATAGCCCTG
>CAZBIF010000037.1:15975-19805 GCA_964492055.1 uncultured Flavobacteriales bacterium
GTTAAAGTGGAATAGTATAACTTCACCAGACAGCACCATTAAATTTATCGTGGATCAGTCGGTGTTTGGTAACCAATTTGCTATTTCTGGCGAGGGCATGCGCTACGATCAGACGGTCGAAGGGGTCCCGGGTGAAATTCAAGCTACTGCTCTTCGTGATCAGCCGGCTAAAATCAATCCGGTCTTCGTCAAAATAAAAATCCCGCTTTAATGAGGTAAGAATCTTTACCGGATGATCAATTTTCTTTTTTTCAAATAACATCATCATTTCCAGCCGTACAATCGGGGATATCCGCATGTCCGACTCCGTGAGTAGCTGCCGGACTTTTTCAGAAAAGACCTTTTTGCCCTGGTACAACCAGATCACCACATGGGTGTCCAGAAAAACTATTTTTCTTCCAGCCATTTATCCCACTGCTGTTCCCAGCTTTTCTCCCAGTCTTTATCTGTAGCCGAAAGTGCCTCCACATTCAACTGTGAGTCAGGTTCAGCAAACAGCTGCCCTCGCTGATCGAAGATCTCATAAATATCTTTGCGTTTCTTTTCCATGACCAGGATTTTTCTTCCTTTTCTTTCAATTTCAATAGGCTCCCCCTCTTCAAGTACCTTGTCGAGAAGCTGATAAAGGTTTTTACGAAAGGCAGTCGCATTTATTTTCATTGCGTACGTTAATTGTCTCAAATGTACGCATTTTTTTACTTTCCACTCTCAATCCTATGGAGTAGCCTTTTGAAAAGCTTACCTTTGTAATCCTCAAATTTCACCTATGGAAACTATTGCTCCTTACAAACCCAAAAACAAGATCCGCATCGTTACTGCCGCCTCCCTTTTCGATGGTCACGATGCCGCTATCAACGTGATGCGGCGCATTATACAGTCTACCGGGGTGGAGGTGATCCACCTGGGTCACGACCGCTCGGTACAGGAAGTGGTGGATACCGCCATACAGGAGGACGCCAACGCCATCGCCATGACTTCCTATCAGGGTGGGCATACCGAGTATTTTAAATACATGAAGGACCTGCTGAGAGAGCGGGGCGCCGACCACATCAAAATTTTTGGTGGGGGCGGAGGCGTGATCCTGCCGGAGGAGATCAAAGAACTCCATGACTACGGCATCACCCGCATCTACTCCCCCGATGACGGGCGCGAACTCGGCCTGCAGGGCATGATCAACGACCTGGTGGAGAAAAGTGATTTTGCCACCGGACAGAACCTGAACGGGGAGATCAATTCCTTGACCACCAAAGATGCCAAAGCCATTGCCAGCCTGATCTCCGGGGCGGAAAATTTCCCGGAGCAATCGAAGGGGATCCTGGAGAAGGTAAATGAAATGGCCACTAAGGTGGAAACCCCGGTTCTCGGCATCACCGGCACCGGCGGGGCGGGGAAATCTTCCCTGGTGGATGAGCTGGTGCGCCGTTTTCTCATTGATTTCAAAGATAAGACCATTGGCATTATTTCCGTAGATCCCTCCAAGCGGAAAACCGGAGGGGCCTTGCTGGGCGACCGCATCCGCATGAATTCCATTCGCAATGAACGGGTGTATATGCGTTCCCTGGCTACCAGGCAATCCAACCTAGCCCTTTCCAAACATGTGAAAGAAGCAGTCTCTATTTTGAAAGCTGCCCAATACGATCTGATCATCCTGGAAACTTCGGGGATTGGTCAGTCCGATACAGAGATAACGGATCATTCGGATCTGAGCTTGTACGTGATGACGCCGGAGTTTGGCGCGGCAACCCAACTGGAAAAGATCGACATGCTGGATTTCGCCGATGTGGTGGCCATCAATAAGTTTGATAAACGCGGTGCCCTGGATGCCCTGCGCGATGTAAAAAAACAGTTCCGCCGCAACCACCAGCTGTTCGAGGCAAAAGATGAAGAAATCCCCGTCTACGGTACCATTGCTTCCCAGTTCAACGATCCGGGTACCAATCAGTTGTATAAGAAATTAATGGACCTGATCGCAGAGAAGACCGGGGCAGAATTGCATTCGCAATTCGAGATCACCGATGAGATGTCGGAGAAGATCTACATCATTCCCCCGAACCGCACAAGGTATTTATCGGAGATCGCCGAGAACAACCGTTCTTACGACGAATGGGTAGAAAAGCAATCAGAGATCGCCCAGCAATTGTATGGTTTGCAAAAATCCATGGATACCATAGGAGATATGGACATGGAGGACAAGGACCGCCTGCATAAGAACCTGCAGGAAACCTATGAAAAGATAAAGCTGGAACTGGATCCCAAGAACTACCAGTTGATCGAAAACTGGGAGACCAAGAAGAAACGCTATCGGGATGAGGTGTATACCTTTAAAGTGCGGGATAAGGAGATCAAAATGGAAACCCATACTGAATCGCTTTCCCATACTCAAATCCCCAAAGTTGCTTTGCCCAAATACCAGGCCTGGGGGGATGTGCTGCAGTGGAGCTTACAAGAGAATGTGCCGGGAGAATTTCCCTATACTGCCGGATTGTTTCCTTTCAAAAGAAAAGGGGAAGATCCCACCCGTATGTTTGCCGGGGAAGGTGGGCCTGAGCGTACCAACCGCCGTTTTCATTATGTTTCCCTGGAATTGCCGGCCAAGCGCTTGTCCACCGCTTTCGATTCAGTGACTTTGTATGGCCACGACCCCGACTACCGTCCGGATATCTATGGAAAGATCGGCAATGCCGGGGTTTCCATCTGCTGCCTGGACGATGCGAAAAAACTTTATTCCGGTTTTAACCTGGCCAGCCCCATGACCTCTGTTTCCATGACCATCAACGGGCCGGCGCCTATGTTACTTGGATTCTTTATGAATGCTGCTATTGACCAGCAATGTGAATTGCACATCAAAGAAAATGGACTGGAGCAGGAAGTAGAGGATAAGATCAAAAAAATATACAGAAAGAAAGGTGTAGATCGGCCCAACTACCAGGGCGAATTGCCCAAAGGCAATGATGGGCTGGGGTTGATGTTACTGGGCGTTACCGGTGACCAGGTGCTGGATAAGGCCGTGTACGCAAAGATCAAGGCCACCACCATTGCCACGGTAAGGGGAACCGTACAGGCCGACATCCTCAAAGAAGACCAGGCACAAAATACCTGTATTTTCTCTACCGAATTTGCCCTGCGATTGATGGGCGATGTGCAGGAATATTTTATTGAAAATCAGGTGCGAAACTTTTATTCGGTTTCCATTTCCGGCTACCACATTGCGGAGGCGGGTGCCAATCCCATTACCCAGCTTGCTTTTACCCTGGCCAATGGTTTCACTTATGTGGAATATTATCTGAGCCGGGGGATGGATATTGATAAGTTCGGGCCGAACCTTTCTTTCTTTTTCTCCAATGGCATTGATCCGGAATATGCGGTGATAGGCCGGGTAGCCCGCCGCATCTGGGCAAAAGCCCTGAATAAGAAATACGGAGCTAACCCCCGGGCGCAGATGCTGAAATACCACATCCAGACTTCGGGGCGTTCCCTGCATGCGCAGGAGATCGACTTCAACGATATCCGCACTACCTTGCAGGCACTGTATGCCATCTACGACAACTGCAATTCCCTGCATACCAACGCTTATGATGAAGCCATCACCACCCCTACGGAAGAATCCGTACGACGGGCCATGGCCATACAACTGATCATCAACCGGGAGCTGGGGCTGGCCAAGAATGAGAATCCCTTGCAAGGATCATTTATCATTGAGGAACTGACCGATCTGGTGGAGGAAGCCGTACTCAGCGAATTCGACCGCATTACGGAAAGAGGGGGCGTACTGGGAGCCATGGAAACCATGTACCAGCGCAGCAAGATCCAGGAAGAAAGCCTTTATTATG
>CAZBIF010000038.1:0-2712 GCA_964492055.1 uncultured Flavobacteriales bacterium
TTTCCTATTTGTCCACCGATGCAGAGCTAAGTGCTGATTCAGCGGTACTGGCTAGCAAGTTCAGGAATGACAGCACTGTTTTACGGAATAGGATCGAGAGTCACATCTCGGCAGACAATGATTTAAGCGCTACCAATGAAGTTATAACCAGCTCAACCCTTAACGGAACTGTATTGGAAGTAGTAGAAGGGGGGGTAACTAAAGCCGTAGATCTTGCTGCATTGACCACTCCGGATGTAACCGTATCTCAAAGCAAAGCAGACCGGGTAGCCTTTTGGCGGAATACAGATACATTGCGCTTTTTCGATGATATGTACTTTGATACCATTAATAACCGGATTGGAATTGGCACTACCTCTCCCTCCCAGAAATTGCAGGTAAATGGGGGAATTCGAGTTAGTGCAGGCTTCAACGCCAATGACGGTACGGCAGGTTCTCCCTCCTTCCGTTTTGAATCGGACGCCAATACCGGTATGTTCCAGGCAGCAGCTGATCAACTGGCTTTTACCACCGGCGGATCGGAGGCGGCTCGTTTTGACGCTTCGGGGAATCTTGGTATCGGAACTATTACCCCCGCTTCCCGATTGCATATTGCGAATGATTTAGATGGAGCCTTTACCGAGTTGAGAATACAGAACCTGAATAATCAGGATGGTTCCCAATTGGTATTTGAAGAAAGCAATCAGGGTAGAAGTTTTAATATACGCTACCGTAGTGAAAGCTCAGGTACTGGAAACTGGTTGCAGTTCTGGGGTTTCGACGAAACCTATTTGAATATGGTGATCGACCGCGATGGAGGAGGAGTAGGTATTGGTATCCCAGCTGATACTGATCCGCTTGCTCAACTGGAGGTAAATGGAGCCATTAAAGTGGACACTGCAAATAAAGCACCTGTAGCGGGTATGATACAATGGTCCGGCAGCGACTTTGAAGGATATGATGGGACTCAATGGAAATCCCTGACTTCCGTAGATACGGCTACTTGCCCAGCTGGTATGACCAATATAAATGGTAAATTCTGTATAGAAACCGCAGAACGCACCGCCACTACCTGGTTCGCAGCTTCCACTAATTGTATGGCCGATGGCTATAAGCTGCCCAGCCGTGCGGAATGGTATGGCGCGGTTTCCATAGGTGCGCTAAATGATGAAACCGACGATTGGGAATGGGTAGACAACAATCAATTTAATGTTGTGAGTAAAGTGGGGAACGGAAGTGCCGAGGCCCACGCTTCTGACGATCCCACCGAAACGGAAGTTTACCGTTGTGCATTGTATCTGAAATAAGCTGTATCTATGAAACTAGTTTCCATTTATATTATTTGCTTATTTCTGCTAGGAGTTTCCAGAGTGGAAGGACAGAATGTTGCTATTAATGAGGATGGGGCCCTGCCAGACAATTCTGCCATGCTGGAAGTTACTGCCAGCGATAAGGGATTGTTGATACCACGCATGACCGAGACCGAAAAGAACAACATTCCTTCCCCTGCCACTGGTTTATTACTATTTCAAACGGATAACAGCCGTGGGTTTTATTATAACAACGGTACCAGCGCCACACCAAACTGGGTTCGTTTAACTTCCATACTGGAAGATTCAATACCTACCCTTTCGGAAGTACTAAACTCCGGCAATGATGCAAATGCCCAGTCCATTTTGAATGTAGGTGCCTTGGGAATAGGTACTGCTGCCCCCAATTACGAATTCCATATCAATCAGCCAACTGGTTTAGGGGCGCTTGCCCAGATGACTGAAAGCTCCTTCGGCACCACTGCCAATGACGGTTTTGTATTGGGAACCTTCAATGGGCTGGCCCTGCTGGCAAATCTTGAAAATACCCCCATGGAATTTCATACCAACAATATTGAACGCATGCGTATTTCGGCAGCGGGCCTGGTAGGTATTAACAACAATGCGCCTGACTCATTGCTTGATGTAAACGGTTCTGCCCGCCTGAATAGCTTAAATATTAACAGTGCATATACGTTTCCCACCGGGGACGGCAATAACAATCAAACCCTGGTAACCGATGGAGGGGGGAATCTCAGCTGGATTAACGTGGGGGATACTTTTGGTAACCACATAGCCACTCAAAATATACGGCTTAATGGAAATTACCTTTCCAATGACGGGGATAATGAAGGGATTTTTGTGGATAACGATGGAGATGTGGGTGTAGGAGGAATTACCAACACTTTTGCCCAGTTTTCAGTATATGACCCCACCTATCCCAACCTGCGCATCACTTCCGGCCTTACCAGCAGTGAATCAAATGTGCAGAATAGTGCTGTGATCGAATTCAGTGAAAACAATGTAGCCAACTGGGAAACGGGAGGCTATGGTTTTCAGATGCGGTATATAGGGAATACCAATGATCGTCTACAGTTTCGCTCAGCGGTGAATGGAGTGAACGATACCAACCTAACTATTTTACGAAGTAGCGGCAATGTAGGGGTGGGAATTGACCTTCCTGCCACAACTTTCCACGTCCGCCATGCCAATACCACTAACGATGGTTTTTCCCTCAGTAATGTCGCCGATAATGACCGCTGGCATTTTCATGTACAGGCCACCAACAGCCTGCAATTGTATTTCAATAATGCATTGCGGGGTACTTTTAATAGTACTTCGGGTGCTTATACTTCAGTTTCCGATGCCCGGCTCAAAAAGAACATAAAAAACCTGCACGGGGTAGCTGAAAAAGTTAGTTTAC
>CAZBIF010000038.1:2722-16901 GCA_964492055.1 uncultured Flavobacteriales bacterium
TATCATTTTGCAAATCAGCTGGAAGATGAAGTAAAAAGCTATGGTTTTCTGGCTCAGGAACTGAAAGAATATTTTCCATCCCTGGTAAAAGAGAATTTCACCGATGCGGGAGAAAAAATCTATACTGTAGATTATGCGGGACTAGGGGCCGTGGCTATTGGTGCCATTAAAGAGCAACAGGAAATTATCGAAAAGCTATACAGGCGTTTGGAGGAACTGGAACAAGAGGTAAAAAAGAATAAACCATGAAAAGAATTGCACTCATAGGTTTTTATTTTGCTGGCTTGCTTTCTGCCATCTCCCAGAATGTGGTCATTTCGGAGAACGGAGGTGCGCCGGATAATTCTGCCATGCTCGAAGTAGTTTCATCAGATAAAGGAATATTAATTCCCCGACTAACTGAAGCACAGCGAAATTCCATTTTATCTCCCGCTGCTTCCCTGTTAATTTATCAAACCGATAATACAGAAGGTTTTTATTTCAATTTTGGCAATAGCATTTCACCGAACTGGACCAGACTGGCTATCCCCTCCGATCGCATAATTCCCGATCTGAATACGGTATTGACCGAAGGTAACAATGCCAATGCAGAATCATTATTAAACGTGGATAGTATGGCGGTGGATATTTTTTCTCCCAATCTCCAGTTTCAGGTAAATGAATCCGCGGGTTCCCGTACCGGTTTCCAGTTTACAGAAACTGCCAATGGCACTGGCAGCAGCGATGGTTTTCGACTGGTACTAGAATCCGGGGCGGTGCAGATGATCAATGGGGAAAACTCAAGCTTATTTTTTTTAACGAATAGCGCCCTGCGAAAAACCATTCTGGCGAATGGGAATGTGGGTTTAAATACAACTACCCCTGCCTACCGCTTGGATGTAAATGGGGGAAGCCGCATCAACCGCTTAAATATAAACAGTGCTTTTACCTTTCCTACCATAGATGGTAGCAATGGAGAAGTTTTGATTACAGATGGTTTCGGTAACCTAAACTGGGGAAGCCGGGCAGATAACCTGGGTAATCACATTGCTTCACAAAACGTTGCTTTATCAAATAATTTTCTCTCCGGCGATAGCGATAATGAAGGCCTGCGAATCTCGCATGATGGCAATGTAGGGATCGCTGCCAATAGCAATTTCTCGAAAGTACTGGTATACGATAATACCTTACCGATTTTAAGAACAACTTCAGCTGATGGAGCGATCAATAGTGCTGTAAGCAGTGGAGTGATTGAACTTGCAGAGACCAATACGGCGAATTTTACCACTAATGGCACAGGCTTCCGGCTTCGCTACGTTGGTGATGGCGTAGCTACCGATCGTCTGGAGATCAGTTCAGTGAGTGCCGGCACCCTAACCCTTCGCATGTCACTGAAACGAAATTCCGGTTACGTGGGTATAAAAATTACAGAACCTGCCACCCAGTTACACATGGTGCATGCCAATAGCAATACCGATGGATGGGCGGTATCCAATGCGGCGGATAATGATAAATGGCATTTAAATGTACAGTCCGCTAATGATGCCATTCTTTATTTTAACAATACCGCCAGATTGGTTTTCAATTATACCAGCGGGGCTGTTACTGCTCCTTCTGACGCACGCTTAAAAAAGAACATTACCGAGCAATCAAATCTGCTGGAACGGCTACTAAAAATTAATCCGACGGAATATGTTTTCAAAGATGATGAGAAGGAAGAAAAACAACTCGGCGTACTTGCGCAAAATCTACTCAAGTCTTTTCCCGACTTGGTGTTGGTCAATAAAGACCTGGCCGGAAAAGAAGTTTATACGGTAAATTACTCCGGTTTAAACGCCATTGCTATTGGAGCTGCAAAAGAGCAATACCTTCAATTACAGGAGTTGGAAAACCGCCTGGACAAATTAGAAGAAACCATAAAATGAAAACTCCAGACTTTACATATTCTTCTGGTTTAAGCAAACTTTGGCTATTAGGCCTTCTAATCTCCTTTAACAGCCTTTTGGCCCAGGATCAGATCAGCCGATCCGTGATCAGCACAGGCGGAGGACAAGAGTCCATTTCCAATTCAAATTTTTCCTATACCGTCGGTGAAACGGTGATCGTTACCGGTGGAGCCAGTTTTTTTATCACCCAGGGATTTGAACAGTTTTACGATGGAAATGGGGCGTACCCCATTAATTTTGATATAACTACCTTCAAGGCCAGCTGTCCGGGGAGAAAGGACGGCTCGGCCCGGATCTCTAACATAAGTGGATGTGCTGGCCCCTACCAGGTAATTTTCAGTGCAGGTTTGGTAGGTATTGATTCCAGTTTGGTAAGAAATCTCGGTGAAGGCCAGTATTCGGTACAGGTGTTAAATGCTAACGGTCGTGAAAGCCCGGTGAAAAATTTTACCATAACTACGGCCAGCACTGATGCATGCCTCCTGCGTTTCTACAGCGGCCTCACCCCCAACAATGACGGCATAAACGATAGCTGGATCATTGAAAATGTAGACCTTTTCCCCGATAATGAGATTGCTATCTATAACCGCCTTGGAAACAAGGTGTGGCAAGGGATTGACTATGATAATGACAACACAGTGTGGAAAGGTGAAAATTTAAGTGGAAATCCCCTCCCTTCTGATACGTATTTTTACGTATTTGAAGCCAATGGCGACATTGAAAAGGGTTGGATAGAATTGACCAGGTAAAATGACGCGGAAGGCTAAATATATTTTATTTTTCATGCTATTAGCTAACAGTTGGGTATTTTCCCAGTCCGATCCGCAATACAACCAGTATTTCTTCAATCCGGTGCTGGTCAATCCTTCCTATGCGGGAAGTCGGGGAATGCTCAGTGTGGTAGCTGTTCACCGTAGCCAATGGGTGGGTTTTGAGGGAGCTCCGGCTTCTCAATCTTTTGCTATTCATACCCCTAGCAGAAATAAGAAAATGGGGCTGGGTTTTCAAGCCATGCATGAGGAAATTGGCCCCAAAAGCACGGTTTCCGCTGCCGGAATTTACAATTATAAACTCCGGATGGGTCGAGGCAGGCTAGGACTTGGGGTTCGTGCCGGAATATATAACTATACTTTTGACTGGTCAGAGATCAGCTACCGTGAAAGTGGGGGCTATGCTCTAAACGACGGCAGGGAAACTTATTTGGTTCCTTCTTTCGATTTTGGTTTATTCTACAGCGATAAGTTTAATTACGCAGGTCTGGAACTGAGCCATCTCAATGCAGGTAAACTGGGCCTGGAAGCACCGAATGTAAACCTCAGTAGCGTCTCCCGACAACAGAGGCAAATTATCGGAGTAGCCGGTAGGGCCATGAAAATCAACCGGGATCTGGTATTTAAACCATCCCTGCTGTTCCGCTTTGCTGAGAATCAACCGTTTTTTCTGGATCTGAACGCCAGTATATTGATGCGGGATAAACTTTGGCTGGGAGTGAGCTACCGGCGTGGATACGGGGCAGTGGCCATCGTAGAATATAATCTCAACCGCTCTTTCCGCATCGGTTATTCTTATGATATTGCAGTTACTTCATTAAGCAGACAGAATTATGGATCACATGAAATATTTTTAGGGTATGATATTAATTTATTCAGATCGAGAATAGTATCACCGAGGTATTTTTAATAGGGTTTGAGAAATAGCATTTACAGGCCAAGAAATTTTACCTGTTACCTAAGGCTGCTTGCCGTAGTGTGTTCACTATTCTTCTCTCTAAATTTCTGTCAGGCACAAGATAGAAAACTCAACCGGGCCATTGAAAAATACCAATATCAGGAATATCTTGATGCCATAAATCTGCTGAAAGAAATTGTGCGGGAGCAGGAAGAGTATTATACCCCTCTGAAATACCTGGCCAACTCTTACCGCAAGATCAACGACTACCAGAATGCAGAACTGTACTTCACTCTGGTTGTCAATTCTGATTCTTCTATCATAGAAGACCATTTGTACTATGGACAAGCTCTAAAAGCCAATGGAAAACTAGCTGCCGCCAAAGAACAGTTCCTCATTTTTACTGAAAAATCGGAATCGAGTTTTCTGGGAAAATTAATGCTGCAATCCATCAACCAGATCGAGGCCTGGGAAGAACAACCTTCCAATTATCGCGTACTTACCCCCATCGGTTTAAACACCAAGAATTCGGAATACGGGCCCTTATTGTTTGGTAGTACATTCTACATTACATCAGACCGGGAGGAAGACCTCACAAGTGGTGAAAAGTTTGCCTGGAATAATCAACCCTTTTTATCGGTGTATGAAATAGATACCGCTGATCTTGATAATCCGGATGTCGGTTTCAAGGAAGTAGGGGGAAAGCTTAATACACTTTACCACGATGGCCCCATGAGTATCAGTGCCGATGGGCAAAAAGTGATCATTACCAGAGTGGACAATAAAATTGGCGGAAAGGATTTTATCAACCGCATGAAACTCTATGAAGGGCAAATGGTCAACGAAAGCTGGAAAAAGTTCAGGGAATTGCCTTTTAATAGCGATGATTATTCGGTAGGTCACGCCAATTATGCCGATAGCGGCAAAACTATATATTTTGCCTCAGACATGCCCGGGGGGTATGGAGGGATGGATATTTATGTTTCCCAATTGGAAAACGGACGCTGGAGTTCGCCCCGAAACCTGGGCGAGATCATCAATACACCAAAGAATGAAGTTTTTCCTTACGTGCGGGGCAATGAATTGTATTTTTCCTCAGATGGGTTTCCCGGATACGGGGGCTTGGATATCATGGTCTCAGTTTTCAATAAAAGCTGGCAGGCTCCGGAAAACTTGCGTAGTCCCATTAACTCCCTACGTGATGATTTCGGGATATTCTTTGTCAATGATACCTCCGGTTACCTGGCCTCTAATCGCATAGGTGGAGAAGGTGGAGACGACATTTATGTATTCATAAAGTATGGGGACAATATTGAAATTACCGGCCTGTTTGAATACAAAGGACTGCCCGTGGAAGGCACCAAGATATTATTATTGGACGAAAAAGACTCCGTAGTGGCTGTAGCCTATACCGATGCCCAGGGGCAGTTTAAGTTTACCAATCTCTCTTATCAGGAAAATTACATGTTCAAGGTAGAATCAGATGATCCTGAACTGGTAGATGACGGAAGGCTGTTTTTAACCGATAAGCAAGGGGAAAAGCTCACTCTGATTGAGCGGATGAAGAGTGGTGATTTTAAATTTAAAGCCCTGCCCGTGGACGAGATCAAAGAACTGGAAGTTAAGCGGGCCAAAGATGAAGTTGTTTTTAATGAATTGAAATTTGTGGGGCAGGTATTCGAAGAGTTACCAGGAGATATGAAGGAAGAAATGATAGTATATCTGGTAGATGATGCGACCGGGGATATTCTTGATTCAGCCCTAACCGATGAGGAGGGGATTTTTACTTTCAACCGGCTTCCGGAAAATCGTAATTACCTGATCAAGGTAAAAGAGGAGGATACCGAATTGAATGTAGCTTTCGTTAATGATCGTAACCGCATATTTGAAATTGCACGAATTGATAGCAAAGGATATGCTACCCTGCCTCAGCCCCTGGATGCCAGTAAACAAACGGTGAAAGCCACCAATGCAGGATTTACCACCCTAATTGCCCGACTGGAAAGCAGTGGCATTCCCATAATAAATGAATTGATTGAGATATACGATAAGGACAGTAACCTGGTGGGAACGGTAATTACCAACGCCGTAGGGGAGTTTCAGTTTAATCAACTGGAATACGATAAACATTATATTATAAAGATCCCCGATCTGGATGGGCAATCCATGGATAACGCTTTGGTCTATCTCGTGCGTGAAGATGGGGTTCCCCTGTATCTTATCAATAAACTGGAAAAAGGGCTTTATGAATTTGAATCACTACCGTTTGAGGAATTTGAGTTCACTCAGAAAGAGGAAGAGCGCCTGGTACCTAAGTATGTGGAACTCGCAGGACAGATATACAATGAGTCTGAGCAAGAAACCGAAGCCGGTAAAATGGTGTACCTGATCGGCGAAGATGGACGTAAACTGGATTCCACCAAAACCGATAAAGATGGAAAGTTCGTCTTTACCAAATTAAACCCGGAAGAAAATTACAGCTTTCAGTTGAGCGGAGGGGAAGTAGACGATTATGCCCTTTTACTGATCGATGAGCAGGATCAGGTGATCGAAAAAGCCCGCTTGACGGCTGACGGAATGTTCGTTTATAAAAAGTTGACTTATCAGGTAGCGCAGTTTGCTCCCCTTACTCCGCGGGAAGCAGACCTTGTGGAGCAAACTTTTTCTCATGAGGTACATGGTAAAATATTCAAAAAATTACCCGGGGATATGGGAGCTGGTGTAAAGGTTTATATTTATGACGAAGGTGGGGACCTGATAAAAACTACTACTACGGATGAAGCTGGTAATTTTTCGTTCACTAAATTATCTCAAGAGCAGAACTACATTTTCAGGATTGACGACCCTACAGAAGATTTTACGCTGGTAACACTGAATGAACAGGGAAAAGTAGAGGAAACTACTATTCGCAAACAGGGAACTGAATTTGTATATTCTCCTTTAGGGTTTATCGAGAAAAAACTTTTGGTAGACGAGCCTACAGATGAAATGAGTATGGAACAGCCGCGGGGAAAACAAGATACTGACAAAAGCAACACTAAACCTACGTTACCTGTAGCAACTTCTGCCGAACCCATCTTGGCCTTTGATGCAGCGGGAAAGTTCATGATCTATTATGAATATGATAAAAGTGATCTGACAGCCGAAGCCAAAAAGAAACTAAATGATTTCATACTTTTATTCGCTGAAGACGAATTTAATATTGAAATAGCATCACATACCGATAACCGTGGTTCCCGCGAGTACAATTACCAGTTGTCCAAGCGAAGGACAAACAGGGTAAAAAATTATTTAGAAACCCACGGTATTGAATCCGGTCGCTTAAAAGGCAATTATTTTGGTGAGTTGAAACCGTTGATCGATTGCGACAAGATAAATTGTACAGAAAAGGACCATCGCGTGAATCGCCGAACTGAAATAAAAGTAGATAATTGATTTGATTACTTTTTTATACATCCTGTTGCAATTTCAAAATGTCTATCTGGAATATTGGTGGATCAACCTGCTGGTAGTGGCCATTGTATTGCTGGTTTTTTACTTCGTCTACCGCGACCGGCTCAACAAGATCCAAAAGCAGAAGGACATGCTGGAATCCCAGGTGAAACAGCGCACCATTGAGATCATCAAGCAAAAAGAGCAGGTAGAACGGCAGAAGCGCATGCTGGAAGAGGAAAAAGAAAAAACAGAAAAACTGCTGTTGAATATTTTGCCCCGCGAAATGGCCGATGAACTCAAAAATAAAGGAAAAGCCAAAGCGCGGAATTACAGGCAGGTAACCGTTATGTTTACCGATTTTAAGGGATTCACCCATCATGCTGAACAATTCAAACCCCAGGAACTGGTTGCTGAACTGGACAGTTATTTTATTAAGTTTGACGAGATCGTCAATAAGTACAATGTAGAAAAGATCAAAACCATTGGCGATGCTTACATGGCTGCCGGTGGAGTTCCCATTCGCAATAAAAGCAATGCTATTGATACCACCCTGGCTGCCTTAGAGATACAGAGATACATGCAGGAGATAAAAAAAGTGAAAGAGGAAAGAGGTGAAAAGCCCTGGGAATTAAGGATTGGATTACATTCCGGTGACCTGATCGCCGGGGTGATTGGGTTAAAGCGATTTGCCTACGACATCTGGGGGGATACCGTTAATGTGGCAGCCGCTATGGAAAAGAGCGGTGAAGAAGGTAATGTGAATATATCCGAAACTACCTATGAGGCCATAGCCGAATTTTTTGTAACCGAATACAGGGGCAAAATCAAAGCCAAACACAAGGGTGAGATCGATATGTACTATGTGCATGGCATCAAACCTGAATTATCCGAAAATGAAGATGGGATTACCCCTAATGAGGCGTTTTGGCATTATGTCAACCTGAAGCTTTACAGTAATATCAATTACCGCAATGCGGAAAAGTACATCGTCAAGCGATTGAGTGGTGACCTGCCGCAGGGATTGTATTATCACGGCATCCATCATACCATGGATGTGTGTGAAGCAGTAGAGCGCCTGGCTATCTGGGAAGGGGTGAAAGGGGAAGAGTTGTACCTATTGAAAACAGCAGCCTTGTTTCACGATGCCGGATTTATTCATTCCTACGAAAGTAATGAGCCCATAGGGGCTAATCTCGCCAAGGAGATGCTGCCCAATTTTGGGTATACTGAAGAACAGATACAGCAGGTGATCGAACTGATTGGAGCTACCAAAATCCCCCAAAACCCAAAAAATCATCTGGAAGAGATCATGTGCGACTCCGACCTGGACTACCTGGGACGTGATGATTTTTATCCTATTGCGGAAACCCTGAAAAAGGAGTTAGTAGAATTCGGTAAAATCGACGGAGATCAGAAAAGCTGGATTGAAATGAATATCAATTTCTTATCAAAGCATCAGTATTTCACCCAATCTTCCCGCAACCGCAGGGGGCCCGAAAAACAAAAGCGCATTAAAGAATTGCAGGCTTCCCTTGAAAAATTGCAGGCACCTGCCGGTTAATTCAGCATAATATTTATAGCAATGCTGAAAATTTTATAATTTAGTATGCTATTTTGGAAATATATATATTTGTTTCTTCAAGATAACCGAATACTAATAGCAGATAAAGTCTTGTTTATTGTAGATAAAGTAGCCATCATGAAAAGATTTCACTACCTGCTTTTTTGTTTATTGATTATTGTTTCTTCTGTATCTCAGGCTGGTGTGATCGTGCTGGAGGGGAACTACATGGGAAAGAATATTTTTGTGAAAAATCCCTTTGGTGGCGCGGGTGTGGGTTTTTGTGTGTTTGAGGTTACCATTAACGGCAAGCTTTCTCCCGATGAGGTGAACCAAAGTGCTTTTGAAATTGATTTTGGCAACCACGACCTGAAGCTGGGAGATAAGGTGATCATCAACATTAAGCACAAAGATGATTGTGTACCCGAAGTATTGAATGCTGAGGTACTGAAGCCAAAAAGCACTTTTAATACCAAGCGGATTGCCTTTACCGATGAAGGAGTATTGGAATGGACCACCGATAATGAAAATGGAGCCCTTGATTATATAGTGGAACAGTTTCGCTGGAATAAATGGGTGAAAGTAGGCGAAGTGAAAGGCATTGGCACCCCCGGCATTCACAATTACAGTTATAAGATCACTCCGCACAGCGGAGAGAATAAAGTCCGGGTTAAGCAAATTGACTATACCGGCAAACCAAGGTATTCAAAATCTGCAGAATATACTTCCTCTGTGCCTGAGATCGCCCTGGATGGGAATAAGTTTAAAGGTTCCATCAATTTTCAGGGAGGGGAAACCATGTACGAAATTTACGATAAGTACGGTTCTATTGTTAAGAAGGGATACGGGCCATCAGCAGATGTCGGAAATCTGGAGAAAGGCCTGTACTACCTGAGCTACGATAATAAAACAGAAGAAGTAACGATTAAGTAGTTAAATGAAGATTGTATGAACCTCCTCCCCGACTTAGTCGGGGAGGAGGTTTTTTTATGCCTGAAAACATCATCGAAATGAAAAAAATAGAACATCTGGGAATAGCTGTAAAAGATATACAGGCTGCGGAAAAAATGTACGAAGCACTGCTCGGCCGACCTTCCTATAAAACAGAGGTGGTAGAAAGTGAAGGGGTGAAAACTTTATTTTTTGAAGTAGGGGAAAGCAAGATTGAATTGCTGGAAGCTACTACAGCCGATAGCCCCATTGCTAAATTCCTGGAGAAGAAGGGGGAGGGCATCCATCACATTGCCTACGATGTAGAAAACATACAGCAGGAAATTGAAAGGTTGAAAAAGGAAGGGTTTGACTTAATTCACCAATCTCCCAAAAACGGGGCTGACAATAAACTGATCGCTTTTCTCCATCCCAAATCCACCGGAGGGGTGCTGGTTGAACTTTGCCAGGAGAAAGGGTAAAATAACCTTTTTACAAATAAATTTGATAATTTGGTTAATATTTGTTATTTTTAATATGATTTTAATAAATAGGCGTAAGTTTGTGTCATTAAAAAACTTTGGGAGCTTAGGCTCCTTATAACCCCTTATGGTGGGAAATCCATAAGTTGAGCCCCGAATTGAACGGGGCTTTTTTTTTATGAGCAGGAATAAAAAAGTAATAGCATATTTTGACGGATTCAACTATTACGAAGGAATGCGTGCGAAGAAATGGAGAAAGTATTACTGGCAGGATTTATGTAAATTTTCCAGGTTTTTTTTAAAACCTTATCAAGAATTAGAAGCTGTGAGGTATTTTTCTGCAATTCAAAAAGATATTAAAAAATCAGGGCGACAAGATAATTGGTTTCAGGCAAATAAAACAAATAGAGAATTCTCATTAACTCTGGGTGAATTTAAGAGAAGACATAAATGGAGAAGAATTCCAGTTGGGAATAAGAAAATTAGCTATAAATTAGAATATTGGGAAGAAAAAAAATCTGATGTAGCACTTGCTGCCTATATGATTAGAGATATTGCTATGGATAAATGCGATGCTATTTTAGTATTCTGTGCTGATAGCGATATATCTCCTGCTTATGATGTAATGAAAGAAATTAAGCCAACGTTAAAAATCATCACCTTATTCCCACCCGGTTTAAATTCCTACGATTTAGGAAATAAATCTAATAAAGTTATTAGATTGGAGAATCACGAAGATAAATTTATTAATTCCCAATTCCCTGAGGGGGTTTCTTTACCCAATGGCCATATTGTTAAAAGGCCAACATATTGGAAATAAATATTGGTTTTTAAATAGTTAACCCTATTTCAAACAAATCTTCTAAAACCGTACCTTCCTCAAGATGATAAGTATGCAAACCGGCTTTTTTCGCACCTTCTAAATGGCCGGCCGTATCGTCTATGAATAATGTGCGCTCCGGGTAGAGCTGATTATCCTTGATCACAAACTCAAAAATTTTCACCTCCGGTTTGCGCATGCCTACCTCATGGCTGAGGTACACTTTTTCGAAAAAGCGGTCCAGGTTTTCCATCTGCCGCTCCCTTTTCAGTTTTTCATAAATAAACTGAATGTGCAATTCATTGGTGTTGCTCAGGCAAAAGGTGCGGAAGTTTTCCTTCGCCCATTTCAATATCTCAAAGCGTTCATCGGGAATATCAAGCAGCATGGCATTCCAGGCATCACTTAGCAGCTCCAGGGGCGCTTGCTTTTTTACTTTCCCTTGCAGTTGATTAAGAAATTGAGGGGTACTGATATGGCCGGTTTCGTATTTTTTGAAAAAATCCTCCCCCTCCAGCTCGTCAATGATCTGCTCGTAATTTTCCCCGTAGATCTCCCGGAAAGCTTTTTCCGTTGCATCCTGGTTGAGGTTAATGATCACCATCCCCAGGTCGAAGATGATGTTGTCTATATTTTCGAGATTCAATAGCTTTGACATGCGGCAAAGGTTAGCAATTGAAGTTTATTATTAAGTTATTTATTCTTAAGAATCGGTATTGAGAGTGTTTAATTGGGCATATTTAACCCCTTCATTCCTCGGATACTTTTTGGTAAACACATACCCACTCAGCATGGCCAGTAAGAAGGAAGGCGCCAGCACATCAAGCTTTTCAAAATAAGGGCCAATCCCCGGCAGGGCCTGCACCCAGAATTTAAAGATGGGCACACAGAGAAAGCCGGTGAGCATGGACGCAATGGCCCCGGCCTCTGAATAGGCTTTCCAGAAAATAGACAGGATGATCACCGGGCAAAAGGTTGCGGCAATGCCCGACCAGCCGAAGATCACAAACCAAAAGACCGTACGGTCCGGGCTGAGCAGGGCTACACTGATAGCAATACCCAGCGCAAAAAGTGCCATACCCAGGGTAACCCAGCGGGAGAGGTTGGCCATCTTTTTCTCATCCAGCTCCGGATGGAAGATTTGCTGGTAAAAATCCCTGGTCAGGGCTGAGGAGGCCAGTACCAGCAGGGAATCAATGGTTGACATGATGGCCGAAAGCACTATGGCTATGTAGATGGCGATAATAGTGAGGGGAAAAACATCTTCGATCAGGCTGATCAACACATTTTCAGCGCCTATGCCCAGCACCGCCTCCGGATCCTGTCCGGCCTCGGTAAATAAGTAACGTCCCAATATGCCAATAGTGACCGCTGCAAAATCGGTGAGCAGGGTAAAGACCACCGCCACCCAGCGGCCCTTGTTGATCTCGTTCAAATCCTTGATGGACATAAAACGCACATAGATCTGCGGGGAACCCAGGAACCCCAGGCCGATCATGGCAAAGCCCAGCATGGTGAAAACCTTCATCAGCATATCGTCGCCCCCGCCGAATACACTGAGCAGGTCAGGGTCAATAGCGCGCAGGCCACCCACAATATCGCTGCCGTTATCAATTGACCAGTAGGCTACAATGGGTAAGGCTACCAGCCCCAGAAACATGAGCAGTCCCTGAAAAAAATCAGACCAGACCACCGCTACAAAACCGCCGGTGAAGATATAGGCAAGTACAATGAGGAAACCGGCAATGGCACCGGTGTAATAATTAATCCCCAGCAGGGATTCAAAAGCTTTTCCGGTGACATCGATCTGCGCACTTACGTAGATTATCACAAATACAGATAGCGCCGTAGCGGCAATAATGCGCAGGGTGTGGGAGGTGGTCTTAAAATGGCTTTCCAGGTAGTCGGGAATGGTGATGGAGTTGTAGGAATCGCTCATGCGCTTGAAAGGTTTGGCCATCAAAAACCAGGATACGGCCACCCCCAGCAATTCCCCCACCACCACCCAATAGGCGGAAACCCCGGCAATGGCCCCCATCCCCGTTACGCCTAGCAGCAACCAGCCGGATTCCCCGGTGGCACGGGCTGAAAAAGCCACTGCCCAGTAGCCGAGTTTTTTGCCCCCCACATAAAAGTCACTTAAGCCTTTGATCCGCCGGGAGGCCACAATTCCGATCAGAAAAAGTATGGCAAAGTAAATTCCTAGTACGACTAGTTTTACAAGCATAATTAAACCTCAGCGGTTTCGGAAAGTGCCGCTTCATTCTCGCTTACAAAGCGTTCCAGCACTTCAAAAAAGTTTGTAATATCGGATTTATCCAGCACCGTGTTCACGGTAACCAGACGGATGAATTCATCCCCCTTGAATTTGCCGTAACCCACCATCAGTTCCGCATGTTTGTAAAGTAAGGTGCAGATCTGTTTGGCCGGTAGATTTTTGTAATTGAAACACACTGAAACCGAATTTTCGAAGCTGTGTAAGGTATAATCAGAATGTCCGGCTACGTACTTGCGGGCTATTTCAGCCAGTTCAAACTGTTTGTCAACCATCTCTCCCAGACCTTCTGTGCCAATGGATTTCCACAGGCACCAGAATTTCAGGGCATCATTCCGGCGTCCGCACTGAAATGAAGTCTTGCCCAGGTTGAATTCATCGTTGTCAGTTTGATACAGGTAGGCGGCCTCATTGGCAAAAGAGAGCAGGAGGCAATCGCGGTTTTTGGTAAGCAGCACAGAACAGCTCAGGGGTACGCCAAGCATCTTGTGGGCATTGTAATTAAAAGAGTCTGCCTTTTCCACTCCTTCGATCAGCGGTCTGTATTTTTTACTGAAGATAACGGGTCCGCAATAAGAACCATCCACATGCAGCCAGAGGTCAAATTCCCGGGCAATTTCTGCTGCTTTAGGAATATTGTCAAAAGCCCCTAACACCGTAGTGCCGGCGGTAACCACCACCATTGCTGGGGTTAGTCCGGCTTCAAGATCGCCCTGTATCTTCCTGCGCAGCTCCTGCATTTTCATCTCCCCTTTTTCATTGCAGGAAATATAATGTACCTGCTCCCGCCCTATCCCGACGAGGGCAGCGTTCTTTTCTATTGAATAATGAGCGTTTTCAGAGGCGTAGACAATCATTTTTTGTTCCACCCCTTGCATGATAACTTCCGCCTGTTTGCGGTCGCGTCCCATCACCATGGCCATGAAGTTGCTCATGGAACCGCCGGAAGTGATGGTGCCGTCAGCGGTTTCCCCAAAACTGGCCAGGCGGGCCGATTGCCGGATGATGGCCTTTTCTACCCCTACCATGGGGCCGGCCACTTTGTAGGTATACATGCTGTTGTTGAGTACAGAAGCCAGCAAT
>CAZBIF010000038.1:16911-19236 GCA_964492055.1 uncultured Flavobacteriales bacterium
AGCAATTCCCCCAGTAATGCCCGGCTTTGTCGCCCGCCAAACAATTGATTAAAAAAGCGGTGGCTGGCAGTAAGGGGAGTGTTCATTACCACTTCTTCCAAGGCCTGGTAAAACTGCGAATCGCTCAGGCCCTGCTCCTGTAGTTCCAGGTCCAGCCTGTTGAACAAGGTTTCCGCATCTATGGGTCTGGTTACGCCTTCCTGATCTTCTTTTTGCAGGATTTTTTCCAGTAGAAGCTCAAATTGCCGGCGGTCGGGATGGGTCATGGATTTTTGTTGAAACGATTTTTTTTTAGTATGTTTCTCTTATATTTTGCAAGCTAGATCGCAAAATCAATGCAAAATAACAGAAAAGCAGAAGAATCAAAAGTAATCCCAATAAAAGATGACAGCTACGGCAGTTAAATCAGACCAGAAAATCACCACCCTACCGGAATTGATAGAAGCCATAGACCAGGCCCGTACCCAGATGGAGTACAAGCAAATAGTAAAGCGCATTGCCATTCCGGTTGAAGCATTTTCGGAATACACCTATTGGGATGATGACACTTACACCCGCAATTGCATCGCCCGTACAGATGCCTATGAATTGCTCTTGTTGTGCTGGGACAAAAAACAGGATACCCCCATCCACTCCCATAACTCCCAGGAATGCTGGGTGAAAGTGATCGAAGGAGATTTTCTGGAAAAGCGCTTTCAGGCGGAAGAGGGGCAGGAAGAACCGGAGTTGACCCATGAGCAGCAGTTCTCCGATTACCAGATCTCCTACATGAATGACGAAATGGGGTTTCACAGTTTGCATAACCGGGAAGGAAAACGGGCCATGACCCTGCACCTGTATACCCGTCCCATAGATGAATGCACCGTCTACAATGAAGAGGAAGGAGAGTTTGAGACGAAGGAGCTTACTTACGATACGATAGAGGGAGAGAAGCCTTCAGACGATAACTAGCTGCTTTTGAATATGCTTTATAATCATCTCAGCATGAATGCGTGAATTCTCTATAAACCACTTGTGGGTTTCCATACCCCCGCAGATCACCCCGGCCAGATAGATTCCTTGTACATTCGTTTCCATAGTATCCGGATCATAGGACGGTTTTTTTAGTTCATCATCGGAAATGGCGATTCCAAGTTTTCTTAAAAAGGCAAGGTTGGGCCGGTAGCCGGTCAGGGCCAGTACAAAATCATTTTCTTTTTCCATCAGGCCTTCCGGGGTTTCAATGATAACCGAACGGGATTTGATCTCCTTTAACCGGCTGTTGTACAGCACGGCTATACTTTTTTCTTTAATGCGGTTGATAATATCGGGACGCACCCAGTATTTCACCCGCTCGCCAATGTTTTTCCCCCGCACCACCATCAGTACTTCCCCCCCTTTTCGATAAAGCTCCAGGGCCGCATCCACCGCCGAATTACTGGCCCCCACCACTACGGTTTTCATGCCTGCGTAATAATGGGGGTCCAGATAATAATGAGATACCTTGGGCAGATCCTCACCGGGAATGTTCAATAAGTTGGGCAGATCATAAAAGCCGGTGGCCACCACTACCTTTTTGCAGGAATAAGTTGCTTTTTCTGTATGTATGCTAAAGTCACCATTCGCTCCCTTAACCGATTTTACCTTTTCAAATAAATTAATTTTTAGGTTATTACTTACCACAATGCGGCGGTAATACTCCAGGGCTTCCTGTTTATCCGGTTTGGCGTTTTTGCTGATAAAGGGAATCCCGTCAATTTCGAGTTTCTCCGAGGTGGAAAAGAAAGTCATGTTCACCGGATATTGATAAAGGGAATTGACCATTGGCCCTTTCTCCAGGATCAGGTAGCTGAGGCCGCCTTTCTGGGCTTGCAAGGCGCCGGCAATGCCAATGGGGCCACCGCCGATGATGATGAGGTCGAAGTGAGTATTCATTACCCGAAATAACAAGAAACAGATGCGTTAGTTGAGCCGATCGATAAAGCTAATCGGCTCAAAAATTATCAAAATATGAGCCGAATGACGATGTTAATTGGCTCATGGTGTTAATGAATCAATTTAAATGATCATAAATTATAATACTTGTGGGAGTTTCCTTTTAAGTTAACATTAACATTTATTTTCCATTCGATAATAGAGGATAAGTGCCAATCGATTTTTTAAAAATGCGTAATCTTGCCTACTCTATTTTTCAGGGCCCTTAGCTCAGTTGGTTAGAGCACCTGACTCATAATCAGGTGGTCGCTGGTTCGAGCCCAGCAGGGCCCACAATTGTGAAAAAGTCTTCAACGAAAGTTGAGGGCTTTTTTGGATTTTGCCCGGCTGGGCGAGAAGTTTATGCTGAGC
>CAZBIF010000039.1:0-6784 GCA_964492055.1 uncultured Flavobacteriales bacterium
AAATCATTAAAATTTCTTTTGAAGGGAAACTATATAGAACTATACCGCCAATAGCGGTCAGAAGCAACGATATGGCTATAAGGTAATTTCCTTTGTATTTATCTGCCAGGGGACCGCCCAACACATAAGAAAGCATAGCGAAGAGACCATATAAAGAAAAACAAGACCCCAAAGTAAAATTGTCAATCCCATATACTTCCAATAAAGTTGGCCGGAAAATTCGGGGCAAAACAAAAGGAAGTAAAAAAATACCCTCCCCTGCCAGAATTAATAGGAAGAGAATGTATTTTCTTGTTTTCAATTAAACTCAAATAAAGGGCCTATGAACCGGGTAATACTAGTAATTTATTTCATTTTCCCGTCCCTGATGTTTTTCCATCACTGCTTTAGCAGCCAGTTCTCCCGCCTTTATAGCTCCATTTAAAGAGGGGTTCAGCATACTATCCCCTGCCAGGTAAACCCCTTCCATTAATTTGGTTGATTGGGCGTCGATATCATTCCTGGGATCGGGTACTTGGGGTAAAGCGCATTCAATTCGGTATCGTCTGAGAAATTCAAGATCTTCGATCCTGGCGATCTCTGCCAATTCCCTCTTTACCGCCTTTATAAGCTCTTCCTCAGATAAATCATGCGATTTAATGATATTTACCGATAAAAATTCCTTTTTGCTCTTATTGGTTTGCTCCATGCTGCTAGGATAAAAAATATGATTCACCAGTTTTGCCCTACCAGGCAAAAGGGCTATGATGGGTGGGGAGAATTTGCGCTCTGATGTTGCAAAATATAATGTTTCGCAACTATTCCATTTGGTGCTATTACTGGGAAGCTTATCTACTATGGAAGATGCTTCAGTTGCAATAATGGTAAAATCTGTAGAAATGGTATCCACCCCATCCATGGTTATCCTGCCACTTTCCACCTGGTCAATGCGACTATTGAAATGGGTTTTGGTGCGAAACAAACGTTCGTATAGCTGCTTAGGTATTTCTTCCATCCCCCCCTTGGGTATGGTGGCGCAACCCTCGCTGAACATCTTAAACACAAATTCAAACATCCGGGATGAGGTACTTAACTCATCTTCCAGAAAAATACCACCGTAAAAAGGGCGAAAAAACTGCTCAATAATAGCATCAGAAAAACCGTTCTCCTGCAAATAGCGTAAGGTTGTCTGATCTTCCTCATTAAATATATTCCCTTCCTTTTTCTGCTTTAATTTCAGAAATAATTTGCCCAGATAATAAAAATCGGAAATGCTTACGGCGGGTCGAAGGAGGTTTTTCCACCAAAATGAGAAATTGTGGAAGGGATTGCCCAGGCACTGGGTCTTGGCATTCTTTCGAAAGATCAAAACACCGGAATAAAGGGATTGAAGCTTCAAAGCATCCAAATCCAGGTATTTTTGTACCATTTCGTAGGCTTCGGGCAATACCTGAAAACCGCGATCCAGCTGGAAACCTTCTATCACATCCGTTTTAACGCGCCCTCCTACTCTATCAGTAGCCTCCCAAAGAACAGGACGATACCCGTTTTGCTCCAGGTTCATGGCTGCAATTAATCCGCTTACTCCGGCCCCAATTATATGTATGGAAACATTTTCCCTATTCATTTTCCAGAATGTTCAAGCCATTTGAAAGTAAATTACAACAAGATTCAATAAAAATTTTAAACAAGCCATAAGAAAAAGGTGTTAAACAGTGTATAAAAATTACTATTATGAAGAAACTTTTGCTTTTTTCCCTTTCTATACTGATGGTTACGGCTTTTAGTTTTGCCCAGAATTACAATACGGATAAAGACATTGAATTTATGCATCATCCTAAGGTGGATACGGTTTACAAAGCTCCCCACCACAATGAGATTTACTGGTTTCAGGGGTATGAGCCACCAGAACGGACCCCACCTGATTTTGTGGTTCACCACGGCAAAAAAACAGTGCCTTTTGCTATTGATTCTACTTGTAAAGAATCCGATCCCACTGCTTGTGTTTCACTATATCATTATGTGTTACCGGGTGGAGGATATAAATGGTTGATACGTAGCAGTACCAAAGTTGATCGTTTACTACACGTAGTGTATGGTCAAAAGGTCGGTAAGGATGGAATGGTGATCAATTCAAAAACAGACCTTTACTCAGGTGAAGTGAAAGACCTGGGCTATGGAGAAGTGCCTGGGGATGAACATCCACGGGATGTGTGGATCATCGCAGCCCATTGGGACGAGAAACAGGGAGCAGACTAAGCTGGCATTAATTCCTTGAGCTTATTTTTCAGCTCACTGATCTTAAATGGCTTTTCCAGTAAAGCATCGTGTTCTATTTCTTCTTTGATCTGTTCGATCTTAATACTACCGGTTATTAGAATTAATTTGGTTTTATTCAGATCAAACTTTTTCCTCATGTAGGGCAAATAGTCATTGGCCGTACTGTTACCGATGTGATAATCAATAATAATAACATCGAAAACGCGGGTGTCATCAAGCTTGTCAAGTTGATTTAGGTTTTTGCAGGTATGACAACGGTAGTTGGAAGAGAGTGACAGCTGTAGAAGGTCTACAAACTCAGCATTATCATCAATGATCAATATTCTCTTCATCGGCCAGAATTTCGCAAAGTTGATGAAAAATTGTAAAACTGCGTATGGCGGATTCTACTATTTTTTGCTCATCTAATCTATTTTCATGTTTTTCAAGTTTTTGGAGAAAGTTTTTCCAGTATTTTCCTGCCGACTCGGAGGTTTCGAAAAAAGTATAAGTCCCAGTAGCTATAATTTCATTACGTTCTAGCTTTTCTGCAATCAATTTCCCCCCAAGAGAAGAACCCAACATGACATATAGCATGCCCATGATTGCGCTTTCGCTTTTATCGGGATATTGAAACTGCTGCAATTGATCTATATTATCCCGCCAGGCATCCAGTTTTTTCAGATCGGCTTTAGCATAGTCAGCCCGTAGAGGATATTCCTGGGCTGGGTACCCTTCTTCCTGCAGCATTTTTTCCGCCGGTTTAAAGAAGGCATAATTGGTGGCCAGTATATGAGCTAATTGCTGAGGATTAAGGATTTTCTTCATTATCTCTTCACTATGCAGCTTCACTTCAAGGGTTTTATGCAAATTACCTGTTGCCTCACGTAATCTATTGATGATCATTTAATAGCATTTATTTAATCCAAATTATTAAAGAGGGTATAAAAATAAACCCCTCCAACTAAGTCGGAGGGGTTTGGTTTGCGTGGTTATAATCAAAACTTTATGGTGAAAACGTCTTTCTCAGTAAGAAATTCACCCCACGCAAACGATTGTGATGGTTAAGGCAAATATAATAAGAAAAACTTAACACACAAGAATTTTTAAAATTTATCGGGATTTTTTTTACCCTTATAGAGTTAAATCAATTGTTCATAGCAAAAAAGCCTGCGATACATATGTATGGCAGGCTTCCGTAGATCGATAGTCTTTTTTATTCCCCTTTCAGCTTTGCTTTCATTTTTGTATATTTTGCTTCATCACCTTCTATGGAGTATATCTTCACAAGGGATTCCATGGTATAAGGATCGTCGGGGTTTATTTCATGAGCGGTTTCCAGGGCAGGCTTAGCTTTACCAAAATACTCATTCGCTTTTTTGGTGGCTTCATCGTATTTTTTTGTTTCATTCAAACCATAGGAGGAAGCTTTATTGTTCCATTCCACTCCTTCATTGTAGTACATGGCACCCAGATTATAGGCGGCATCAAAAAATTCAGGATCAACTTCCATCGCCTTTTTGTAATCTGCCGCCGCTTTTTCCATATCGTCAACTTCTTCGTAAATCAATGCGCGATTGTAATATAGGGATGCATTTTTCGGATCTTTCATAATGGCTTTATCAAATTTACCGAAAGCTTCTTCCCTTTGTCCACTTGCCAGCAAGTAGCTCAATTCTTCTTTGATGAGATTGACATCGTCGGGGTATTTTTGCAACCCACTTTGTATAGCCTCTACCTTTTTTGTAGTATCTTTATTCCTTTCGTGAATATTGGCGATGTATAAAAATAATTCGGGTCCACCGTAGCCTACCTGAGCTAAGGTAGAATAATAAGCAAGGGCCTCATCGTATTGTTTTAACCGCTCTGACGCAAGGGCAGCATTGTACATGCCAAGTGAATCGAAACGCCCCATGAGGGAATTTACCAGCACTGAATTTTCTGACAGCTCCTTCGCATCTTCATAATTTTCAGACTGGAAAGCATCAACTCCTTTATTGACAAATGCATTGGCCATATATGGGAATTTTTGATTCATAATATCCAGCATATAGGAAACGTCTCCGTACTTGGTATCCTTATTTTGAATAAATTGCATGAATTTCATCTGATCAGCGGGTTTCTCAAGATCCAGGGCATTGGCACCTTCTTCCTCGATATTATATTTTATGGATTTGATATAATAATCCAGGGCCTTGTTCAATGCTTTCGGAAACTTAGCCTGACACGCTTCATCTTCTGCAAAGGCAGCATTGAAATAAAGATTACCTCCGTAATACCAGGTCTTGGCATAGGTACTGGTTTTTTCATCAGTTGTAGCCGGCTCAATACTTTCAATCCCTTTTTCCAGGTCTGAACAATCCTTGTCGCGCTCGTAAGCCTTATTGTAATTATAAGCACTTACTACTTTTGCCTTCTGAGCTGATGCCGAATAATAGAACAGCATCATACTGCAGGCTGCAATCAATTTAGTTGGGGTTTTCATGAATTGTAATTTTTGCAAATTTAATTTTCGGGAGCCTCATTACCAAACTCCTTGCCATCCTCACCGGCCTCCGGTTTTTCCTCACCTTCAGCCTCATTCAAGCCTTCCTCTTCTTCAGAAACCTGAACCTTAGCTACCGCAGCAATGGAGTCGTTGTTTTTCAAATTGATCAGGCGTACTCCCTGAGTAGCCCTGCCCATCACCCGCAGGTCAGCCACTGCTATGCGAATGATCACTCCCGAGCGGTTAATGATCATCAGGTCATTCTCATCCGTTACATTTTTAATGGCAATGAGGTTGCCGGTCTTTTCCGTAACATTCAGGGTTTTCACCCCTTTACCACCCCGGTTGGTTACCCGGTATATCTCGGAGCCATCCTCAGGATCATTCAGGAAAGATCTTTTTCCATATCCCTTTTCCGAAACTACCAGAACGGTTTCTTCTTCCGGTTCGGTAACGGTGATCATACCAACCACTTCATCCTTCTCAGATGCAAGGGTAACCCCTCTTACGCCGGAAGCGTTCCGGCCCATCGCCCGCACTTTGCTTTCATTGAAACGGATGGCGCGACCGCTTTTTACGGCCATCATGATCTCATCGGTTCCGCCAGTAAGTTTGGCTTCCAGGAGCGTATCCCCTTCGCGTATGGTAATCGCATTGATACCATTGGAGCGGGGACGGGAATAAGCTTCCAGACTGGTTTTCTTGATCACCCCCTTCCGCGTACACATAACAATGAAATTGTTATTGATGTATTCACTGTCGGTAAGGTCCTTCACATTAATATATGCCTTGACATTGTCATCCGGCTCAATGCTGATCATATTCTGTATCGCCCGTCCTTTCGAGGTTTTATTCCCTTCCGGTACTTCAAACACCCGCATCCAGTAGCATTTACCCTTCTCGGTAAAGATGAGCAGGTAATTGTGGGTAGTAGCTACAAACAAATGCTCCAGGAAATCTTCATCCCTGGTAGAACTGCCCCGTGAACCGGTGCCTCCGCGATTCTGTCTGCGGTATTCCGAAAGCTGGGTACGCTTAATGTAGCCCATGTGGGATATTGTGACTACTACTTCTTCATCGGGGATCATATCCTCAATGCTAAAATCCTCTGCGGAGTATTCGATTTCAGAACGGCGTTCATCCCCGTATTTCTCTTTCACTTCCAGCAACTCCTGCTTGATAATATCCATACGCATTTCCAGATTAGCCAGGATAGCTTCCAGATGCTCAATGGTTTTCATCAGTTCGGCATGTTCCTCTTTTAGTTTGTCGCGCTCCAGGCCGGTGAGTTTTTGCAGGCGCAGATCCAGAATCGCCTTGGCCTGTATCTCTGAAAGTTCAAATCGTTCCATCAGTCCGTTGCGGGCATCTTCCGGGGTGCGGCTGTTGCGGATCAGGGTGATCACTTCATCCAGATTATCAATGGCGATGATAAGTCCTTCCAGAATATGGGCTTTTTCCCTGGCCTTGCGCAATTCATATTCGGTACGGCGGGTCACCACCTCATGCCTGAAATCCACAAAGTGGCGGATCATGTCCTTCAGGTTAAGCATCTCCGGCCGCCCGTTCACCAGGGCGATGTTGTTCACTGAAAAACTGGTTTGCAGGGCGGTGTATTTAAACAGGTTGTTCATCACCACATTGGTGATGGCATCCCGCTTCAGATCGTAAACGATCCGCATGCCGTTCCGGTCTGATTCATCGTTGATGTCACTAATGCCTTCGATTTTCTTGTCATTGACCAGATCAGCAGTCTTTTTGATCAGGTCGGCTTTGTTGACTAGGTAGGGAATTTCAGTCACAATGATCCGCTCCCTGCCACTGCTGGTAACCTCAATCTCTGCCTTGGCGCGCATTACGATCCGCCCCTTTCCGGTCTCAAAAGCTTCTTTTACCCCTTCGTAGCCGTAAACGATACCTCCGGTGGGAAAATCAGGGGCTTTTACGTATTTCATTAATTCGGCGATCTCAATATCCTTATTGTCGATATAGGCCACTACCCCATCCACTACTTCCGATAGATTGTGTGGCGCCATGTTGGTGGCCATACCCACAGCA
>CAZBIF010000039.1:6794-7073 GCA_964492055.1 uncultured Flavobacteriales bacterium
TGAGGCTCCGTTGATCAACAACTGCGGAATCCTGGTCGGAAGTACGGTAGGCTCTTCCAGGGAATCATCAAAATTCAAGCGAAAATCAACCGTTTCTTTGTCTATATCGGCCAGCATCTCTTCGGAAACTTTTCGCAAACGCGCTTCTGTGTATCGCATGGCAGCAGGACTATCCCCATCCACGGAACCGAAGTTCCCCTGCCCGTCAACCAGCATGTACCGCAAGGACCAGGGTTGCGCCATACGCACCATGGTGTCGTATACAGCCGTATCCCCGTG
>CAZBIF010000039.1:7200-11073 GCA_964492055.1 uncultured Flavobacteriales bacterium
TTCATTTCCTCCTCAATGTTTATTTTAACAATCTTTTCTCCTCTAGCTTCTGACATTATTTCAGTATGAATTTACATAAAAACAACCGCCGGATTGCGGTATTATACAAAGCTCGAAAATACCTTTAATCATTGGGACATGCAGCGATTGGCCCTGATAATTATTCACAAAATCCTGTTAATTATGAAGCCTTTGGATTAACTTTTGCAGAAGGAGGATAAATTAATTTTGAAAGAGTGGATTTTATGTTCAACTTTCCTCACTGGAAACAACTAATTTCCCCGCAAATACGTTTATAACTAAAAGCAATCCGCATGGAATCAAATTTTTCACAACGCGTAAAGGATGTGATCACTTACAGCCGGGAGGAAGCCCTCCGGCTCGGCCACGATTATATCGGCATTGAGCATCTGTTGTTGGGCATGATCCGCGAAGGACAGGGTGTAGGTATACAAATACTGAATTCCCTGGGTGCTGACTTGAATGAATTAAGAAGAAAGATAGAGAGTGCTACCAAAAGCAGCAGCGCTTCCCTCAATCAGCTTTCCAATATCCCTTTAGTGAAGCAAGCTGAGCGGGTATTAAAAATCACCTACCTGGAAGCAAAGCTTTTTAACCAAAGCCTGATCGGTACCGAACATTTACTGTTATCAATACTGAAGGATGCAAACAACATTGCCACGCAGGCACTTGAGGATCAGGATATTTTTTACGACTCAGTTAAAGAAGAACTTGAGAGTATATTATCCAATAAACCCCGCACTAAAAGTGAAATGCCTGGCAACCCCACCAACGATGATGACGATGATGAGGGAGGCTCTTCTTTTATGGGAGGTTCCGGCGGGGGTGGCAGCAGTCGCGGTGCTTCAGGCAAATCTGATAATAAGTCCAAAACACCGGTGCTGGATAATTTCGGCCGGGACCTTACTGCCCTGGCAGAGGAAGATAAACTCGATCCCATCGTAGGCCGGGAAAAAGAGATTGAGCGGGTTTCCCAGATCTTAAGCCGCCGCAAGAAAAACAACCCCATCCTGATAGGGGAACCGGGTGTAGGCAAATCTGCCATCGCCGAAGGCCTTGCCTTGCGCATCGTGCAGCGAAAAGTATCCCGGGTGTTGTTCAATAAGCGTATCGTAACCCTGGACCTGGCTTCTTTGGTTGCCGGTACCAAGTACCGCGGGCAGTTTGAAGAACGCATGAAAGCGGTAATGAACGAACTGGAGAAATCCCCGAACATCATTTTATTTATTGATGAAATCCATACCATCATCGGGGCAGGAGGAGCTTCCGGCTCCCTGGATGCTTCCAATATGTTCAAACCGGCCCTTGCCAGGGGAGAAATTCAATGCATCGGGGCCACCACCCTGGATGAACACCGTCAGCACATTGAAAAGGACGGCGCCCTGGAACGGCGGTTTCAGAAAGTACTGGTAGAACCTACTTCCCCGGAAGAGACCATGCAAATCCTTCATAACATCAAAGACCGTTATGAGGAACACCACAATGTAAATTATACCGATGAAGCCATCGCGGCCTGCGTGCATTTAACCGACCGCTACATGAGTGACCGTCACTTGCCGGATAAAGCGATTGACGCCCTGGACGAAGCCGGTTCCCGGGTGCATATCACCAATATCAAAGTGCCTCAGAACATCATTGATATTGAGAATAAAATAGAAGATATCAAAGAAGAAAAGAACCGGGTGGTCCGCAGTCAGAAATACGAAGAAGCTGCCAAGCTGCGGGATACGGAGCGACAGTTAAGCGAAGACCTTGACAAAGCCAAACAGGCCTGGGAAGAAGAAACCAAGAACAACCGGGAAACTGTATCCGAAGATAATGTGGCGGAAGTAGTGGCCATGATGACCGGCATACCGGTGCAGAGAGTGGCGCAGAAAGAAGGCAAGAAGCTGGTGAAAATGTACGATGACATTAAAGACAAGGTCATCGGTCAAGATGAAGCCATCAAAAAAGTGGTGAAAGCCATACAGCGTAACCGTGCCGGATTGAAAGACCCCAACAAACCCATTGGTTCTTTTATATTCCTGGGACCAACGGGGGTGGGTAAAACCCAGCTAGCCAAGGTACTCGCCCGGCATTTGTTTGACAACGATGATGCCTTGATCCGCATTGATATGAGTGAGTACATGGAAAAATTTGCGGTGAGCCGTTTGATCGGGGCACCTCCGGGATATGTAGGCTACGAAGAAGGCGGGCAACTTACTGAAAAAGTACGTCGCCACCCCTACTCCGTGATCTTGCTGGATGAAATTGAAAAAGCCCATCCGGATGTGTTCAACCTCTTGTTGCAGATCCTTGATGACGGACAAGTGACTGATAGTCTTGGACGACGCATCAGTTTTAAAAATACCATCATCATCATGACCTCCAATATTGGGGCCCGACAATTGAAGGATTTCGGCCAGGGTGTTGGTTTTAGTACCAAAGCCAAGCAAGCCGCTTCCTCTGACCATGCCCGCGGGGTGATACAATCTGCTTTAAAGAAGGCATTTGCGCCCGAATTCCTGAACCGGATTGATGACATCATGGTGTTCAACAGCCTGTCGCAGGAAGACATCAAAAAGATCATTGATATTGAACTGGAAGGCTTGTACAAGCGCACCAAAGAAATGGGCTTTACGGTGGAGATTGCCGAACCGGCCAAGGATTACATTGCCGAAAAGGGATTTGATGCCGATTATGGCGCCAGACCGCTAAGCCGCGCTATTCAAAAATACATTGAAGATCCTCTGGCGGAAGAGATCATCCAATCCAAGTTAGTGGAAGGCGATATGATCAGCATCAAGATGGATAAGGACAAAGAGAATATCAAGATCGATATCATTAAACCGAAAGCTTCCTCAAAGAAGAAAAGCAAGAAAGACGAGAGCGAAGAAGTGAAGGATGAAGCGGAAAGCTCTCCTGGTGAGGAATCGGATAAAGATAAATGATAAAAAAACTGCCCCGACTGAGTCGGGGCGGTTTTATTTATGGATGACTGCTAGATCTGTTAATTAAGCATATTAAGTCAATCACGGAGAACAGCAATCATGGAATGTTATTAAAATGTAATTTTCTCTGTGTTCTTTGAGTCTTTGTGGTTCTTTCCCTCGATTAGTTTGCCTGCTTAGTCGAACCTATACATGGCTTACCTAAAGTTTATTGAGTTTTGGGATATCCCACCTTCTTCAAGGCCTGCAGGCTAAAAAACAAGGCGGTTACTACCAAAATGGCCCCCAGGATAAAGGGAGCCCCGGGAAAGACCACAGCTGCCTCTTCATTTGTGAAAAAATAGAAGATGGAGGTCATTAGTACCGGCCCAATAATGGCGGTGAGCGACATGAGGGAGGTGATCGCCCCTTGCAGTTCGCCCTGCTGCTGAGCAGCATACTGATTGGATAAAATGCCTTGTAAAGTTGGCGTGGCAATGCCTCCGAAACAATAGGGAATGATCACCACAAACAGCATCCAGCTTTTCCACACAAAAGCGAAAAGCAACAACCCCAGCAGCCAGGAAGCATAACCAATGAGAATAGTTTTTCGTTCACCCCACCAGTTCACGGAATGTTTGACCAGAAACCCCTGCACCACCGCCACCGAGATCCCCACCACGCTCAGGGAGTAGCCCACCGTAGCCTCCGTCCAGTCAAACTTGAACATGCTGTAAAAGGCCCAGGTGGATTGCACCGAATGCCCGGCCAGGTATAACAAAAAGAAGGAAATGGCCAGGGCGGCCACCAGATGGCTTTTTCGCAGTAAGTGAAAAGAACCCACCGGATTGGCCTTGCGCAAATTGGGCAGGCGTCGCTTTTCCGGGGGCAGGCTTTCCGGCAGGATGATCCAGCCATAAAGGAAGTTGAGCAAAGTGAGGCC
>CAZBIF010000039.1:11108-18672 GCA_964492055.1 uncultured Flavobacteriales bacterium
AATCCCAGTCCGAAGGCCGCCCCGATCATGCCGAAGTTGGCCGCCTTTTTCTCCGGCCTGCTGATGTCTGCCACATAGGCGGTTGCTACCGTAAAACTGGCGCCGCAAATGCCAGCCAATACGCGACCGAGGAAAAGCCAGCTTAAAGTAGGTGCTACTGCATGCAAAATGTAATCTATCCCTAAGCCAAATAAAGCAATCAGCAAAACCGGTTTTCTGCCGAACTTATCACTCAGTACGCCCAGTAAGGGGGCACAGAAAAACTGCATCACGGCATAGGAAAAAATCAGCCACCCTCCTATTTTGGAAGCTTCGCTCAATCCCTCCCCCTGCAGTTTTTCGATGAGGGAGGGCAATACCGGAATAATCAGGGCCACCCCGATTACATCGATCAGTACCGTAATAAAAATAAAAACCAGGGAAGCCCGGTAGTTTTTCATGGCGCCGGCAAAGAAACTGATTCTTTTGCCGTGAGGTCAAAAAATAATTTCGATATTGCTCAAAAATTTACACTATGAAAAAAGGAAGGGTAAACGGTATAGGAGGGATATTCTTTAAATGTGAACAACCGGATAAAATGCGGGAATGGTACCAGGAAAAATTAGGGCTGGTCACCAATGAATACGGTTCACTCTTTGAGTTCAGAAAAGCGGATGAACCGCATGAAAAAGCGTACCTGCAATGGAGTCCCTTCGCGGAGGATACGAAGTATTTCAAACCTTCTGAGAAAGAATTTATGATCAACTACCGGGTGGAAAACATTGAAGCCCTGGTAGAAGATTTGAAAGCGCAGGGAGTAAAAGTAGTAGATGAGATCGAAAGCTATGAATATGGCAAATTTGTGCACCTGATGGATCCGGAAGGCAATAAAATAGAACTGTGGGAGCCGGTGGACAGCAGTTTTACCCAAATGTATGAGGGCAACACTACCAAATGATAAGTGTGAATAAGGGTTAAGCCTATTGGACTTTTTTTTTAAAGCGACCTTCTTGCAAGTGCAATAAAAGATGATAAATTTTATATGTCTTTTTCTCTTTTTTCTTGATAAAAAAGAGAGAAAAAATCAAGGCTGTGAATGAAATCTCATTAAATCTTTTGAAATCTAATTGCAGCCGAGTGATTATCGTGTCAAGCCCTCAACTTCTCGGTTTTACTAAGATTTCAATTCGATTTAATTTCAATTTCCTATAAGGCCAGATGTTTTTAACTAAAATTTTCATTTTTATTCTACAAGATCAATGTTCAATCGTCTATTATCAAAATAGTTTTATCTCTCGATATTAACTCCCCCATTCAAAATAATCAGGGAAAAATAGCTGTGGCCATTTTACGGGCGGCAGCAAACGCCAGGGGATCGACCAGCTTAGGTTCCCCCACTTCCTCCATGTATTCCAGGAGTTTTTCCGTTGGCATATTGCCGGTGAGTTCATCCTCAGCCATAGGGCAGCCACCAAAGCCGCCAATGGCTGCATCAAAACGACGGCAGCCATTTTCATAAGCCGCTGCTACCTTTTCCTTCCACTTCGCCGGGGTGGTGTGAAAGTGCGCCCCGATCTCCAGCTCGGGAAATTCCTGCATGGCCTGCTGAAATACCCGGCTGATAATGGGTGGTTCGGAAACCCCGATAGTATCGCTCAGGGCAAAGATCGATATCTCCAGATCGCTCAGTTTCTGCAGCCATTGGCTAACAATATCCTCATGAAATGGATCGCCGTAAGGATTGCCAAAACCCATGGAAATGTAAATTACCATTTGTTTATCGTGCTTGCTGCATAAATTTTGAATATCCTCTACCCTACACAGCGATTCTTCAATGGAAGCATTGGTGTTTCGCTTTTGAAAGGTTTCTGATATAGAAAAAGGATAACCTAAATAGTGGATCTTTTCATGTTTAACCGCCTCCATTGCCCCTCTTTGATTGGCAATGATTGCCAGTAGCTTGCTGTGGGAATTCTCCAGCTCCAGTTGCGCAAGCACTTCGGCCGTATCCTTTAGCTGAGGAATAGCTTTTGGAGAAACAAAAGAGCCAAAATCAATGGTATCAAAACCCACTTGCAGGAGTTGATTAATATAAGCGGCCTTTTTGCGCGTGGAAATGAATTCCTTTATACCTTGCATGGCATCCCGTGGGCATTCAATGATCTTAACGCGCTTTTTCATAATGGGCTGCAATTTCCTGATTTATTTTTTTAATGATACCCGGGCCTTCGTAAATAAAAGAGGTATATATCTGTACCAAACTGGCCCCGGCTTGTAATTTTTCGATGGCATCTTTTCCGCTGAATATTCCTCCTACCGCAATAATGGGAATTTCTCCATTTGATCTTTCTGAGAGGTAGCGGATGACCCCTGTGGCCTTTTCTTTGAGAGGCAAGCCACTGAGCCCTCCTGCCCCGATAGCTTCCACCTTTTCTTTCTCCATATGTAAGGCACTGCGATCAATGGTGGTGTTGGTAGCTATGATGCCGTCAATACCGCTTTCCCTTACAATGTCAATAATGTCATCAAGTTGTCCCTCAGTAAGGTCAGGGGCTATTTTTAAAAGAATGGGTTTTCGGCCATTTCCGGAATTCTCTTTTTGCAAGGCCTGCAGAATATCCAAAAGAGGCCCTTTTTCCTGCAGCTCACGTAAATTTGGGGTATTAGGCGAACTTACGTTTACCACAAAATAATCTACCAGCCCAAATAAGGCTTTGAAAGAAAACAAGTAATCTTCTCTTGCCTTTTCATTTGGTGTGGTCTTGTTCTTACCGATATTACCCCCCACAATAAGGTTTTTTGGGCGATTCTTAAGGCGCCTTACCATAGCCTCCACTCCCTCATTATTGAACCCCATGCGGTTGATCAGTGCCTGGTCTTCCGGCAGGCGGAACAAACGGGGTTTTGGATTGCCTTCCTGGGGTTTGGGAGTAACCGTGCCTATTTCAATAAAACCGAAACCAAAACATGAAAGTTCTTCAAATCCCTTTGCATCCTTGTCAAAACCAGCGGCCAGCCCCACGGGATTGGGAAAGTTTATGCCAAATAGATTGACAGGCAAGGCAGCATGTTCATAGGAGAATAGTTTCCGACATATGGCTTTGAAAAAGGGGAAAGAAAAAATAACCTTCAGGCCCTTAAAAACCAGTTCGTGAATTCGTTCCGGGGAAAGTTTGAAAAAGAGTGGTTTTACTATTTTCTTATAAACCATGGGCAGCACAAAAATAACTTTTGCGTGTCAACTTATAAATTTAAATCGTACTAACTTTCGGCCTTCTTTTTCGTAGAACAAATCGGAGAATTTTCCTATGCCTGCATACAAACAAATACTTGATGAATTTAATAAAGTACATGAGTTGCCCTTTGCAGTGATCTATGTGCATAAGAAGATGAATCTGGGGCTGGTAGAATTCAAGCAGGATAAGGAAATTGACCTGGAGGCAGCGAAAACGATTGTAGGCTTAATCGAAAACACCCTTGACACTTCCAAGCGATGTTATGGTATTACCTGGACCCGTACAGGTACAAGCGTGACCCCGGAGGGCAGGGATTACTTTGCTAACTGCGAACTGAGCCGAAACCATACGGAAGCCATGGCGGTAGTTTTTAATGGCTTGCCCCAGCGCATGTTGTTTAATTTTTACTTGAATTTTCATAAGCCTGTAACCCTCACTAAGGGCTTCAATCAATTAGGCAAGGCATTTAAATGGCTGCAAAAGATTGAACAAAAAACTAAATTAGTCGCTTAGCAGTTATTATTCCGCATGAGGTACAATTTACTGGAAGAATCGCCGGTTGCTCTGTTTTACTATAATCAATCTTTAAATATCGTGATGGTGGAATTCAAACAAGACTCCATTATCGACCTTGAACCTGCAAAAGATATAATCAACACCCTGGAAAAACTATTCAGGGACAAGCATGAGGTCTGGGGCATTACTAAATTTGGCAGCTTAAGTACGGTAACCACCGAAGGAAGGGAATATTTTGCCCAGGCGGATTTTACCATTGAAAAAACCAAGGCCATGGCGGTTATCCTGAGCAGTCTTTCCCAGCGCCTGATCTTCAATGTTTACGTGAAAATGAACAAGCCTGTAGTTGAGCACAAAGCCTTTTCTACCATCAAGGCAGCAGAAAAATGGTTTGATCGCTTAAGCCAGGTCAGGAACGGGGCTTGAACTCCTCGAAGGTATTATCTGAGTAAAATACAAGAATCTTTGTTATTCCTTTGACGGAACTTTCATCCTCACGCCGATCAGTTTTGGGACCATCTTCCCGGACAGACTCATTTTCCGGCTCAGTTATTTCCTCATTTTCCCGGGGTACGACTAATTTATTGACCCCGGAAGTAGTGCCATTGATCAGCCAGGCAGCATCTACTTTGGGAAAGCGTTTCAATACTTTTTGGATAAAATCCAGGCCGGGTTTATTGCGACCGGAAAGAACATGAGAAAGGGAGGATCGCTGTATACCAATCTCATCGGCAAAAGTGGAAGCATTCATCTGATTAAGTTTCATGATGTACTGAAAGCGCTCTATTAAATCCATGACAATCCCATTTACAAATGTAAATGATACTTTATTTTACAAATGTAACCAAAATCAATCAAAAGTAACATTTACATATGTAAACAGCTACAAAACATAGACCCGAAACAACATTATTTATTAAATAACTACTTTAAATATTTTTTTTTAATACATTGATTAATAATATATTATAAAAATATTAATTTCAACAAGCAGAATGAGATGACATTTGTAAACTACAATATGGTATTTAAGAAGAGTTGTTACTTTACCACCTTATTTACAAATGTAAATTAGCATAGAATGTAAATTACCGGGGAAGCCTAAAGCTGATACCTATGGAATGGTAATTCATGGGGGTAGTCAATCCCCAGCCAAAAGAATAATCCAGTTGTAAACGGTCGTTAAGTAAATAAGTTAATCCTGCATCCAGGTTATGCTCCCAGTCCTGAAGTTCTACCCAATCGCCAAAAGCTTCAAGGTACACCCCTAACCTATCGCTTAGTGATTGACCATAGACAAAAGTATAAGTAAAATTCCCGTCGCTGCGTTTAAGCAGGCCTGCATCCCGCAGGTCCAGGTTGAAATTATTGTATCCGAGGTTGGTGCTCAAGTTTCGCTTATCGTCCAGGTCGTAGCTCAGGGTGAAGCGGCTGAGCAAACCATAGTCATTGGCCGTGAGACCTACCGAACCTGTAGGAACAATTCCGTGAGCTATTACCCCCACCACTACTGAGGCAGTATCGCTGGTGATCTGGTATTTGAAACCAATCTGCAGATCCTCCATTCCTGATATGGTCTGTATGGTCCTTGCCTCTGTTTGTGATTCATAGCGATAGGTGACCAGTTCATTGACTATCCTTAATTCCAGCTTTTTCACCAGTCCCAGGCGGAATAGATTGGTAGGGTACACATCCCGGTATAAGCTCAAATCATCTGATACCTTGCTTTTGGAAAGGATTAAGCCGCTTTCAATTTGCAAAATTCCCGGCCCTACCGCTATGGGTGATTCAGTCTGGTCCGGACGGTCGGTAATGATTTCCTGTGCGCTGGCAGACAGACTTAAAGACAATAGCCCAATCCAAATTATATACTTCATAATTTATTTTTAGACAAAACTAAAAAATAATTTATAATTACATAAATTTGTTCAAAAATTTGAGATGCCCTCCTTATCTGAAGAAAATTACCTGAAAGCGATCTTCGTACTGAACCGGCAGCAAACTGGCAGTGCTTCTACCAATGCCATCGCCCATCGCATGAACACCAAGGCATCTTCCGTAACAGTGATGCTTAAAAAGTTAAGTCAGCAAAAGCTGGTGGATTACCAGAAGTACCAGGCGGCAGAACTGACTGAATCGGGTAAAAAGGTGGCCATCTCTGTTATTCGTAAACACCGGCTTTGGGAATATTTTCTCGTAAAAAAGCTGGATTTCAACTGGGATGAGGTACATGATATCGCTGAGCAACTTGAACACATTCAATCTACCGAGCTAACCGACCGGCTGGAGAAATTTTTGGGTTACCCTACCCTGGATCCGCACGGCGACCCCATACCGGACAAAAAGGGCAATTTTCCGAACCGCTTAACCACTACCCTTTCCGATGGAAAAGAAGGTGAAAAACAAGTGGTTATTGGTGTAAAGGACCATTCTTCCGCCTTTTTCAATTACTTGAAATCCCAGCAAATTAATCTGGGGAGTGCTTTTGTGATTAAAAAGATCAACGAATTCGACCAGTCTATGGAAATTGAATTGTCGGGGGATAAACAAAACCGGGCCATCTCCCATGAAGTTGCAAAAAATTTATACGTTAAACATGCTGAAAATGTATAGGATACCCTTAGTGTTAAGTTTAATTCTCCTGTTTGCTTGCGGGGAAAAAATCGACAAAGATTCAGAAAACAAACCTTTCAAGATCGTTTGCACCACCGGTATGCTGGGCGATGCCGTTCAGCATCTGGCAGGCGAACAGGCTGAAGTGCAGAGCCTGATGGGACCGGGTGTAGATCCCCACCTGTACAAAGCTACCCAGGGTGACCTGAAAGCCTTAACTTCTGCTGATGTGATTGTTTATAACGGCCTGCATCTGGAGGGAAAAATGGGGGAAGTATTCGAAAAGCTGCAAAATCGCAAGACCATACTGGTAGCCGCCAATGCTATCGATCGTTCCCGCCTGATCAATACCACTGCATTTCAAGGGGCGTATGATCCGCATTTGTGGTTCGATGTTGCTCTTTGGGCAGAGGTAGTTGATTATCTGGGTAATGAACTCGCCGCAATTGAATCATTGGACGCAGCCAAAATCGATTCCGCACGCAAGGAATATAAAGATCAATTGATGAAACTGGATAAGTGGGTAGCTGAACAGTTAGATAGAGTTGATAGCAGCGGGCGGGTGTTGATCACGGCCCATGACGCCTTTGGTTATTTTGGAAGAGCCTATGATATTCAAGTAAAAGGCCTGCAAGGCATATCCACCCTTTCTGAATACGGCTTAAAGGATGTAAGTGAACTGGTAAACTTTATTGTAGAGCGGAACATTCAGGCGGTATTTGTGGAAAGTTCCGTCTCTGACCGGTCCCTGAAAGCGGTAGTGGAAGGCTGCCGCGAAAAAGGCCATGAGGTAAGGATCGGCGGTACTTTATATAGCGATGCCATGGGAGAAGCAGGAACGGAGGAAGGCACATATATCGGTATGGTGAAATACAATGTGAGAACGATTGTGGAAGGATTGAGAGGGAAATTTGAAAAATGAAATCAGAAATCTGAAAGATGAAATGGGAAATAGAAAAGTTGAAACTTGATCACCTGCGCGGTGCTTCGGTGAATGAAAACTTGAAACTCGAAACTTGAAAAATGAAACTAGAAACTGGAAATGTGAAACATAGGACTAGAAATATTACCAGGTCTTGCTTCTTTCCTCTTTCCTCTTTCTTCTTTCTTCTAACTTCTTAAAAATAATAAATGAATAACGTCCCAGCCATAGAAACCCACAACCTTACGGTAAGCTACAACCGCCGTCCGGTGTTGTGGAACATTGACTTTGAACTGCC
>CAZBIF010000039.1:18758-19137 GCA_964492055.1 uncultured Flavobacteriales bacterium
CCCAGTAGCGGTTATGTCAAGATATTCGATAAGCCGCTGGAAGCTGTACGCGAGCAGATTAGCTATGTGCCCCAGCGGGAGTCGGTGGACTGGGATTTTCCGGCCTCGGTGATGGATGTGGTACTGATGGGACGCTACCGCAAAAACAATTTGATCAAAAGATTAAGTAAACGCGATAAAGATATTGCTGCTGAAGCACTTGAAAAAGTAAATATGCTGGAATACAGCCAGCGGCAGATCAGTCAATTATCCGGCGGTCAACAGCAGCGGGTATTCATTGCCCGCTCCCTGGCGCAGGGGGCAGAACTGTATATCATGGACGAACCCTTTGTGGGGGTGGATGCCGCCACCGAAGAAGCGATCCTGGCCTTACTTTCCG
>CAZBIF010000040.1:0-18378 GCA_964492055.1 uncultured Flavobacteriales bacterium
CGGCAAACGGTTTATGGTAACGGAGTAAATACCTATGATCTAAATAACAATACTTCTTTTAGTTCTGCGGTGGATTTTACTGATGCCGATAATTACTGGAATAATAAGACGAATTTAGACCAGTATGCAACGGATGCTCATTGGGGTGCGGAGCAAACCTATGATTATTTCGACAGTAAATTCAGTCGCAACAGCATCAACAACCGGGGGTTTGCCCTAAATAGTTTTGTACATTACGGAAGCAACTATGCCAATGCGTTCTGGAATGGACAATACATGACCTATGGAGATGGTAACAATACTATCACTCCTTTGACTGCCCTTGATATTGCAGGACATGAAATAGCCCATGGCTTGACTACCTTTTCTGCCAATCTGATCTATGAAAGGGAATCAGGTGCATTAAATGAATCTTTCAGCGATATATTTGGCACAGCCATTGAATTTTACGGCCGTCCCAATGGGGCCAACTGGACAGTTGGGGAAGATATTGGTACCACCCTGCGCTCCATGAGTAACCCCAACAGGTACAGTGATCCGGATACCTACGCGGGTATTTACTGGTTGCCTCAGCCAAACTGTGTCCCCTCTAACCAAAATGATAACTGTGGTGTACATATCAATAGTGGAGTACAAAATTTCTGGTTTTATCTCTTGACCAATGGAGGATCCGGTACCAATGACAAAAACAATAGCTATTCGGTTACCGGCTTGGGGATTGATACCGCCGCACAAATAGCTTACCGCAATCTGGTGGTTTACCTTAATCGCTCTTCTGACTTCCAGGAAGCCAGGTTTTATTCCATACAATCGGCTATCGACCTTTACGGGGCCTGTTCACCTCAGGTTGAATCAGTTACTGATGCCTGGCATGCAGTAGGCGTAGGAAAGGCGTACCTGCCAGGGGTGCAAAGTATTTCATCAGATACGGTGGACTGCCGTCCGCCTTTATCGGTTTATTTCGATAATGAAAGTAATAATGGAATTAATTATACCTGGTATTTTGGGGATGGCGATAGTAGTTCACAGCGAAACCCTAATCATGTATACGCCAGCTACGGGCAGTTTGATGTAACGCTGATCACCGATGGAGGGACTTGCGGAGCGGATACCATGATAAAACAAGCCTATGTTAATGTGGATTCAGCTAATATATGCAGTACAATCCTGCGGGATACTACCAATGCAACGGTTACCGAGTGTCAGGGAAGATTGTTTGATTCGGGTGGGGCTTCCGGCAATTATGCCAATCAGGAAAATGGCACCATCACGATTAGCCCGGCAGGAGCAAGCTCCATCTCCCTGAGTATTGTAAACTTTGATATAGAATCAGGTACCAGTGGGACGGTATGTGATTATGACTACCTTGAAATTTACGATGGCTCTATTAAAAACGGAAGTTTGATTGGCAGGTACTGCAACAACAATAAACCACCTGCCACCATTACAACTTCCAAAGGGCAGGTTTCTTTTAAGTTTTACAGCGATCAGGGTTTGACTCAGCAAGGCTTTCGCATTGACTGGAGCTGTAGTTACCCTACTTCTACCCCGGTCTCTGATTTTACAGCGGCCACTGACAGTACCTGTACCGGAGAGGTGCAGTTTAATGATGAATCGACGAATGGCCCGGTCAGTTGGTACTGGGAATTTGGGGATGGAAGGAACTCCACCTTACAATATCCTACACACACCTACCTTGTCGATGGCACCTATGATGTTACTCTGGTCACATCCAATACCTTCGGGAGCGATACACTTACCAAGCGGAACCTGGTTTATGTCGACCGTCCCCTTTCTCCTACCGGGGTGAATGATACTACGTGTACAGGTCAAACTGCTTCATTATCTGCCAGCGGAGCAGGGAGCCTGGAGTGGTATAACCGTGAAACCGGAGGCATCCTGGTTAACTCAGGAACTTCATTCAGTATACAGCAACCTGCGGTTGATACTACGTTCTGGGTTCAGGATCACATAAAGCAAAAAAAACAGAACCTAGGCCCTTCTTCCAATAATATTGGCAATGGCCGTTATTATTCCGGTGATCAGCACCTGGTATTTGATGTGTATCAGAAACTGATATTGACCGACGTATTTGTCTACCCTGGTTCTGCCGGAAACCGAACCATTGAATTAAGGGATAGCCAGGGAAAAGTTTTGCAATCAAAAACCCAATATATACCCAATACCCTTACAAATGTCAACCTTAATTTCACCATTGAGCCGGGAACAAATTACCAATTGGGAGTAGATGTAAGCAATGGTGGCCCCGATCTCTACCGCAATAATAGCGGGGTTAATTATCCTTATACCCTGCCGGGAATGTTGTCCATAAAAAGTTCCAGCGCCAGCTCAAGCCCTTCTTCCTACTATTATTTCTTTTATTACTGGAGGGTAAAAACCCCCGATTGCATAAGTCCCAGGATTCCGGTAATCGCTGTAAAAGACAGCAGTTGTAATGTGACCTCTATAAAAGAAGATTCCGGAAAAGGAACTCAAATTTCAATTTATCCGAATCCTTCTGCAGGAGAGTTTACTATCAATTGGGGGGCTGATAAGGGCACCATGGAAATTGAACTTTTAGATATCAGAGGGAGCTTGCTGCAGAGCTGGGAGGAAGTGAAAAAGAATAAGTTTACGGTAAATGAGGCCTTGCCCCCCGGTATTTATTTCTTGAAATTAAGAAATGAAGGCAGGCAATCCATCCATAAGATCATAATCAATAAATAAGATGAAAAGCCGGGTAATTCTAAGTTTATTTTTCGCCTTATTGGTTACACGCCAATCTGACATTAAAGCCAGTACCGATATTGCCCGGAAAATAGAACATCCTTATTCTTCTATACCGGAATTGGTTATTTACACTCCCGAGGGGCAACCGTATTTTTCCTCCGTAGAAGAATTTTTTAAGCAGGAATTTGGTATGGATGAAGCACTGGGTTTCCGTTTGATCGATTCATTCAGTGACGGCCTGGGTCTGACACACAAACGTTATATACAGACTTATCAAGGAATCCCTATCGATCTGGCCGATGTAATTTTGCACCTGAAGGAAGAAAAAGTAGTATCATTTAATGGCCTGGTTTATAAAAATCTGAACCTGTCAGTCACCGCTGAGATAACTAAGGATGCCGCTATAAAAATTGCAAAACAACGCTCGCAAGCTGAAATCTTTAAATGGGAGTTAGCTGAAGAAGAACGATTTCTGCAATGGGAATCGGGCGATCCCAACGCTACCTTTTACCCGCAGCCGGAGCTGGTATTTTTTAATAATGAGCTGAACCTCCATCCGGCGCATTTGCGTTTGTGTTATGAATTTGAGATATATGTTCATCAACCCTTGGCAAAACATCAATTTTACGTAGACGCAACCAACGGAGAAGTTCTGTTTGTGGAAGACCTCATTCACCACGGGAATACCCCTGCCACCGGTAAAAGCGCTTATAGCGGCACGGTACCTATTGTAACCGACAGTTTGCCTACTCATTATAGGTTAAGGGAATCTTCAAGGGGCAAAGGGGTACAAACTTTTGATCTGAATAACAGTACGTCTTATAACAATGCAGTGGATTTTACTGACTCCACCAATAGCTGGAATAAATTTTCTCCCTCTATTGATATATATGCCATAGATGCTCATTGGGGCACCGAAAAAACCTATGACTATTTCTATAACATACACTTCAGAAACAGTATAGATAACAGGGGCTTTTTACTGCGGAGTTATATCCATTACGGTTCCAATTACGTGAATGCCTTCTGGGATGGGCAGCGCATGACCTATGGGGATGGTGACAGCCGCAATTCACCCCTGACCACGCTGGATATCACCGGTCATGAAATCGCGCATGGTTTAACTAATTTTAGTTCACGCCTGATCTATGCAAATGAAAGTGGTGCCCTGAATGAATCCTTCAGTGATATTTTCGGCACGGCAGTAGAGCAATACGCAAGACCTGGAAACTGGAACTGGCTGGTGGGGGAAGATATAGGGGGAGCCTTCCGAAGTATGAGCAATCCCAAGCAGTACAATGATCCGGATACGTATAATGGTACCAACTGGGTAAATCAGAACTGTATCCCTACTTCCGGTAACGATAAATGCGGAGTACATACGAACAGCGGCGTACAAAACAAATGGTTCTATTTATTGAGCCAGGGGGGGAGTGGGACCAACGATCTGGGCGACCCTTATCAAGTGACCGGACTGGGAATACTAAAAGCAGGGAAAATAGCTTTTCGGAACAATACAGTCTATTTGAGAAGGTCCTCCGGTTTTTCCGATGCCAGGTTTTATTCCATCCTCTCTGCCATCGATCTGTACGGTGCTTGCTCCAAGGAGGTAGAATCAGTCACCAATGCCTGGTATGCGGTGGGAGTTGGCAATGCCTATAGTCCGGGTGTTTCATCCGACTTTGTAGCCACTTTCGACACCTCCTATTGCGAAGTGCCAGCAACGGTAGCGTTCAATAGCAATGGAAGTAATGTAATAAATTTCCTATGGGATTTCGGGGATGGGGATACCAGTACTCAAGCTGATCCGGTACATACTTATACTGCGGCCGGGGTATATACGGTGAGCCTGTTTACCGAAGGCCGAGGATGTGGTAATGATACTACGGTGAAAGTAAATTATGTAAACATAGATACGGCAAACCCCTGTTCTTATTATCTCGATGAAGGTTTGATAAACAGTTCAGATTGCCAGGGGAATTTTTATGACGGGGGTGGGTTAAACAGTGAATATCCGTTAGATCGTTACGACACGCTTTTTCTTCAGCCCGTAAATGCTGATTTTATCGTTTTGAAATTGCCTTATTTTCAGGTAGAAGGAGGGGATTATGACTTTTGCAACCATGATTACCTGGAAGTTTACGATGGGGGCCTTACTGATCCCCTAATAGGAAGGTTCTGTGCTGACAATCCTCCCCCAGATAGCCTGGTTTCTTCTTCCAATAAAATGAGCCTCTTATTTTATTCAGATAAAAAGGTTGCAAATCCAGGCTTTCGTGGTATGTGGTATTGCGGGAATGCAAACGTACCTCCGCAAGCGGAATTTGCCGTCAAATTCGATTCTAGCTGCTCGGGGAAAATTCAGTTTTATGATCAGTCACGCAATGGGGTGAGCTCCCGAAAATGGGATTTTGGGGACGGGACTTTTTCCACCGAGGCCAATCCCATGCATCATTATCGTCAAAGCGGCAGTTATACGGTATCCTTATTTGTGCAGAATTCATCTGGGGCAGATACTTTGGTTAAGGGGCCCGTTGAGATAAACTTACCGCCTTCTCCCAATACGGTTAATGATACTGCTTGCCTGGGAGGCAACTGGAATTTACAGGCGAACGGTTCAGGTAAGCAGGAATGGTTTATTTCTTCATCCTCAAAAGAGAAAGTCTATACCGGCTCTACCCTGGCTTTAAAAAACCGATTCAGTGATACCACCTTATATGTGGAAAGCCTGATTGAATCACCGCGGATCATTGGCGTGCCATTTACCATTTCCGGAAGTGGGAATTATAGCAGTAAATCAGAAGCTTTGTATTTTGATGTTCACCGGGCTGTACTCTTGGAATCTGTTATCCTTAAGTCAAATCGCAGCGGTAACCGAAGAATTGATCTGAGAAATAAAGAAGATGTGGTGATTGCCAGTAAGGAGATATTGTTACCTTCGACGGCTTTGCAAGTACCATTGAATTTTGAATTGCAGCCGGATAGTGGTTATTCATTATCCATCGGGTCGCGTGAGCCGGACTTATATCTGAATACCAGTGGATTTTCGTATCCCCATGCTATTGGTAACTACATGACCTTAACGGGAAATACTATCTCTTCCACTGCATATCCTTTCTTTTATTATATGGCAGTTAGGGACTTACCTTGCCGTTCGCAACGAACCTCTGTACAGGGCATTATAGATAGCTCATGTACGCTGGTAGGTGCCCCCCCCGTGCAGGCAGATGATCAATTTAAACTATACCCCAATCCCGTTAGCCAGCAACTCATTATCCATTACCCTTATCCAGCCAGGGGAAGATTGAACTTATACAATTTTGCCGGCCGGTTAGTAGCTGAAAAGAAGATGACTGAGCCTCAATTGCAGCTTGATGTATCTCATTTGGCCAATGGGCTTTATTTTCTTCAAATTACCCATCCTACCGGTCAATTTATCCGAAGGGTTAATGTGATACATTAACAGATTTGGTTTACTTTGAGGTATGATCGGTAGAGACCTTCATCTAAGCCTTTTACTGCTTAGTATCAGGATTTTTACAACTAATCCTGCGACTGCCCAGCTTGATTCCGTCAAGGAAAATTACCGTAAAGCCATTCTTGTTAGCAGCACCTCAGCCTTGTTTGCAGGAGGAATGATTGGGCTTCACCAGCTCTGGTACGAGGATTACCCCCGCAGCAGTTTCCATACTTTTGATGATGGAGGCGAATGGCTGCAAGTAGATAAAGCCGGTCATGTTTTCTCTACTTATATCTCCGCAAAATACGGTATGCAGGCTTTTCGCTGGGCTGGTTATTCCGGGAATACAGCTACTTTGATTGGAGGATCCATTGGCTTATTCTTTCTTACCGGCGTAGAGATCATGGATGGTTACAGTAAGGAATGGGGATTTTCTACTTATGATATGGGTGCCAATGTGGCCGGGACAGCCCTTGCTATCGGTCAACAGTTTTTATTTGATAAACAAATCCTCAAGCTTAAATTTTCCTACCATCCAACAGTCTATAGTGATTTAAGACCTGCTCTGCTGGGCGAAAATGATGTGCAGGCTTTCTTTAAGGATTATAACGGACAAACCTATTGGGCTTCCTTTAACTTGAATGACGTGTATGCGCCCATCAAACCCGCATGGTTAAATCTTTCTGTAGGGTATGGGGGCAGTGGTATGTTTTCTGCCGATCCGCCGGGCACTCCCTGCAGCATCCCTCATCAGCGTCAATTTTATCTGGCACCGGATATAGATCTTGAAAAAATCCCTACTGATAAAATTTGGCTGAAAAGATTTTTTACCTACCTGAACTGGATCAAAATACCCGCTCCTACGCTGGAATGGAAAAACGGAAACATGCAATTCCATCCGCTCTACTTTTAAATCAGCTGTTTACTTAACAGATAATCAAGTTTAAGTATGCCTGCAACACTCATGCTATCTGTTATCCGGTTATCTGCAACCATGGACACGGCTTCCGAAAAGGGTACTTTCTTTACTTTAAGCACTTCGTCTTCATCCGGATTGGCGGCAAAATGGTGTAGTCCCCGTGCCAGATAGATGTGGGCAATCTCATCCGCTACCGAATTGGAAGTGTGAATGGTCTGTATCAATTTCCATTCATTTGCTTCTATGCCTGTTTCTTCCTTCAATTCCCGTTTGGCTGATTGCAAGGGGGCCACTTTTAGTTTTCCACCACCCTCCGGTATTTCCCAGCTGTAATTATCCAAAGGATAGCGGTATTGCCCTACCAGCCATGTATTTAATTCTTCATCCAGGGGAATGATCCCTACTGCAATGTGTTTGAAATGGATCTTGCCATATATTCCCTGGTTTCCGGCGGCATTCAACACTTCATGATGTTCCACACGTATCCAGGGATTTTCATAAGCCGTTTTCTTATTCAGTAATGTCCAGGGATTTTTCATAGTGAATTTAACAGGATATTTGCGGAATGGGTTTTTCAGTAGGTGACCGGGTAGTGGTAGTGGATGAACATCTGGAGGGTGAAATTATTGAAATAAATGAGAAAGAAGTTATCCTGCGTGATGAGGATGGATTTGACTATACCTATCAGCTACATCAACTGTATCGGAAAGAGGGTGAAAACACTCTGAGTTTTGAAAGTCGCAGTACGTTCAATTTCAATACGGCTTTAATTAAAGAATTTAAAAAAGAAGAACCACCCCTTCAGGCCGACTTTAAAATCTCTTTTAAGGGTAAGAAACCGGAATTTGACCTGCATATTGAAGAAATAGCATGGGACAAAAAATTCAAAACCCCCTATGACAAACTGATGTATCAATTATTGTATGTCAAAAGCATTATTCACAAGGCTATCCAGGGAAGGCAACGAAATATTATCCTCATTCACGGCAAAGGAAAAGGCCGGCTGCGGGAAGAAATTGAAGATTTTCTCCGTACTGAATATCCCAATGTAGAGATGGTGGACGCCAGCTATCAGAAATACGGGGGAGGTGCCTTGGAATTATTCATCCACGGAATGGGAAAACTTTAACGTAACTTTGCCGTGGATCGTTCTATCGCTTCATCCCGACAAGTTGGGGTTGGAGAGGAAAGTCCGGGCAGCACAGAGCACCATACCTCGTGAAAACGAGGGTGTTCCGTTTTAAAGCGGAACAACAGAGAGTGCCACAGAAAATAGACTGCTTTCCCAGCTACGGCAGGGGAAAGTGAGGGTGAAAAGGTGGGGTAAGAGCCCACCGCTCGGCGGGTAACCAAAGAGGCAGGGCAAACCTTATGGGCTGAAAGGCCAAATAAACCGGAAGTAAAGTAGCTCGCTTTTCCGGAGGGTAGGCTGCATAGATAAATGATAGAATCCTTCATCCCACAGTGTTGGCTGAGGGAACAGAACCTGGCTTACAGATCTATTTAAACCCTGCTTTCGTTCGAAGGTAGGGTTTTTTAGCTCTTTGATCAGTATTCAGGTTTTTTTATTTAGCAGTTCTTCTATGGCACTCAGGTGTTTCTGAAAAGCTTCTTTGCCTTTTTTGGTAGCAAAATAAGTCGTCAGTGGCTTGCGGTCTTTAAACACCTTCTCAAATTCAATATATTTTTTCTTTTCCAAAGATTTAAGATGGGAGGCCAGATTACCATCTGTCACTCCCAGCAAGCTTTTCAGGGAATTAAAATCCAGGAAATCATTGACCAGTAGGGCAGACATAATCCCCAATCGGATGCGGTTCTCAAAAGCTTTATCCAGCTGGCTGAGGATATTTTTCACGAGCGGTATTTACGATGTACGATCAAACCATAGATAATGTGCATAATACCAAAGCCAAAGGCCCAAAACCAAAGGCTGTATTCTATAAAGATCAAAGCAAGTATGCCCAGGCCGGCCTCTATAATCCCCAGGCTCCGGATCTCATTGAGGGTATATTTACTGCCATTGACCAGGGCCAGGCCATAAATTAGCAGGCTAAGGGCTGGTAGAATACCGATAAGTCCGTTTAACAGTAAGATCAGGCAGAACAAGCCGCCGGCAAGTAAAGGAATAAGCAAGTTGAGGAGCAGGCGTTTGCTTAAGGCATCGAATGTGTGACCCTTCTTCTGGCTCCGGTTGCGGCTAAAAAAAACCGCAAAACCGGAGGCTGCTCCGAAAATAACCAGAGCCATCACTACCAAATGGCCAAATTCGTTGGCTTTCAGTACATGTTGCTTAAAGTTGAGTAATTCATGGCTGCGAAAAATGGTCTCATATGCCCAGTATGTTCCTCCCAGGCCAATCATTCCTGCCGACACACCGGACAGCCCGCTGAGGGAGATAAAGCGACTGCTTCGCTGCATGATATCCCGGATCTCCTGCAGATCATCTAAATACTTGTCTTTCATAAAAGAACTTTGAAACGCAAAGTAAAATAAAAATTCTTTATCTTTAGTTTGATAAGAGATAGTAAATACGTCTCATTCCGTACCGATCACATCCACTGCTTTGATAAAGCGGTCCTTATAAGGGCTGTTCAAATTACTTACCACAACACTCATGGCTTTCCCTGAGGTAGCGTGGATAAACTCCGTTGAATCACCTGCCGGACGGATCACTATTCCTACATGGCCGATTACGGGCCGGGTAGGACTTAGAAAAAGCAAAACATCCCCTTTTTTTATTTCCTGCAGGCGTATTTCTTTTCCGAATGATGCATAAGCTGCGGAACTTCGTGGTACCTCTATGTCAAATTGAGAAAAAACATAGTACACAAAACCGGAACAATCGAATCCCGTAGTGTCCGCCGAAGCAGAGAGGTATGGCGTACCCAATAGTTCTTCGGCAAACAATAAAAGGCTGTCCCGCTTGCTCAGACTATCAATCGCGGGTAATTCAGTGGTCAGGGGCACCGGATTTTTTAAATTTTCTTCTATGTCGGAATAAGATTTCGGCCTACACGAAGTATTTAATAAGCAGCTAATAGCTACAGTAAATACCCGGGTCCTATTCATGCTAAAAAAAGCTGCTGAGAATTTCAATTACATAGTTATTAGTACTGAAACAATCAATAGGGAACTGGAGTTTCTATCCTTCCCAAATAAAATATGTAAGTATGGAGGCCAAGGCCTATTTCAAAAAATGAGGGGGCAAGTGTTTTCTAGCAGATGGATTAAGAAAAACTAAAGATCGATTTTATTGGACGAGCAGGGGAAGGCAAAGGAATGGCTGAAAGAGGTATCTGTTTCTTTTGCCGGAGGTTTAAAACTCCGGCAATAAAGATTCAATTTTTTGTTTAAACCATTTCAATGGTTTAAAAAGATAATGAGGAAGATTTAAAGGAGAATAAATTGATATGAATTTTATTTCAAAAAAGCCTTATGGAGAAAGGAAAAATCCATTCCCCCGATTTCTCATCTTTGCCCATTATTTAATGTGATCCACTTCAAACACAATGGATAAATTACTTAAACTGGAAGAAGCCGCCCAATTTGCCTTGGCTGTCTGGCTGTTCACCCAACTGCCCTATGCCTGGTGGGTTTTTCCCGCCTGTCTTTTGTTGCCGGATATTTCCATGCTGGCTTACCTTTTCAATCCGGCAGTGGGGGCCCGGGTATACAACCTCTTTCACCATAAGCTGACGGGGGTAATCATATTTTTTATAGGTGTCTGGCTTGAGCACCCTCTGTTAAGCCTGGCCGGTGTCATCCTTTTTGCCCATGCGGCGATGGATCGTATTTTTGGTTACGGTCTCAAGTACCCCGATGATTTTAAGCATACCCACCTGGGCTGGATCGGGAAGCAAAACGAGCAACTTAGATGAGCAAGCAGGAGATCGCAAAGGCATTTTTAAGACAGGCAGCCGCCGGAAAGGTGGTGGAGGCTTTTGAGCGTTATGTAGCCCTCGATTTCATCCATCACAATCAGTACTTCAGAGGAGACCGTCAGTCTTTATTGCGGGCCATGCAGGAGGATCATCAGCAAAACCCCAATTTGTTTTTCGAAATCAAGCAATGCTTTGCCGATGGGGAGCATGTGATCACCCATTCCCTGGTGGTGAAAAAGGATTTGCAGATTGCGGTGGTGCATATTTTTAAATTGCGGGAGCAAAAGATCGTGGAACTCTGGGATCTGGGGCAGGTAATGGAGGCCGATTCCCCGAATGAAAACGGACCGTTTTAGGGCTAAGCCTGAAAATAGTAATTGCCAATTGAACAATACCACCATAATTTTAGTTTCTATCGGATGAAATTGTTTTAAGCATGGATTCTAAAACGTATGAAATATTTTACAATAAAGAACTGAAGGCGGTAGTCATGCGTTGGGAAGGCTATGCCAACAGCCAGCAGTTTCGGGAAGGCACCGAACTGATGCTCAAAACCCTGACCGAAAACCAGGCCGACAAGGTACTTGCGGATATTGAGGATATGGTACTGATCGGCACGCAAGACCAAAAATGGCTGGATAATGAATTTTTACCCCGGGCGATTGAGATGGGTTTTAAAGCCTTGGCCATCGTCCGGCCCAAAGCCTATTTCAATAAAGTAGCGGTGGAAAGCGTTTCTTACAAGGTGGATGAAGAAAAACTGAAGATCAGTTTTTTTGACGGTCTGGGAAAAGCAAAGGAATGGCTGAAAGAGGTATCTGTTTGATGATATTTTCTTAATAATCAACCTTGTTGTATGAATTGAATTCGAAATGATAAGTGAAAAGATTGCACAGCCTATTCCTAAGTCACCCTCATTGAGCAGCCCTATTTCGCGGTAGTTATACCGTATGCAAATTCCCTTACTGATAGCGCTTTACCCCCTAATTTTTTAAGTAAAAATAAAAGTAGATAATCTGCGCAGTTTGCCATAAGTTTGCAGTATGTCAAACCTACCCTATAAAATAACTTATTACCCGGAGATCGAAGCGGTGGGTATATGCTGGACAGGTTATGCCACCAGCTTGCAGTTCAGGGAAGGATCTGAATTGGTACTTAAAACCCTGATCGAAAAGAAAGCCCGCAAATCCATTTCAGATATCAGGCAGATGAAGACCATCAGCAGTCAGGATCAGAAATGGGTGGAAACGGAAATCCTGCCCCGTACCATCAAAGCCGGATTAAAGGCCACTGCCGTCATTCGGCCTGAAGCTTATTTTACCAAAGTAATCGCCGATAGCATTACCTCCAAAGTTGACGAAGAGGTCATTAAGATCGCTTATTTTGATGATCTGGAAGAAGCCAAGGAGTGGCTGAAGGGGATTGAGTAATAGCAAGATCCTAGAATTGATGAATTATTAAATTATTAAATTGATAAATCGCTAGCTTCTTTTCTCTTTGGTCTTTCCTCTTTTCTCTGGAGTCTATAGAAATCAGAAAGCGGAGAACTGGATCACCTTCGCTGTGCTTCGGTGATTTATAAACTAGAAACTTGAAACGGGATACGGGGAAAAATTGATGAATTAATAAATTAATAAATTATTAAATTAGTAAATCGCTTTGTCACCCTGAGCGCTTGAAAAGCTGGTCGAAGGGTAAAAGGGATTTTTTCTATTTCCAAACTGTAAGTGTGAGTAAAGAAATATTGATAATCGAAGATTAATAATTGATCCGTTGAACCTTGAAAGATTGCTAATTGAAATTTTTCTAAGGTCTAAAATCTAAGGTCTAGCGTCTTGGGTCTAGCATCTTTTCCCTTTCTTCAGAATTGAGAATGCCTGAAAATTATAGAATGCCTAAAATGGGAAAATGCCTGGAATTGAGAATGGCTAAAATTGATGAATTAATAAAATGATAAATCGCTCGCTTCTTTACTCTTTACTCTTTGGTCTTTCCTCTTTTCTCTGGACTCTATAGAAATCAGAAAATCTTGAAAGCCCTATTGCTTGCTTCGCGCCCTCCACCGGTTAATTGCATACCCACTGACACCTACAAGTATAAGCCCGAGGGGGATAGCTCCCGGTTCACTGTCAACCGAAATTTTAAAGATCATCAGGCCCAGGCCGAGGAGCGCCAAACCAATCCACATAATAGAGTATAAACGATCTGTTTTCATAATGACAAATAAAAGTACTTTGAAAAACAAAGTTAATATATTTTATGCTTTCTGCTGATGGTCGGAAACAAAAAAATGGATGTTTTTTACTTGCCAAGAAGGCGTGGAATTGTTAAATTGATAACTTCCAACTTCAAGCTTCCGCACCGGGCTACATTGTTCATCCGTGCGGGGAAACCACTTTCAACCCCACTATGGAAGCGATCAGGGTGGTCATGAAAAACAGCCGCCAGAAGGTGGCCGGTTCTTTGAAGATTAGTACGCCCAGCAAGGCCGTTCCCACCGCTCCTATGCCCGTCCATACCGCGTAGGCAGTACCGATGGGGAGGTGCCGGCTGGCTTTCACCAGCAATACCATGCTGATGCTCAGGCAGAGCAAAAATCCCAGGTACCAGAAGGTGGTTTCCGTACCGCTTGATGCCTTCGCCTTGCCAAGACAGGCGGCAAAAGTCACTTCAAATAATCCGGCAATGATCAGTAATATCCAGTTCATGGGTTTTCTTTTAGAGGGTTTATATGGCTCAAAGGTAAAGGAGGAGATCATTCTTTAACTACTAGTAGCAAATTATCCCGATTTGACATAGATTAAAACTTCAAACTTCTAACCTCTAAGGTCTGATTTATAAAGTCTTATCTGGTTTCTTTTCTCTTTTCACTTTGCTCTTTTTTCATGGCTCTAGCTTCTTGACTCTTTAGGAGTCCTGGTTTTAAAGTCGTATGAATAATCTAAATTTGAAAAAAGAAAGACTAAACTGTTAACTTCAAACTTCAAACCTCAAACTTCAAATTCCAAACTTATATGACCACTACTCCCGAACACGATGCCCGTATTGCAAGTATGACTTTTGCTTCCGTTTATCCTCATTACGTTACCAAAGTGGAAAAGAAAGGCCGCAGTGAAACGGAACTGAAGCAGGTAATTGAATGGCTCACCGGATTTGACGCCGCCAAACAACAAGCACTTATCAATGAGAAGGTGACCTTTGAAACTTTTTTTAATCAGGCTGAAATCAATCCAAACGCCCATTTGATCACCGGGGTGATCTGCGGCTACCGGGTGGAAGAGATTGAGACTCCATTAACCCGGCAGGTGCGCTACCTGGATAAATTAGTAGATGAACTGGCCAAGGGTAAAAAGATGGAGAAAATAAAGAGAAATGATAAATCAATAAAGTAATGTTCTATGGTTAAGAAATACACAGGGCAGTTTGGTCTGATCACTATTTAAGCAAGTTCAAACTCAAGTTCACCCACACTTTCCCTCTACCCTTCAAACAGCAAGGTCAGGAAAAACATCTTGGGCAATAGTTTATCGATAGGTGCCGACAATTCCGTCTGATCCTGCACTAAAGCATTCTGCAAGGTGTAAGACATTTTTGCTTCCAGGGCAAACTTGAAGTAGGGGAGGAAAAAATCGGTACCTACGCCCACTTCAGCAGCGGTAGTTCGGGATTTTAATTTGATGATCGGTTCGGGGATTTGAGAATTATCCACGTCTTCATTAGAGGCCAGATCGATGCTGTATTTAAAACCGGCAATGAAATAAGCCGCAAAATTATTGAGGCGGGCAGAGCGGTATTTGATCAGGAGCGGAAAGTCCAGATAGGTGGATTCTATTTCGCGCTCTTCCAGTCTGGGCAGGCCATCATCGCCTACAAAATTAAAGTTCATTCGCCGGGTGGCGAAAACCAGAGTGGGGACAAAACGGAGGTCAAAATACTGATGGATATGCAGATCGGAAACAATGCCCAGGTTGAACCCGCTCTGATTGATCACCTCGATTGACCGTAAACTATCCCGCAAGGGGTTGAATGGTTTACGGTGGACTGCATAACTACCGTTATTAATCCCCAGGGAAAAACCGAAATGAATGGTCTTAGCGTCAAATTTCTGCAGGTTTTCCACCTTGGGCTTTTGTGCGTGTAGGTTGAGAAAACCGAATAACAAAAAAATTATAATCAAGTAACGCATAGGCATCAAACGGGGCAAAGGTGAGATTATTTTTGGGCTTTGTATATACTGGCAATTCCGAACAGCAAAGGGTGGACCTCTATGTTTCTGAAACCCGTTTTTTTCAGGATTTGTTTAAAATCTTCTCCTTCTGGAAAGGCTTGTACTGAGGCTGGTAGGTAAGAATAGGCCGAATTATCCCTAGAAACCAGTCTGCCGATAGTGGGCAATAATCGGGTAAAGTAAAAATGATACAACTGTTTAACGGGAAAGGCCTTGGGTTTGGAAAACTCAAGTACCACCAGCCATCCTGCGGGTTTCAGGGTGCGGAAGATTTCCTTTAGCCCCACCTCGAGCCGTTCAAAATTTCGAACCCCGAAAGCTACCGTGGTGGCATCAAAAGTGTTTTCAGTAAAAGGAAGGTTTTCCGAATCAGCTTGCTGCAACTGAATACGTTCGTTCAGGCCTGCTTTCTCAATTTTCTGCCTACCTATACTAAGCATGCCTGCGGAAATATCTACTCCGGTTACTTGCTCGGGATTTAGTTTCAGGGCTTCTATGGCGAGGTCAGCGGTGCCCGTGGCTACATCCAGTATTTGTTTTGGGGCATGAGGTTTTAAGAGGTTGATGGCCTTTTTGCGCCAGCGCTTATCTATACCGGCGGAAAGGAAATGATTGAGAAAATCATACTTCGGGGAAATGTTGTCGAACATTTCCTCCACTTGCTGCCGTTTGCTGCCTTTTTCCTCTCCGTAAGGAACAACCTTTTCTGCCATCAGTCCGCTTCCTGTTTTACAGTATGGGGTAGCCGCTCACCGTATGCCGGCTTGTCATTGTGGATCAGGGAAAATAAGCGGCTCCAGCGTACCTTCTTTAAGAATGATTTATTGGGATCCAGGCTGAGCCAGATAAAGACTGCCTTGCCTACGATGTGGTCTTCCGGCACAAAACCCCAGAAGCGGCTGTCCTGTGAATTATGCCGGTTGTCTCCCATCATCCAGTAATAATCCATTTGGATGGTATAGCTGTCTGTCGCCTCCCCGTTGATGTAGATCTGCCCATTTCGTACTTCCAGTTCATTGCCTTCGTAAATACGGATGATGCGATCATACATAGGGAGATTGGCAGGGGTTAGTTTAACCACTTCTCCGGCATAGGGTATAGAGATGGGCCCGAAGTTATCTTCAGTCCAGCTGGTGGTGTCGGTATTCGGGAAAATCGGGTTCCGGAAACTATTGGCCTGCTGGTAATATCCCAGGGGCTTGATCGCCTTTTCCACCTTTTTCACCTGCGGCAGTTGCTCAATGTACCTGCGGTTTGCCTCTGTCAGGTGCATCTCCCCCAACCCCTGCACAGGGGTACGGTTGAACTCAGTGATATCCCGGTCAAGCATATTGTCGGGCCGGAATCCCCTGCCGTCGGTTTGCACAAGATAACTGAACTGCATACCTTCCGGCTCGTAGGCAGGTTTGTCATTGATTAATAATTCCGCATTTTTGATATGCAGTTTATCCCCCGGCAAACCCACGCAGCGTTTAATATAATTCTCCCTTTTATCTACGGGACGGTCGATCACGTCAAATTCTTTCCATAGGCGATCGCGGCCATAGTCGCGGGCCATCTGATAGTAGGTCTGGTTCTGATGTTGCACCACTACAGTATCTCCCGCCGGAAAATTAAAGACCACCGCTTCGTTGCGCTTGACATCCTGAAATTTAGGCAGGCGGGTATAGGGAAGTTTGATCAGTTCGGAATACGATTTTACCCCTTCGGTAAACCACATGGTATGGTGGGCAAAAGGGAAAAAGATGGGCGTGTTGGGAATGCGGCTGCCGTAGTTCACTTTGCTCACAAAGAGGAAATCGCCTACCAGCAGGGATTTTTCCATGGAAGAGGTCGGGATGGTAAATGCCTCTATATAAATGGCGCGGATCAAGGTGGCGGCAATCACGGCGAAGGTGATGGCATCGGCCCATTCCCTGGCCTTGGATTTCTTATAATCTTCTACAAACTCATGGCCCTGCCATTGGTATTTGTCCGAAGCTCCCACATAAGTAAGATAAATGGGAGTGAACACCACCCCCAGGGCATGTTCCCAGTAGGTGAGGATACCTAAGTGTTTGAGTAGTTCGGTGATGATCCCAACCCAGACGATAAAGCCTATGAAAGGAAGGTAATAGACCGCCATCCACCAGATAGGTTTTTCAATCAGCTTGATGGCTTTGTAGGTACCATAAAATGGAACCAATGCCTGCCATCCTGGCAAACCCGCCTTTTGAAAGATCAGGTATAGTCCGATATGGGACAGCAAAAAATAAAGGATGAGAATGATAACTAATAAATCCATTTTAAAAATCTAATACGTCTGACATTGTAAATACACCTGACTTACCGGTGATATATTCCGCGGCAAGCACGGCCCCAAGGGCAAATCCCTTGCGGTTATGAGCCACATGCCTGATGCTGATATCATCGATGGCCGAGCGGTAGGATATTTCGTGGGTACCCGGTACCCCTTCCGTGCGGATGGAATGGATGGGAAGCACCTTCGCTTTGTCGGTTTTTTCGTTCACCCAGCTTTCATAGGCATGATGATTTTCCAGGATGCCTTCCGCCAGGGTGATGGCCGTACCACTGGGACTGTCCAGCTTCTGGGTATGGTGGATCTCTTCCACCTCCGCGGAATAACTTTCCTGCTTATCCATCATTTTAGCCAGCTGCTTATTGAGCTGAAAAAGAATATTGACCCCTACACTGAAATTGGTGCCAGCCAGTAATGCGGTATTGTTTTCCCGGCAAAGTTTTTTCATTTGTTCGTATTGCTCATACCATCCGGTGGTACCTACTACAATGGGAAGGCCTTTTTTCAGGCAAGCACTAATATTCTCCACCGCGGATTCCGGCCGGCTGAATTCGATCACCACATCGGTGTTTTCAGCACTTAGGGAATCACGATCTTCCGTGTTGGAGCTGTTGATCTTAAACGGAAGGTGATGGCCTCTTTCGGAAGCGATGGCTTCAATCTCCCTGCCCATTTTTCCGTATCCCAGAAGTGAAATTCTCATTATTCAAAATTAGTGGCGGCTGCAAAAGTACCGCTTAAGAATTACATCAAAGGTTTATGCTTTGCTTTATTGGTCTTTTACCGATGTTAAGGGAAAGCTGCAGGCCCGGGGCAAAATGATTTTGCGCATAGGGCAGGGCAGCAGGTGCTACCCGCATA
>CAZBIF010000040.1:18388-19055 GCA_964492055.1 uncultured Flavobacteriales bacterium
GACAATGAAATAATACAAATGGGCATCGACCGCCGCATCCACAATGTTGAGGATATAGGCTACTCCCAGGGCCACATAGGACAGGTCGCGGTTTCGACGACGGTCGTCAATCAGGCGAAGCAATTGCTGATCGGTGTAAACATTATCGTATTTGGTATCCATGGTTGCCGGATCGTCATCTATACGTTTTACGTAGGCGGATTTAAAATCCTTAAACTCATCGATATTTTTATCTACGAAGTAGTAGGCTGTACCCAAAGCGGCATAGACCAGGGGTATCTTCCAGTATTTTTTATTGTATGCCTGTCCCAGGCCGGGTAAAACGGCTGACATGAGGGTGGCCTTTTTGGGGGAGTGTTCCGGCGGACTGCTGACGATCACTGTATCTGAACTTTGGGCATACAGGCTTTGCAAGCCCAGGAGAAACAGAAAGAAGGTTAATTTCATGAACGCCTGAGTTGCATCAGGTCCAGGATCTCCTGTAGCTCTTCGTCGGATTCAAAAGGGATGGTGATCTTTCCTTTGTCCACATCATTACGACTAAGGCCCACCCTCACATGAAAGTGTTTGCTCAGTTCCGACTTCAGTTTTTTGTCGGTGAGGGAAAGGGGAAAGCTTTTACGCGGGGTTTCGGTGGCTGGTTTTTTTTGTTCCTTCGCCAGTTCCT
>CAZBIF010000041.1:0-1279 GCA_964492055.1 uncultured Flavobacteriales bacterium
CCATTTTCCACCACCCCTTCCAAAGCTTTCTTCACTTTAGAAATAGTTTCCTTGGAGCATATCAGCTTGTTCAGCACGATCACTTCCTTCTCCTCCAGCACCTTTCTCCCTTTGGCGATCTTTTCCACAAACATGGGTTTAACCATAGTGCCATCATTAGCTACTGCATTGTAAAAGGTCAGGATCTGCAGGGGCGTTAGCTGCAATTCATACCCGACCAGGATTTGTCAGACGTATTTTTTATGAAAGGCTTTCCCTCACCGGCAATCTCAATTCCCAGGGGTTCCCGCAAATTCATGCGGTCCAGGCGATCTATAAATGCCTGGGGATGCTGGGCATAACTCCTATTGATTATCTCTGCCATGCCGATGTTGGATGACACTTCAAAAACCCGCTGTACCGTAATTTTTCCCCACCCACCTTCATCGTAATTGGAATCGAACATGGTACGGTCATAAAACTGACGGGAACCGTCCCCGCAGTCAATCATGTCTTCCATATCTACATAGCCATCCTCAATGGCGGCTATTAAGGCGGGAAGTTTGAATGTAGATCCGGGCTCGGTGCTTTCCCCTACGGCGTAATTATACCCTTCGTAGTACCCTCCATCTTCGTTGCGTTTCAGGTTGGCAATGGCCTTGATGGCGCCCGTCTTCACTTCCATCAGCACCACGCTGCCGTGATCGGCTTTGTGCTTTTGCAATTGTTTAAGCAAGGCACTTTCGGCCACATCCTGCAAATTCACATCTATGGTTGAATAAATATCCTTTCCGTCTTCAGGCTCGACTTCGTTATCATCCCCCACCGGCATCCATACGCCACCGGCGATTTTTTGCATCAGCCGCTTGCCGTCAACCCCTTTTAAAATTTCACTATAAGCGCCTTCCAGACCTACCGGCCTCACCCCTTCCCGCTCGTATCCAATAGTACGGGCTGCGAGGACTTTAAAAGGCCTTTCCCGCTTATTTCGTTGCAGATAGATGAACCCACCTTTGTACTTCCCCCTTCGGAAAAGGGGAAAATTCTTAAGTTGCTTTAACTCATTGTATTTTACCTTGCGATGGATCAAATGATAGCGCTCCCCCTGAACCCTGGCCTGCACAAGCTCCCGCCGGTAAGCTGCCACTGATTTATCCCCAAAAAGACCGCTTAAATGCCAGGCCAGGGAATCTACCTTTTGGTTGAACAACTCATCACTAATAGCATCTGCATTGGGATCAAAGCGCACTTCATAAATAGGTATGGAAGTTGCCAGCAGGCTGCCATCCGAGGCATAAAT
>CAZBIF010000041.1:1289-12200 GCA_964492055.1 uncultured Flavobacteriales bacterium
CTCAATTTCCTTTTCCATGAGGGTAAGGGTTTTTACCTTGGCTTTCAATTCGCCACCCTCTACAAACTGAATGTAAATCGCCTTGGCAAAAACCGCCATACCAAAAAGGCAGGTAAAAAAATAAAGCAGATAAACCCGCCAGGCCATGTCCTTTTTCACCTCAGTCATGAGAAGGCATTTTTAATTCATCTTCCCCTACTACAATTTTCTTGGGCGGAGATGTTAATTCCTTCAAACCCAACTCAGCCGTGGCCCGCGCCACTTGTGATTGTTTACTGATGTACATCAGGTCCGACTTAGCTGTAATGTATTCCGAACGCAGCTCTTTTAATTCAGCGGTGGTGTTGTATAATTCCCTGATGAGCCGCTCAGCCTGATAGCCGTTCGCGATATAGCAAATGCCGAGAAAGGTAATAAAGAAGATGAAGGGCAACACTTCCAGGGCCTTCTCCCGGGTGAGAAACTGCCCGGTAAGGATCGATTTTATAGAAGCGCCTTTCTTCTCCGTCACGGCGTTTTCAGCAGGGGTTGATTTTAAACTATTCATGACCCTCCTTTTCTGCTATCCGCAGTTTAGCACTGCGGGCACGGTTGTTTAATTCCACTTCTTCCTGTACGAATGAAATTTTTAACCAGTCGATCTTCAAGCGAATGGTAAGAGATAACCACCAGTCTTCCGGCCGGTTTTATCACTTCATTTGCCTGTTGTAATAGTTTTTCAACGGCTTCCAGCTCATTATTCACCTCTATGCGGATTGCCTGGAATATCTGGGCCAGCACCTTATGGCGATTAAATTCCGGGACTAATGGGGAAACGGATTCCACCAGCTCAGAGGTGTTTCTAAAAGGCCTGGCGGCACGCCACATCACGATAGTAGAAGCAATTTTAGCAGCGTTCCTTAATTCCCCGTACTTATAAAAGATGGAAGCAAGCTGCGCTTCCTCATATTCATTTAAAATTTGCGCTGCGGTGGGAGTGGATTTTCTATCCATGCGCATATCCAGCGGCCCATCTTCCCGAAAGGAAAAACCGCGCCCTGCTTCATCAAACTGATGAAAGGAAACCCCCAGATCAGCAAGCAACCCATCAACCTGCTGCAAGCGGTGCAAGCGGAGGTAATTTTTTAAGTAGATAAAATTCTGAGGAATGAAAATGAAGCGTTCATCATTCAGCAGGTTAGAAGATGCATCTGCATCCTGATCAAAGGCCAGCAAGCGGCCCCGGGGCGAAAGCCGGTCAAGAATGGCCGCGGAATGCCCTCCCCCACCAAATGTAACATCCACATACACCCCGTCCGGATCTATGTTTAACCCATCGATGGATTGCTCTAAGAGGGCCGGCTTATGATAAACCATCTGCATGCTGATTATCATCTTTATTACCCATTACATCTTCCGCCAGGCTGGCAAAATCTTCCGGTTCATCGGTCAGCAGGCTATCGTACTTCTGCTTATCCCACAGTTCGATGCGGTCACTGTAAGCAAAAAGAACCACCTCCTTACCCAAGCCTGCATACTCCTGCAAGCGCCGTGGCACAAGCACCCGACCCGTACCATCCAGGGTTAGCTCCGTAGCTCCCCGGTAGAAATAGCGTATGAAATCCCGGTTTTTCTTTATGTATTGATTAAGCTGATTGACTTCCGCACTGATGCGCACCCATTCATTTTTAGGATAAAGTACAAGGCATTGCTCAAAACCCCGGTTGATCACCAGAATGTCATTGGCAGCAGGATCTATTTGCTTGCGCAAACCCGAAGGCACCATCAGCCTCCCTTTGGGATCCAGTTTGCAATCAAATTCGCCGATAAAGTTTGACATGTCTTGTAGAGCGTGGTTTTCAGCTTATCAAAGGTAAAATTAAAGCATTTTTACCACAATTTACCACTTTTTACCACTTTGTTTAAAACTTTACGGAATTTTGGCGCTCTAAACGGGTTGAACCAAGCAGCTTTTTAAGCTAGAGCAAGCTATTGAGAATGATTTTAAAAGTGGGGAGAAAGGAAAAGCAATAGCTAACAGTGAATTGTTAATTTGAATTGAGGGCAGGCTAGGCGAACTGAGACTTTTTGCTATTTTTGAAAACAGCCAAGAAATATGAAACACGAAGATTATATAACAAAAGAGGGGAAATTTGAATACCTTGAAAAAGGAGAAGGGCATGTAATACTAGTATTACATGGGTTATTTGGAGCCTTGAGCAATTTCAAAGAGGTTATTGATAATTTTTCAAAAAGCTACCGGGTGATCGTTCCCATCATGCCGTTATATAGCCTCCCTCTATTGAAGACCAGTGTAGGAAGCATGGCCAAATATATCAAGGAATTCATCAGCTATAAAAAACTGAACAACATCACTTTGCTGGGAAATTCACTGGGTGGGCATGTGGCTTTGATCTGCGCGCTGGAAGTTCCTGACCGCATCCATTCCATGGTACTTACCGGCAGCTCAGGATTGTATGAGAATGCTTTTGGAGGCAGCTTTCCCCGCCGGGAAGACAAAGAATATTTACGGAAGAAAATTGAAGTTACTTTCTACGATCCAAAGGTAGCCACCGATGAGTTGGTGGATGAAGTTTTTAAGATCGTGAACGACCGGAATAAGCTGGTGCGTATACTGGCCATGGCAAAATCGGCGATACGCCATAACATGGCAGATGAACTGCAAAAATTTGATTTGCCGGCCTGCCTGATTTGGGGAAAAAATGATAACATCACCCCTCCCGAGGTAGCGGAGGAATTCCATGAGAAATTGCCCGATTCCGAACTCTTCTGGATAGATCAATGCGGGCATGCAGCCATGATGGAACACCCCCACGAATTTAACCGCATCCTCAGCGAATGGCTGAACAATAAGATCGGCTGATAGTGGGTTGAACCAATAGTTTTTAATCCGGTTAAGTAACTATGGAGGTAAAATCAGCAGAATTTCTGGTAAGCAATACTCATCCAAAGGAATGCCCGGAACCTAAATTTCCCGAATATGCATTTATCGGCCGTTCCAATGTGGGAAAATCTTCCCTTATCAACATGCTCTGTGATCGAAAAAACCTGGCTAAAACTTCCGGTACCCCAGGTAAAACCCAGCTGATCAATCATTTTCTGATCAATGAGAATATTTACCTGGTGGACCTTCCCGGTTATGGGTACGCCAAAGCCTCCAAAAAGGAACGGGTAAAATGGGATCAGTTTACCCTGGAATACCTCAACAACCGCCCAAATTTGTTATATACTTTTGTCTTGCTTGACAGCCGGCACAAAGCCCAGCAAATTGATCTGGATTTTATGCAGATGCTGGGGGAATCGCACATTCCCTTTGTAATGGTATACACCAAAATAGATAAACTGAGCAGTTCAGCCCTGCAAAAAAACCTGGCGGCTTATCAAAAAGAAATGCGAAAAGGCTGGGCAGAATTACCCAAGAGGATCAATACTTCCGCTACCGGAAAACTGGGAAAAGATGAGATCTGGGACCTGATCGAGCAAACCAACCTGGACTACAGTTATTCTTACCATTAATCAGAGGTAGCCGTTTTCCATAGCGTACTTTACCAGACCCACGCTGTTCTTACAGCCGGTTTTGCTCAATAGGTTTCTCCTGTGGGTTTCAGCAGTATGCACGGAAATAAACAGTTTATCGGCAATTTCCTGGGAGTTCAATTCCTCACAGACCAGTTTTAGAATATCTTTTTCCCTGGGGGTAAGCTCAACATAGGCCGGATCGTCTTTTCTGCGGTAGCTTGCGATCAGTTCGGCCTGGGCATCTTTGGAAAAATAGTCCTTTCCGCCCATTACCTCTTCTATGGCCTTTACCACTTCTTCGTCGCTGCTTGTCTTAAGCAAATACCCGCTAACCCCGGCATTTAAAGCCTCCTGTATTTTGTTGCTGTCCAGGTGCATGGATAATATCACCACCTTTACTTCTGGTTTAGCTTTCAAAATTTTTGGAGTAGCCTCAATGCCGTTCATTTCCGGTATGTCGATATCCAGTAAGATCAGGTCAGCTTCCAGAAAAGATAACTCTTTAAGTAAGGCAACGGCGCTTTCGTATTTTTCCACCACCTCAATATTTTCTTTGGCAGCTAGGATGACCCCCAGGCCCTGCCGAAAAAGTTTATGGTCATCTACAATGGCTACTTTGATCATGCTTTTCGGTTTAATTCTACAATTACTATGGTGCCCCGGCCGGGTTTGGAATCAATGTGTAGGTTGCCGTTGATCTTCTTCACCCTTTCCCTAATGTTTTCCAGACCTATACCGCCTTTGATTTTTTCGACTTCAAAACCCTTTCCGTTATCTTCATAAATGAGGTTGAACGTCTGCTCTTCAAAATTACTCTGCAAACTGACTTCCGTGGCGTTGGCGTGTTTTAGGGTATTGCTTACCAGTTCCTGCACAATGCGGTACAATTCCATGGCCGTATGCTGGCCAAATTTAGCTACTCCGGGATGCATGTATAGGTTAAATGAGATACCACCGGCATCATGCAAGGTTTTGAAAAGCTGCCCGATGGCTTCGGTGAGGCCATATTTTCGAATGAGGCCGGTGGAAAGGTTGTGGGCAATGCTGCGCACTTCATTCACGGCCGTATCCAGGATCGCTATATCTTCCTCTTCTACCTTGTTCCCGGGTTTGCGCAGCGCCAGGCGCAAGGCAGCCAGGGTACCCCCCAGGCGATCGTGCAGTTCCCGGGCCATGCGGTCGCGCTCCTTTTCCTGCCCCCGTAACATGGCCGCGTAAGTTTTGGACTCCTGATCAGCCATCAGTTCGTCCAGTTTGGAGTCTTTGATCTCCAGCTCCATCATAGCTATTTTACGCTTTTGCTGATAAGTGCGGTATGCGAATGCAAAGGCAAAGCCTACTATGAGCAGTATCACTATGGCCGCTATCAAATAAATGCGCTGGGTCTCATTTTCTGCAGCCAGACGTTCTCTCCTTTCCTCACTAAGGGCCAAAGCGGCTTCTTTCTTTTCCACCTGGTATTTGGCTTCCATTTCCTGGATGTTGCTGTTGATCTTTTGTTCAGCAACGGAATCTTCCAGGTCTAAATAATAATTTAACTTAGTCTTGACACTATCTAAATTTTCGAAGGTCAGGGCGTATAGTAACTTTGTATAGGCTAAGTCCTTTTCCGTTTCCATCAGTGGATATAAGTGAAGTAAACTATCGGTTAATCTGATATACTCATTTGCTTTATCAGGATTGCCCAAACTAATATGGGTAGTGGCCAGGTGATTGGCAGTCCATGCGTAATCAGGTGATCCCGATAGTCTTTTAACTGTAATAACAGTTGAAAAATAATGCTTAGCAGAATCAAGTTGACCGGTATATTCATAGACCGAACCTATGTTATTGAAGGTAGACAGATTATCTAGCTTGTTTAAATTGTATATACTTATTAACGTTTTGGATTTTAATAAATAATGTAAAGCAGAATCATAATTATTTTCAGCAGTGTAAATCAAACCTATTAAATTATAAGAAGGGATCAATAAGCTGTCATGCAAGCTAGTTTTACGAACTGTTTGAATATTGTTGTTGGCATATTTTAAAGCATTTTCATAATCCTCAATGTAGTAAAACAAATTGGCCAGACTGGAATTAATAGCAAAACAGTAGCGGGGATTTTCACCGGTGTATTTTCCTGCTTTGAGGTAGTTAGAAATAGCTTCCTGAAACCGGCCGATATCAAAATTAATATGACCTTGATAGAGATAGCACCGAAGTGCTACCGTGGTATCAACTTCTCCAACTAAATGCTTTTCTACGGAATTCAACATGGATAGGGCACTATCCACATTTTCAAGGCGAACTTCTTCATATGCTACCCTTTCCTGATGATAGAGTTTTTTCCAAAAAGGATCAATTGGCTCTTTAGCGAGGATTGTTAAAGAAAAGAAAATCCCTACTATTAAGAGGGATTTTAATATTATTCGCAATGAATACATAAGTAGATACTTCTTATTACCTGATTTGTAATATTTACTAAGACTAAAGATCTTCTACACTTAAAAGCAAATTTAATCTAGCTATTTATATATTAGCACTAGTTATCCCTTTGGTAGGGATTTAATATCAGGATGGTTAACCTGACCTGTTGTTTGTCTTCGTTTTAATTCCGGATCCTGACCAATTAATTTATACTTGTATAATATTATATCTATTAAGTACCCATTGGATTCATTTTTTACTAAATCAGTAACTGACACTTCTCTACTGCAACTCCCTTTTGATGCTTCTATATTATGAACATATATTTTTATCACACCTTTACTATTACCTTGATCTGGTTCGTAGTCTTCTGCCTTATATTTCTTAATATTAAATTCTTCACTATCATTAATTATTTTAATGATAATTGATTCACCATCCTGAATCTCATTTTCATTTGTTTGAATATGCCAGCCCATAATTTTTAGTTTTAGTTATTAATTATTTATTTCTGCTAATATCTATCAAATTAACGCACCCTCCAAATCACCAACCGTAAAGCTTTTGCTTCAAGCGGATCTTCAACAGAACATGTCGGTCGAGTAATACATCTTTCCGCTCCCTTTGCGCTTTCGTTTCTTTTACTACCATCTGCTTGTGTTGGTCAAATGTGACTTTCATATCAGGTTCAAAGGTGAGCCGGGATCTTAATTTTATTCTCATGGTTTTTGAGTATTTTATTGATTTACTACCATTTTAAGTTGATTTTCCTGGTAATAGCCCGGCCATCTGCCGCCTTTGGCACCCAGATAATCGCATTTTTTTAATTTCAGGGCGGTTTCGGTGCATGCTTCGGTCGTAATAATGTCGCAATGGAAACCCTGCTGAAATTGCCAGAGCAGTCGCCGCATTTCTTCCTGCCCCACCTCCCGGTCGTAGAACTGGAAGGATCGCTGTTCAGCATTGAGGGCTGATTGAGGGAATTGCAACTCATTATGAAAAATGATCTGCAGTTTACCCGGCTGATAATAGGATTTCGTAATGTAATGCTTGATGCGCTTATGGATATTTTCCCAGCTAGCTTCCTTACCCATCAGAATGTTTTCCCGTATGGAATTACGGTCCACCTTATGCATAAAAGTCAATAATCGGGAGAGGTGATCAGTGGGCATGCAACTGCGTTGGCAGGGTATGGCTATTCCTTCCGCTGTTTCATTTACATAGATAAGCAGTTTATGGTCCAGCGGCTTTTCTTTTTGCGTCTGAGTAGACCAGTTAAAGAAGGGAAAATTGTGGGGCGGGGTTTGAAGAGTTGTTTTCATACTATTTATCTTAAATTGTTTATCCAAAGTTGCGATCCCTTCTTATTTTAAAAGTCACGGTTTACCGTAAAAATGACTACTGCCTTTTGAGTATTTTAAATGGCCCGGGATGAATACTTAAAATTTTCCGCATCTGTAATTGGGAAGAACTACCGGGAAGAACCCACCTGATCAAAGCTTAAATCCTTATCCAATTGGTTCATTGTTTCCAATAGGTTTTTGCCGGATCGCCGGATGATTTCACATTGAAAACCAGCCTGGAATTGGGCTATTTTATGTAGCAGTACAGAAGATTTAATACATCCATCATCAAGCCGCAGGAAATCTGCATTGATATTATTCAATCTTAAAGCAGTTACCTTCTGTTCAGTATGAAAGATCAACTGTAGTTTACCTGGCCGGATGTAGGAAAGGTGGATAAAGTCATCTATCCGACGGTATACCTCTTTAGAATTTGCCAGGGCATCAATAAACAGATCTTCACCTTCTTGTTTGAGTTCAAACTTAGGGTGAAAGCGATAGCGGGAAAGTAACTTTTCTACAGAAGTAGAAGTACCATTACGGGCATTTTTTACTACTTCGCTAACGGAAACAATCATGCGGTTTATTTTCATGATCAACGGCGTTTGTAAAAGATCAGGTGGATCAGAACGGTTACTACTTCTTTTATCTTTTTCATAGGTTAAAATTATATGAGGCAAAGATGGAGGGGAAGGTCAGGGAATGAATTCACGGAAAGTTTGTAATTTGGTCTACTGAAAAACAAGTACTTTAAACTACCTCAATCCGGCTAATTTTTTTATAAAGTAATTTGGTGGACATTCTTGTCTATTAAGGTGTCTATAAGGTAGTATTAAAATTTAAAAACTATTGCTATGAAACGAATTGTACTGCCTTTATTTATGCTCATCTTTCCGGGAATAAATCTAATAGCTCAACATGAAGCCTATCTAGACATCGGTAATGTAAGGGCCCTGATCACTACCGATCTGGCATTTTTTCGGAATAAGGCCACCGGAAATGCGGATTATGAGGTACCAAAATGGTCGAAAAGCCACTCTATCTATTCTTCCTCTTTCTGGATAAGTGCCAAAGAAATTCGAAACGGATTACCACATTTTTCATTTGCACATGAAACCTTCGGATTCGAAGGAAATTTTATGGTAGGACCGGTAGATATAGTGAATCAAAGAGGAGATACAAGCAAGCAGTTTCAGCGTTTATGGAAGATCAATCAATCAATAATTAATAATCATAAGTTAAACTGGAACTCCCCTTCCTATACCATGCCCGCCATTATCAGAGACTGGCCTGGCAACGGCAATGCCAATACTGCTAAAAGGCTTGCTCCCTTTGCAGACTTGGATAACGACAGCATTTACGAGCCTAAAGATGGTGAATACCCTTTAATAAAAGGCGATCAGGCTATTTTCTTAATGGCCAATGATTACCGCACACTGTCACGTGATACTGTATATGAATATTTCTGGAATGGTAGTGGGCCTGATTCTATTGCTGTAGCCACTCAATCTCCATTGCATATGGAAATGCACCTGCTAGTATACGGTTATGGTATTCAAAACCTGCAATTTAATGCCACAACTTTTGTAGATGTGACTATTTACAATCGGTCCAATTCCCCCCAGGGTGACTTAGAAGGTTTAAAATTCTCCGTATTCAATGATTTTGACCTGGGCAATCCTACGGATGATTACATAGGTACCGATACTTCCCGCAACATGTCTTATGTTTATAACGGCGACTTATTTGATGATGACTTTATGGGATTCAATGGATATGGCTCACAACTGGCTAGTCAAGGGGTTATTTTCTTATCTAATGCTTTAGATCATTCCGTTTACTTCAATTTAGGAGTAGGAGCAAATGGAGACCCAACCACTTCCTATCACATTGCAAATTATCAAAGGGGATTATGGCAGAATGATCAACCCATCTATTACGGAGGAGACGGATTACGCAGCTCTTGTGTAGATACTAGTAAGAGCGTTGAATACATGTTTGAAGGTGATCCTACCTTACTAAATGACACCTCTCAATGGACCGAGCAATTCACCTGTACAACCGGCTATAATCCCAACCCACCCGGTGACCGGCGAATGATTAGTGGACCTGATATTCCAGCACGTTTGAATCATGGGGATCACATAGCTTTCACCTATGCTTATATTTTTGCCCGCGATCAGGACAGTACCCGTAATCTGGGTGAGCCAGTAACGGAGCTATATAAAGTGGCTGATTCTATACAGGCGTATTATGATCGAAACTTAATTACTTCCACCCAAATACCCTCCGCTACTTTAAATGAAAATAACATTGAACTATATCCTAATCCGGCTAAGGAGCAGGTGTATATCAAAAACTTACCTCCACAGGCCATCATCCGTTTGAGGGATATTAAAGGACAATTGTTAGAAAGCAGCCGTGATCCGCAAATCAATACTTCAACCCTGGCTAATGGGATCTATTTTATTGAAATTGAAAGCGATAAGTATAGGTTAACTAAAAAGCTGATCATAAGCCATTGATTATTTCCGGCTAACCGGAATGCCAAAATAGAAAGCCCTAAGGCTACCCAATTGTGCGGGAGTTTCAGGGTTTTTTCGTATTTAATATTCTACTTTTGCCCATCCAAATATCTTCGTACCCCATGGATTATAATTTTTCCGAAATAGAGCGAAAATGGCAGGCCTTCTGGCAGCAAAAGCAAACCTTTGCCGCAGAAGAAAACCGGCAGAAGCCCAAATACTATGTACTGGATATGTTTCCTTATCCTTCCGGGGCGGGTTTGCACGTGGGCCATCCCCTGGGTTACATTGCCTCTGATATAGTAGCCAGGTATAAAAGGCAAAAGGGATTTAATGTGTTGCACCCCATGGGCTATGATTCATTTGGCTTACCTGCTGAACAATATGCCATACAAACGGGGCAACACCCCCGGATCACTACAGAGGAAAACATTGCTACCTACCGGCGACAGCTTGACCTGATGGGATTTTCTTTTGACTGGTCCCGAGAGGTTCGTACCTCCGACCCGGCGTATTATCGCTGGACTCAATGGATCTTTCTGCAATTGTTCGATAGCTGGTACAACCAGCAAACAGACCGGGCAGAAGCTATTGAAACACTTATCGGAAAGTTTGAAAAGGAAGGAAACGAAAAGGTAAAGGCAGTGAGTGATCAAACGGTTAGCTTTACCGCCACTGAATGGCAATCCTATTCCGAAAAAAAGCAAGCCGAAATATTGATGAACTACCGGCTCGCCTTTCTGGGGGAATCGTATGTAAACTGGTGCCCGGCCCTGGGAACCGTGCTGGCCAATGATGAGATCAAAGATGGGGTTTCAGAACGGGGAGGCCATCCGGTAGAACGCAAAAAAATGAAACAATGGAGCATGCGCATTACCGCCTATGCTGAGCGCTTGCTAAATGGACTGGATAAACTCGACTGGTCAGAATCATTAAAAGACATTCAACGAAACTGGATCGGCAAATCCCAAGGGGCTTCCATATCTTTTGGGCTGGAAAAACACGAAGAAAAGATAGAAGTTTTCACCACCCGTCCGGATACGGTTTTTGGAGTATCCTTTATGGTTTTAGCCCCGGAGCACCAGCTGGTAAAAAAGATAACCACCAAGGAGCAG
>CAZBIF010000041.1:12297-17826 GCA_964492055.1 uncultured Flavobacteriales bacterium
CTGAAAGGGAGCGCATGAGTGAGGTGAAAAAAGTAAGCGGGGCCTTTACCGGCGCTTATGCCATTCATCCCTTTAGCGGGAAAAAGCTGCCGGTATGGATAGGGGATTATGTGCTGGCAGGGTATGGTACCGGTGCCGTGATGGCCGTACCTTCGGGAGACCAGCGGGACTGGGAATTTGCTACCCACTTTAAGTTACCCATTCCCCCGGTAATCGAGGGACAGGATGTGAGGCAGGGAGCAGATGATCGCAAGGAAGGTAAACTGGTAAATTCAGACTTTTTGAATGGCCTTGAAGTACCTCAAGCCATCGAAAAAATAATCCGCGAATTGGAAAAGAAGGGAATCGGTGAAGGAAAGGTTAATTACCGATTACGCAATGCTGTATTTAGCCGGCAGCGATACTGGGGAGAACCCATTCCCATTTATTTTGAGAAGGGAATGGCAAAGGCTTATCCGGAAGATAAACTACCTTTAACCCTGCCGGAAGTAAATAAATATTTACCCACTGAATCAGGAGAGCCCCCCCTCGCCAGGGCTGAAGACTGGACGTATAACGGGCATCCGCTGGAAACATCCACCATGCCAGGCTGGGCAGGTAGCTCCTGGTATTTCTTCCGCTACATGGACAAACAAAGAAAAAACGGTTTTGCCGAACAGGAAGCCCTGGCTTACTGGGAAAATGTGGACCTGTACATAGGGGGTGCGGAACATGCCACCGGGCATTTACTTTACGCCCGCTTCTGGACGAAATTCTTACATGACCGCGGCTACCTGAAGGTGGATGAACCTTTTAAAAAGCTGATCAACCAGGGGATGATACAGGCTGCAGATGGCAACAAAATGAGCAAACGCTACGGCAATGTGGTCAACCCCGATGATGTGGTAGCGGAATACGGGGCGGACACCCTGCGCCTGTATGAGATGTTCCTCGGCCCCCTTGAACAGCATAAACCCTGGGATACCGAAGGCATAGAAGGTGTCCACCGTTTTTTACGCAAGTTCTGGCGCCTCTACCACGATGAGGACAATCAGTTCGAATGGACAGATGACCAAGCCTCCAGAGAGGAGCTGAAAACCCTGCACAAGACCATTAAAAAGGTTACGGAAGACATAGAGCAATATTCCTTCAATACCGCAGTAAGTGCCTTTATGATCTGTGTAAATGAGTTGCAGTCTGCGAGGTGCAAAAAACGAGAGGTACTTGAACCCCTTATCATATTGCTTTCCCCCTTCGCCCCCCACCTTGCGGAGGAGCTATGGGAAAAGGCGGGCCATAGTGAAAGCCTCACATATTCACCCTACCCGGTATATAATGAAAGCTACCTGGTGGAAAATAGCCATACCTATCCGGTTTCCTTCAACGGGAAAACCCGATTTATGCTAGAGCTACCGCTGGAATTAAGCAAGGAGGAAATTGAGCAGGAAGTACTTACTCACGAAACCTCACAAAAATGGCTGGAAGGCAAGTCTCCCAAAAAGGTAATCGTGGTACCGAAAAGGATCGTAAATGTGGTAATATAATACAATCTAAAAGCGTCAAGGGAAAAAGAGGGAATTACTTCCCGGCAATTTACAGCTCATCTTGAGAGATTAAGGCTCTATTCAAATAATAGACCCTAATTGGGGAACCAATCCCTGAGGGGGTATCAAATAAAAAAGGGCATCTTCCGGTGCCCTTTTTTATTAATGCTTTATTCAAAATTAGCTAACCACGGCCTGAAACTCTGAATCGTCTTTGTATTTCCTGAATTCAGCATCTGTTCTGGCTTTTGATTTCAAATCGCTATCCTCAGCAACTGCCGATTTCAGGTTGGTGATCATCATGTTTTTGTCATCCATGCGTGCACCAATGATCGCCTTCAGATAATAACCCCGTGCTGTGGTAGCATCTTCGGATTCATCCAATGTCTTAAGGGCATCCTGATAATCTTTATTCAGGGTCTGCGCAAGAGCGGCATTAAAGGTCTTGTTATTGCCGTAGCTACCGGTAGCAGAAACATAATCCCCTCTTCTCATGTAAAGGTATCCGGCATTGTTTCCTGCCTCGGGAGTGTTGGAGCTACCAAAATACTCCATCGCCTTCTCTTCATTATCATTCGCGCGCTCATAAACACCCAGGTTGTTGTTGATCACCGGATTGTTTGGATCCATGCTGTTGGCTTTATCGAAGCTTTTCTTGGCTGCTTCCATATCGCCCTGGTAGAAATAAACGTAACCTACGTTGTTTGGTCCCCTCCAATCTTCCGGATACAGGTCAGAATAGGTTTTGTAAATTCTCAATTTCTCATCCCAGTCGTCAGTTAAAGTAGCTGCATACAGCAACTCTTCGCTGGATAAAGTATCCGCATTTGATTTAGCATATTCCTTGATCTTTTCTTCTGAAAAAGATTGCTTTTCACCTTTGATAGTGATGATGGAACGACGCAGGTCAGGAAGGATCTTTTCTTTGATCACTTCAAAAGTTTCGGCCAGGTTACGGATCTCCTCTTCACGCTTGGATTTGTCTTCATACATCTCAAGAACGCGTAAAATCAGATCTTTGTCTTTAATATCAGATGCCTGCATGGCTTGCTTAAAGCCATCCCAGTCTTCACCACGGCCCATTTCTTTAAAGAAACCTTCGTTGCTGGCAGCATTCACTTTATTTCTGCGCAAGATATCTTCTGCTGCATTAGCACCGGAAGCAGCGCGCTCATTGGCCAGGTTCTCGTTCAGGCTCATTTCCCCTTCCGGTGAAGCATACGCTACCACCTCACCGCCTTGAAAGGCAAACATGGGATTATTGGACATTTCCTTTACCCAGTCTTTCATGGTCTTCATATCCTGATCATTCAGTTCACTGCTGCGTACATTTGAACGATTTACCAGATAATGAATAGAAGCTTTATTCTCGGCCGGGTAGGTGGTCTGAAATTTATCTTTTCCAACGGCAGCCATATCATCATCTTCTGCCCATAGGGGAGTTACAATCGTACCGGTAGCGATCTGCACAGGCTCAAAGGTTTTTTCTTTGCCCTTGTACATACCTACAGCATTTGCATTCAGCACCGCTTCCTGCATACCATCCTGGTAGGCGATCTTGTCAGTGTAGCTGAAATTACCGCCTCTTTCGTAAGGGATCTTCTGGCCTTCAACTTCTGAATCTTCTCCAACCAGCACAATCTTATCGAGGCTTTTCTCACCGCCACTGTAATTCAAAACAGGTGTGATTTCAACAGCAACCTTTTTATTGAAAAATTTTGGAGGTATGGCACCGGCAATATTTACTTCAATACTGTCATTGTGCATCTCCAACGGATTAGGAGTAACCGAATAGGTAACTTCCTCAGCTCTTTTTGTCATGTTATTGAGGGGGTTACACGCTACCGTTGTAGCTGCGGCCACCGCTATAAGAGCATATGATCTTATATTTTGCTTTTTCATTTTTGGTTTAAAATCTAATTTTGAATTTGTTGCAATATTAGGTAAACATTTCATTTAACACAAAAAAATACCATTTCAGAGCGCCTTTAAACGGCTCTTATCAGCCACATGTTACAAACATTTTTCTACTTTGTTCAAATCCATGCAATTAAGTAGCATTTCTGATGCCTTTGCCCCCAGCACGGGATGTTGCCATTCTGCTGCAATCTCCACCAAAGGTATCAATACAAACTTACGCTCGTGTAACAAGGGGTGAGGGATGGTGAGATTAGTTGTATTAACAAGCCGATCTTCATAAGATAGAATATCCAGGTCAATGGGACGAGCTTCATAATGACCTGAAATTGCCGGTTTTTTCCTTCCCAGTTTCTTTTCTATATGTTGTAATTGACTAAGTACCTCTTCTGGAGACAATGCTGTATCTACGCTTATCACTTGATTGTAAAACCAATCCAGCTCAGCATTACCCCAGGGTTCTGATCGGTATATAGCAGATTGTTTCAAGAGTTCTCCCAGCTGTTCAGTAATTAATTCAATGGCCTGGGGGAGTTGCCGGCGCGGATCACCCTGGTTGGCCCCCAGGGAAATAAACACTTCATTTTTCCTTTTATCCGAACTTTTCACCACTAGTATAAAACCCCAAATTAATCTTTTTCCTCTCGTTACTTTTGTAATTCTAATTATATTTTATGAAACAATTTTTTAAATTCACCTTTGCTTCCATGCTGGGTTTTATCCTGAGCATGCTGGTACTTACTTTTATCGGGGGCGTTTTTCTCTCTGCCCTGGTTGCTATGAGTTCCAAAGATGAGGAACCTGCCATAGCTGATAAAACAGTACTGCACATTAAACTGGATAAAGAAATAAAGGACCGCCCGTCCAATAATCCACTGGAAAATTTTGATTTTGCAAGTTTTGAAGATCGTTCTCCTTTAAGCTTAAGTCACATTATTGAAAATATAGAAAAGGCCGCAGCCGACGAGCGTATTAAAGGTATATTTCTGGACATACCCTTTTTGCAGGCCAATATGGCAACCACTGATGAGATCCGCAAAGCCTTAGTGGAGTTTAAAAAAAGTGGCAAATTCATTTATGCTTACAGCGAAGACTTTGGACAACAGGAGTATTACCTGGCCACCGCCGCTGATGAGATCTTTTTGCACCCGGCAGGCAACTTGACATTTAAAGGGTTAAGTGCCCAACTTTTGTTCTTTAAGGATGCACTCAGCCGTCTGGAAGTAGAAATGCAGGTGGTCCGGCATGGAAAATTTAAAAGCGCTATAGAGCCATTCATACAAAATGAGATGAGTGAGGCCAATGAATTGCAGTATGCCAGATTGATCAATGGCATTTGGGAGTACCGCCTTGCTGAAATGGCGGCTAGCAGAGGACTGGCACAAGACCAGCTCAATGCTTTAGCCAGCAACTTAGCCATCCGGACGGCTAAAGATGCTTTATCTCATCAATTAGTAGATGAACTTTTATATGAAGATGAAGTAATTGACCGTATGAAAAGCGATCTGCAGCTAGCGGAAGAAGAGGAACTGGAAACGATTGTGCTGCAGAAATTGAGGAAAGCAAAGAAAAAGCTTAATGAGAATGAGGATAAGGACAGGGAGAGCTGGAAGTCAAAAAACCGGATTGCAGTAGTTTTTGCCGAAGGTGAAATTATCAGCGGGAAAAGCCGGGAGGGGATGATGGGCTCAGAAACCATTGCGAAAGCCATAAAGGAGGCCCGGGAAGATGAAAAGGTGAAAGCCATTGTGCTGCGGGTTAACTCTCCCGGGGGAAGTGCCCTGGCTTCGGATGTGATCTGGAGGGAAACCGTACTGGCCAAGGAAAGCAAACCGCTGATTGTTTCCATGGGTGATCTGGCAGCCTCCGGCGGTTACTACATTTCCTGCGCCGCTAATAAGATCTATGCGGAAAAATCTACCATCACCGGTTCAATTGGGGTTTTTGGCCTGATCCCAAACATGGAAGGATTGCTCAACAAAAAACTCGGCATTCATTCTGATAACGTAAATACCAATACTTACGCAGACGGATTAACTGTTTTGCGCCCGATGAAACCAACTGAAAGGGAAGCTTTACTGGCGATGAT
>CAZBIF010000041.1:17836-18814 GCA_964492055.1 uncultured Flavobacteriales bacterium
AATATACGAGGATTTCACCAGCAAAGTGGGCCGCGGACGCAATATGACGCAGGCAGAGGTGGACAGCATAGGGCAGGGCCGTATCTGGAATGGGATAGATGCACAAAAAATTGGGTTGGTTGACGAACTCGGCGGACTTGAAGAAGCAATAGTGGCTGCGGCTGATATGGCCGAACTGGAGGATTACAAGATCAGGGAACTCCCTTTTCAGGAAGATCCCATGATGAAAATGCTCAAAGAGTTATCGGGTGATGTAAAAATTTCCTTGCTTGGCGAGGAAATGGGTGAAGCCGGTAAATACTACCGCAGCATAAAAGCGGTATTGGATAGCAAGGGTATCTACGCCCGCCTGCCGGTAGATATTCTGATTAAGTAGGTCATTGCAATTTTAGCACGCTTTCGCTGCATTTAATTCTTCCCACTTTCAGTTTTTACATTAATTTTATAAACTGATCAAGATAGGCGGATGGCAATTCTGAACAAACTATTTTCCTGGTGGATGAAAAAAAGGATCCACCAGATTGAATTATTCTTAAAATATCCTCATGAGGTACAGCAGGAATGGTTCGAGGAGCTGGTAGAAAGTGCCATGTATACCGAATTTGGCAGAAGATATGATTTTGAGTCGATCCGTTCGGTGGAAACCTTCAAGCAACGGGTGCCGGTTCAGGATTACCCGGAGATCAAATCATCGGTAGACCGCATCATGCAAGGGCAGCAAAATATCTTCTGGCCCACGGAAATAAAATGGTTCGCCAAATCTTCGGGCACTACCGGCGGCCGCAGTAAATTCATACCCCTGAGCCGGGAAGCATTGGAAGAATGCCACTACAAAGGAGGAAAGGACATGCTTTCCATTTATTGCAGCCACAAAGAGGACAGTGAAGTGTTTACCGGCAAAACCCTGATGATGGGAGGCAGCAGCCAGACCATTGATCCGGATAACAATACGTATCATGGAGACCTCTCCTCTATCAT
>CAZBIF010000042.1:0-11152 GCA_964492055.1 uncultured Flavobacteriales bacterium
CTGGAAGATATGGCCACGCGCTACCCCATCACCATGGATGAATTGACCAATATTACCGGCGTAGGTCAGGGGAAAGCGGAAAAATTCGGCGAACCTTTCCTGGAAGCTATACAGGATTATGTGGAAGAACATGAGATTGAACGGCCGGATGACCTGGTGGTCAAATCAGTGGTAAATAAATCGGGATTGAAGGTCTATATCATCCAAAGTATTGACCGCAAGTTGCCGCTTGAAGATATTGCGGGAGCGAAAGGCAAAACGGTAGACGAAATCCTGGGTGAAATGGAAAATATTGTCACTTCCGGTACCAGGATCAACCTGGACTATATTCTCGACGATTTGCTTGATGAAGAATACCAGGAGGAAATATTTGACTACTTCCGCGATACGGAAGAAGATGATATTGAGGAAGCCGTGGAAGAATTTGATGGCGTCTACTCAGAAGAGGAATTGCGCATGATGCGGATCAAGTTTCTTTCCATCATGGGAAACTAGAAGAGAAAATTTGAAATAGGAAAGCTGAAATCTGAAAGTTGAAATCTGAAATAAACTTCGATTAGTCGGGATTTTCTCATTGAAAATTATCAACTGATATTATCCAGTTCTTTTTCCTTAGCCTCCAGCGCAGCGGCATCAACCTCCCATTTGCTCATTTCTATTTCAAGCAACCTATTGCTTTTTTCCCACTCCTCGATCAGCTGTTTTTGATTGGTTTCGGCAAAGGCTTCCGGGTTTTTTAAAGTCTGGTTCATTTCAGCCAGTTTTTCTTCAAGACGTGAAATTTCTTTTTCGCTTTTTTTCACCGAACTGCTGAGGCTGCGTATTTCGGATTTTAAATTCTTTCTCAACTGATGATTGTCGCCTGCTGTGGTTGTTGAGGCTTTCGCGGAATTGACTCCCTGAGACTGCTTTTTTTCACCTTCCCATTCCCTGAAATTTTCCACCATTTTCTTCTCCAGAAAAAGTTCAATGCCTCCCAAGTGTTGCTTTACCTGTTTATTATCAAACTCATAGGTTTTGTCGGTTAAGCCCTTTAAGAAATCCCGATCGTGGGAAATGAGGATGAGGGTGCCGTCGTAATCCTTTAAGGCGGACTTTAAAATGTCTTTTGAGCGAATATCCAGGTGGTTGGTGGGCTCATCAAGGATAAGCAGGTTACAAGGCTCTAACAGCAATTTACAGAGCGCCAGCCTGCCGCGTTCACCTCCTGACAATACTTTAACCTTTTTATCTACTTCATCCCCCTGGAATAAAAAAGAACCGAGCAAGGTGCGGATCCTGGTGCGAACTTCACCTCGGGCTGCTTCATCTATGGTCTCCAGCACGGTCTTGTTTGGATTTAAAATATCAGCCTGGTTCTGGGCATAATAACCGATCTTTACCTGATAGCCCAGTTCGATCTTTCCTTTACTGGCAGGCTCCCCGGTAATCAGTCGGCTTAAGGTGGATTTTCCCTCTCCGTTCTTACCCACAAAACTGATCTTATCCCCTCTTTCCACCATCAGGTTTACATCTTTAAAAACCAATTTCTCACCGTAATATTTGGCTACCTCACCGATCTCCAGAACTACTTTTCCACTATGGGGAGCCGGAGGGAATTTCAACCGCATGGCCTGGGTATCCTCCTCTTCCACTTCAATGCGATCCAAACGGTCCAACTGTTTAATACGTGACTGTACCTGGACTGCTTTGGTGGCTTTTGCGCGGAATCGCTCTATGAATGCTTCCGTTTGTTTGATCTGCTTCTGCTGATTTTCGTAGGCTGCCAGTTGATGCTCCCGTCTTTCCTTTCGCAATTGCAGGTATTTCGTATAGGGAGCATTGTAATCTTCTATTCGGCCCAGGGAAATTTCTATGGTGCGTTTGGTGAGATTATCAAGAAAGGTTCGGTCGTGTGAGATCAGCACAATAGCCCCGGGATACGTTTGTAAAAATTCTTCAAGCCATTGAATGGATTCAATATCCAGGTGGTTGGTGGGCTCATCAAGTAACAATAGATCACTCTGTTGCAAGAGGATCTTGGCCAGCTCAATGCGCATGCGCCAGCCTCCACTGAATTCATCAGTCAGTCGTTGAAAATCATTGCGCCCAAAACCAAGTCCGAGAAGGATTTGCTCCATACGGGCTTCCAGGGTATCTATTCCCAGGTGCCCCAATTGCTCGTTCAGTTCGGAAAGACGATCCAGAAGGTCAAGGTAGGACTGCGATTCATAATCGGTGCGCTCGGAGATCTGCCGGTTAATCTCCTCCAGCTCCTTTTGAATGGCAAGCGTTTTTTCGAAACTGCTTTTGGTTTCATCCCAGACCGTCCTGCCGGAAACAAAATCCATATCCTGGGGCAAATAACCGATGGTAGACCCCTTTGGAATAGCCACCTGTCCACCGTCGATGGGTTGAACTCCGGCTATAGCCTTCAATAAGGTAGTTTTGCCGGCACCGTTTTTCCCTACCAAACCGATCCTGTCATCCGGGCGGATATTAAAACTGATCTGATCGAAGAGCGGGCGATCGGCAAAGAAAAGTTCGAGGTTATTTACAGAAACCATGCGGCGAAATTACCAAAGCCCAAAAGAAAAGCTCACATTTGCAGGCATTGAAGAAAAAGATTGAGATAAAGCGGACGGCACACTACTACCTGCAGGTTCCCAAAGAAGAAGTCAGGCATTTACTTTTTGTCATTCATGGCTATGGTCAACTGGCAGCCGAATTTATAAACAGTTTTAAAGTGCTGAAAGAAAGCAGCACCCTTGTAATTGCCCCCGAAGCCATCAGTAAGTTTTACGATATGAACCGCAAACCTGTAGCGAACTGGATGACCTCTCATGAGCGCCTGGATGAGATGAAGGATTACATTCGCTACCTGAACCAGTTAAGTGAAAAAATCGCCGCGGAATATCCGGATGCGAGTATTTCTATGTTGGGTTTCTCTCAGGGCGTCTCTACTGCCTTTCGCTGGTTAAGCAAATCAAAATTAAAGATCAGTAACTTTTACGCTTATGCCGGAAGTGTCCCTCCGGAATTGAGTGGCAGTAATTTCCTTAAACATGCCGGCACGCATTTCTATTACATTTACGGCAAAACCGACCGCATACTCCCCCCCGAAATGGCAAAAAAACACATTCATACCTTGCGGAATATGATCCTGGATGTAAATGCCGTAGAGTCTAAAAAAGGACACCAGATCGATCAACAGCTGATCAAGGAACTAATGATTTATCCGAATTAATTTATTCGCCCATATACTTTGAATCACCCCCCGGCTCAGCATAAATAAGGTAAATGCGGCCCACATGCCATGATTTTCCCATAATCGAGAAAATAGTAAGAAAGAGGATATAAATAATCCGACTGATAGCAGCATAGCATTGCGCATTAAGGACCCGGCAGTCAAACCAACATAAATACCATCCCAGATAAAGGCCCAGGCATTCACCAGAGGAGCCACCACTAACCAGGGTAAGTAAGTGAGGGCGATATTGATCAGTTTGGCCTTATTGGTCAATAACGCTAAGAGGGGTTCACCAAAAAGGAAAAATCCCAGGGCCAAAACCCCGGCAAGACCTATTCCCCAATAGAAGGACAAACGGATAGCCCGTTTCAACCTGAGGGTATTTTCCTCACCAAAATATTTTCCGCAAATGGATTCTGCAGCAAAGGCAAAGCCGTCGATCCCATAGGCTGAGATGGTAATAAATTCAAACAACAGGATATTGGCCGCCCCAATCAAAGGGTCGATCCCTGCAGCTTTGGCTTTAAAGAAAGACATAACCATCATCAAGGCCAGTGTGCGAATGAAAATTTCCCGGTTTAATTTGACAAAAACCAGCCAGCCTCCCCGGTCTCTCCACCCCTGTTTAATCGCCTTAAAAATATGTATTTGATAGCTTAAGATAATAATAATTATACCGGTTAGCAATCCGGCATATTGAGCGATCACAGATCCAATTGCCACCCCTTGAATGGAAAAGTGAAGTTTCCTGACCATTACATAACTGATCAGGGCATTGAGCAAGTTGATCACCACGGCAATTAACAAAGCAGCCCGGGCATTCTGTCTTCCCAGTAACCATCCGGTAAGTACAAACACTGAAATGGCGGCCGGTGCAGCCAGGATGCGGATATTAAAATAGAATTCCAGGGGATTGATCACTGCCTGCTCAGGTTGCAGGATAGCAAGCCCCAATTTTAAAATAAAAGGGTGAATTAGCACTAATAATACTCCGGCTGTGAAGGAAACCAGCAGGCCTTTACCTAACCATCTTTCAACTAAAACCGGATCAGCTTTGCCATGCGCCTGAGCCACCAAGCCGGTGGTACCCATTCTTAGAAAGCCAAACCCCCAGTATAGAAAATTAAAAATAATGGTGCCATAACCAATGGCCAGAATAAAGTAAGGCGAAGGAAGTCGCCCCATCAGGGCTACATCCACCAGGCTAACCAGGGGAACGGTAAGGTTAGTTAAAATATTGGGGATAGCTAAATTGAGAATCTCCCTATTCATGGTAAAAAAAATCCCCCGTGGGTCATTGAGCGGAGTCGAAATGCCACGGGGGATTTTTATATATTACTAGCTTATTAATACTGCCAGAGATCGTGTTCAAAATTAATGATCTCCTGTTCAATTTGACGCGCCTCTAGCAAACGATCTACCCCTTTGACATAACTTTCCAATACCCGGTTATTATATACGTTCGTTTCACTTCTTATGTAACTGCTAAACATCCGTTTTCTGAAATAATCCTCAAATGTTATTCTGCTACCATCGTTCATGGTATTATATACCTCGTGATTGGCAAAAACATAACGTGCTTCGGGAAAATATATCCAGAACAATCCTTTTAATGCTTTAAATGTACCATCCTCATTGAGTTCCTCGATAACAGGTAAAAGTCCAATTATCCGGACTTCCATTACTGAACGTTCGCGATCAAAAAACCAGTCTTCTTTAAGCCAGTACTTTTTCACACGCCAGGCTTCCACCATGCTTTTGACCTCCACCTCTTTCAGGATGCCAGTTTCAAGATCCTCTTCCTGCAAAATAGATGTTTCAGTCATAGCTTCTTCAGCTTCCGATTTAGTTAAAGCAACCTGAAATTGACCTCCAACTCCATCTTCTTCATAGGCAGTAATGGTACCTTCTTGTACTCCTTCTAAAATAATATCATACAGACTCATTCTTGTATACCCTATCTCTTGAATCGGTTGAGTCGGGTAATACAAGGGATGATTCATTTTTTCACGAAGGTCTATCTCTCTCCATACACGTTTGTAATACATAACGTCCGCCTCCCGGACATGAGTATATGGGATCACTCTTCTGGTGGGAGCGGTTTCTTTAATGAAAACTCCATCCAGCACTTTGTTTTCCTGAGCAGTACCCGTATGAGTACTACCAACAACTAAGCTGATCAATAAGCAAATACTAAAAAATTGAGTTTTCATAATGATATAATTATAATACCTTGAATACAACCGGGGGTAAAGTAACGGTTCTACCATCCGGCATTTTTACCTTTATATTATCGAAAAATACGTTAGAGTTTGGCTTTACGGCATTAAAGCTAGCTTTAACTTCGTTAGTAAACCGATTGCTATTAACCCTTTCTTCTTTCAACAAGCCGTTAGGCTGAGTAAAGCCAAAAACATAGGAATCAACTACCACATTTACATCAAAGTCAAAGTTTTCCAGTTCGGCTCGAATGCCTGATAAGGCCATTAATTCATTTTTTCGCAGAGCCCCTGAGGATTTACCTCCGATCTTTGCGATAGGTGTAGGAATGGTTTTAACCCTAAATTCCTTACTTCCCATAGTTTTGCTTTCCCCATCAACTTTAGCGGAAACATTGATAGTAGCGGTTCCCGGACGAGATACATTTACCGTCCATCCTTCACTCGACTTACCAATAGAACCTTGAGATATAGAAGCACTAATTTGATCCTTAGGCATACCAGCAGCAGATATATCTACCGGATTGGGAACGCCAATATAGAATACATTCATTTTAGTAGCCGAAATCGTAGTACTCGGGGAGGCAACTTTATAAGAAAATCTTACCGGATATGGATCATATTCCTTGGTAGAAGGATTTTTAATCTTTATTACTCCATTATAAGTATAGTCTCCTACTGTCTTAGCAGGTATCCGTAGAATTCCTTTACCCTCCTTAATAGTTATAGGAACAGTATCACCGGAAATTCGATTGGTGGTGGAATCATACTTCGTACCAATAGTAATTTTAGGATTCTGGGTACTATCAAAAGCTGCAAGAAAAACTTCTGCCCTGAAAGTATCCCCGGTAATTACATAATTGGAAGGAGCAATTACGGCAGCTTCCAATTTATTAAATTTAAAGGACGCAGCGTCCACAGACGAATATAAGTATTTGATTACATCTGATTCAGCGTTTCGAACATCAGTCTGCATTTTTGTCAACAAGGTCAAAGTAGCAGCAGATGGCACACCATAGAAATTATAAGAAGGCCAGTTTTCAACTACTCCTGATGCATTTCGCTTTTCTTCAAAGGTAAAAGTCTGTTTCAAGGATTGAGCTATAGCAGATCCTTCAGGTACCATTTCAATCAATTTGTCGCGAAAATCAGTTAACTTATCTTTCAAATCCAAAGCAGAATATTCGCCGGTTTTAGGGTTGGCTGGTTCAGACCCTACCAGGATACTTGTAGGAACAATATAATTATCCTTGACCTTAACATTCATTAGGTTAAGAATGGTGTCTTCACCATACTCATTTTTCCCGCGAATATCCTCCTTAGCGATACTCGGCTCAATTCCGGCAATAATTTCTACCTTAATGTCATCTATATAGTTTACTACTTTATCGGCTGATTGCCTAACCGTCTGTGCCTTTTGCCAATAGGGCCCTACTTTTTCCTGATTTTCATTAAAGGACGCTTGAAAAGCGGTATATTGATCGGCATTCTTCTCTGCAAAGTTGTGCTTGGTCTTTTCCAAGCCATCATTTACGGTAACAAATGCATTCAAAATATCTTTTGAAACATTCATCGCCAGAAGTGCGGTCAATACTAAGTACATCATACCGATCATCTTCTGCCGGGGGGATAATTTGCCTCCTGCCATGTTCTAATCTAAAATTTTAAAGTTCTTCGTAGTTCGAATTAGATTAATTATACTTCGTTATTGTCATCTGCCTGACGTCTCTGTCTGGGAGGAGGCGTTGCTGCACTCATAGCATTCAACATATTGCCATAAATAGTATTCAATTCGCTTAGATTTGTGGCTAGTTCAGCTATGTTCTTTTTGTATCTTTCAGTACCATCCAATGATTCTCTTAGGTTGGTCATCAATTCTCCCATACCTTCAAAAGCCTGAGTACTGGCTTCCATATGTTCATTGGCTGATTTAAGCTGCAATTCATACACATTATTCAATTCACTTAATTTAGAAGTGATGCTGCGCAAGTTATCAGAATAGCTGCTGCCTTCTTCTTCATTTACGGCAATTCCGGTCAACGACTCACTAGCTTCTTCGTAAGAACGTGATAATTTGCTCATTTTCTCTGAAGCTCCTCTTACATTTTCCACATATTCATTGGTAGCTACTGAAGCATCGGAAATATTATTCAAATGAGCTGTATGTTCAGATAAATTCCTGAAGCCTGTTCCTAAACTCTCAATCAATTCAGGACCGATCTTCGCCTCTTCAAGCATACGATCTAATTCCTGGGAAGCTGAGTCGCCCTTTCCATCTTTTCTTCGGGTAGCTGCAGTTAACTGATCATCTTCTATGCCCGCGAGTTCCGGATAGGCGAGGGTCCAATCCACTTCTGTATGAGGGGGTTCAAATGCTGAAACAAAGAAGATAATTGCTTCTGTTGATAGACCTATAATAAGCATGGTACTTGCACCGGGCCAGTGCTCAATTTTAAAAAGGGCTCCGATAATTACGATTGATGCTCCTATACCGTAAAGAAGCCCCATAATTTTTTTACCCTTTTTGGTCTCAAATAAAAATTCTACTACTCCCATTGATTCTAAATTTGTTTAAGTGATTGATTAAGTTTAAAGATTAATTATTAAAGTTCTTCGTTGTTCTCAGGCCGTCCTAAATAACTCATAACATTTCGGAACCCAATGTAACACTTGGCGGTGTCCTGATATTCAAAGGTACGGGTTCCATTATGTAAATAATAAGCCACATCCTTCCATGAACCACCGCGTATTACTTTTCTCTTTAAAGCAGGAGGGTCTGAAGGTTTTGCCTCATAGGAATAATCCGGGTTGAGATCGTGTTGAAAATCATAAGCAGCCTCGTCGTAGGCATTCGAAGTCCATTCCGCTACATTACCTGCCATGCAAAAAAGGCCATAGTCGTTAGGGTTATAGGCATTTACTTTTACCGTATGAAGCCCTCCGTCATCTACATAATTTCCTCGCATGGGTTTAAAATTACCTAGAAAACAACCTACGGTATTCCTAATATAAGGCCCACCCCAGGGGTATTGATTATTGTCCAATCCACCGCGGGCAGCCCATTCCCACTCCGATTCAGTTGGAAGCCTAAAATACTGTACATCAGTCATTCCTCTTTGACGCAAGAAACTGTTCAACAAATTGGTTCTCCAGATAGAAAACGCCCTTGCCTGTTTCCAGTTTACTCCAACGACAGGATAATCATCATAGGCAGGATGCCAGAAATAACTATTGGTCAATGGCTCATTAAAAGAATAGGTAAAATCATGAACCCAGGCCAGGGTATCAGGGTAAACATTAATGATATCATTTTTAATAAATACGGAACGGTCGATCTGTCCTTGTTCCCTGTTTGACCTGGCAGCAGCTTCCCGATAATTGATCCACCAGTATTCGTACATCAACTTCCGGGTATCCAATTGTTTTTGCCCGTAAAATCTCTCATAGTCAGGTAAATACATAACCTCCAGGGCTTCTCTCTCTTCTTCACCATACCAATCAATACGAGCATCCCAGTTGATGGTAGGCGGGTCAATGTCTTCACCGTAATAATTAACTGTGTTCAGGTATTCTTCTTCACTTATTTCTTCCCCCAATATTTTTCTGGCTATAGAATCCCGGACCCAATATACGAACTGCCGGTATTCATTATTGGTAATTTCAGTTTGATCCATATAAAATGCTGCAACAGAAACTACCTTGGTTTTAGATACGCGGGCATTGGGTACATCCTGATCAGTATTACCCATAGTATAGCTACCCTGGGGTATGAGCAACATGCCATAAGGCACAGGCTGATACCATTCCGGTCTACCCTGCACCCCTATTAGCTCCCCATTACCCTGGTCGCAGGCTGTCAAGGAAGCAAGTACAATTAATAATATGAAGGTCAATTTTCTCATGGCCTTAAATTTTAATAATGGGCAATAAAAATTCATTGCCCTTAAAAGGAACTTGCAAGTATACTCTATTTTTCTGATAATGTTTCAACTTTTTTTCTATAGGAACCTAACGCTCTTATACCGTTGCAGTTTAGGCTGTTTCAAGATATCCATGCAGTAGTTGATCATAAACTCCAAACTACCATCATTATAATCGGATAATTCAGACAGGTTATAATCATAAGCAATACCAATCTTTAGTCCCCGCACATATTTTTCAGGAATATGTAAACCGGCAAGGAAGGCCACTGCATCGTCAATCCTATAGGAAACGCCAGCCCACACCAGTTTATTGTACAGGACATATCTACCTGTGTCGATACCCCATCGGATTTGGCAAAAATAGAAGGCTGTAATTCAAACTCACCCGCACCGGTAGAAAGCGGATAATTATAACCTGCCATTACATAATAATGACTCACTTGCTTAAAGCTATATTCAGAATTTTCATCAGGCTTGTCCGAGATAGTGGGTGAATTTAAGTGTGTGGTTGATAAGCCAACATAGAGTTCCTTGGTATAATAATAAACCCCTAAGCCAAGATCGAAAGTTGTTGCACCTGCTTCATCATTCGGTATAAACGGATCCTCTGTTCCATCAAAATTTCCCTCGGATGTTCTCCAATCACCTTTAATGGACTGATTAAAAATCCCCAGTTCCAATCCTCCTGAAAGCACTCCCTGGGCAATACGGTAATGGTAAGCTAAGGGTACTTTAATGTTTAAAGAATTGATGGGCCCAATCTCATCCTGAATAATGGAGATACCCGTTCCTAACTGATGGCTCTGGCGAAATTTGAAGGGGACATCTACACTGAAAACATTGGTTCTGGGATTGCCTTCAAAACCTATCCATTGCTCCCGCATCAGTAAGGTAGCACAAATAGACCCCCTGGCCCCGGCATAAGCTGGGTTGACCGGTAGCCTGTTGAACATATTCTGGGTAAACTGCGGATCTTGCTGTGCCTTTACTCCAATTGCCAATAATAGAAAGCTAAAAAAAACCGATAATCTCTTCATACGCAGGTTGTAGTCGAAAGATGATAAAATTCAGTCGCCTAAAATACTGAAAAATTAAAATAGTGAGCCAACAATGATAACGAAAGTATAGAGTTTAATTGTATTTATTTTAATTTTTTATAGGTCTGAAACCACCTTTCAGGCATTTCATTTTCCATAGCGGTTTGGTAATCACCATAATTGCAGGGCAACATCAAATGCCGCTGTAAATTCTTATTAAAACTCGAATTGTATGGAATTTCCATCCACCAGCGGTCACTTTTGGGGCTTTTGTAAAAGATTAACTCCTGCTTGCCTTCATCAATATCAACCGTATACCTGGTGTAATCCTTCTTATTGGCTTTCGGAAAATCCATTTTGCGATTATAGAAACCATCTACAAAATACCAGATCATCTGGGCAATCAAATGAGCAGTCATTCCCTGATCTTCAATGGCTGGATTGTAGTCATAAATACCGAAAGATGTAAGCTTATCACTAATGCCTGCATATTTGCATAGCTGACAGGCTTGCTCCCCGTTCAGTCCGTTGGGGGAAGTATTTTTATTTGCCGGGGCATAGGGCTGCGCTACAGCATTCATGCTAAATCCTATAAAATCAGCATTGCGTATTATGGGTTCAGCTTTCTTGATGTCCTCCTTTACCCAGCCAAGCCGGTAAATATCGTAAAACAGTTCATCCAGTAATTTATGCTCCTCCTGATTGATAAAATAAGTTTGATAAGCGAGGTTGCTGTAATTGAAT
>CAZBIF010000042.1:11162-13225 GCA_964492055.1 uncultured Flavobacteriales bacterium
TCTTGCTGAAATAATTTTTTTCATTAATAGGATCATCCGCATTTCCTAGGGCGAATGCAGAGTCAATGCTTACCAGGTTGACCATTTGCTCCTCAGTGGTGTACCCCAGGTAATTGGCATAGATCAAATCCCGGCTTCCTCCGATAATGATTGGGAGTACCTGTTCACGTAATAACTGCCCAACCACCTCCTTTACCGCGAAATAAGTGTCCGTAATGGAGTTGCCCGCTTTTATGGTTCCCAGATCCACCATATTTATGGAGTAATCTGCTTGCTGTAATGCGTATAAATACCTGCGGATGCTTTCACCCCCGCCTGCCGTTCCCTGATTATTCTTGGTACCCCGCTCTTCCTCAACATTAAAAATAACCAGGTCTACTGTTGAAAAATCCGATACCTGCCGACAAATCAGGTTCCCCCACTGGGTTTTGGTATACTTATCTTCTTTCCAAAGTTTTTCAATGACCGAACGGTCAAAGTATTCCAGGATTTCCATTTTATTTTTTCACGCGCTTTTTCTTAGAGGCAGGAGCTGCATTGGCTATCTCCAGACATTCCTCTAAGCTAAGTTCTTCAGGCTTTTTGCCTTTGGGTATCTTAAAGTTCTTTCTTCCTATTTTAATATAGGGGCCGTAACGGCCGTTGAGCACCTGAACCTCTTTATTTTCCGGGAAAGTTTTGATGTATTTGTTTTTCTCCTGTTCCTGCTTTTCCTTGATCAGCTCAATTGCCCTTTCCTCAGTTACGGAAAATGGGTCATCCCCTTCGTTCTTTTTCAAGGAAACAAATAAACTGTTCCATCGCACATAGGGCCCAAAACGGCCGATGGCTGCCTGTATTTCCTTGCCCTCATATTCGCCAACATGGCGAGGCAGTTTAAACAGGTCCATGGCTTCTTCAAAGGTAATGTTCTCAATGCTTTGAGTGGAAAGCAATGAAGCAAACTGAGGTTTTTCCTCATCTTCCGCATCCCCGATCTGTACCATGGGACCAAAACGGCCGATACGGGCATATACCGGTTTACCGCTTTTCGGATCTTCTCCCAGTTTCCGTTCTCCTTTGGCCCGGTCGGCATGTTCCAGGGTTTTTTCCACACTACTGTGAAACGGCCCGTAAAATTTTTCGATCATGCGGTTCCATTCCAGTTGACCCTGGGCTATATCATCAAATTGCTTTTCCACTTCCGCAGTGAAGCCATAATCCATAATGCGGTCGAAGTGCTCAGCCAGGAAATCTGTTACCACCATGCCTATATCCGTAGGGAATAATTTGTTCTTTTCTGCCCCGGTGCGCTCGGTGGCCTCCTTTTCTGCGAGCTTACCATTTACCAATATAATGGTCTTATATTTTCTTTCTTCCCCTTCCCTGCTTTCTTTCACCACATAACCCCGTTTCTGGATAGTGGAAATAGTAGGTGCGTAAGTAGAAGGCCGGCCAATCCCCAACTCTTCCAGTTTTTTCACCAGACTGGCCTCCTGATAACGGGGAGGATGTTTGGTAAACCGCTGAGTGGCCATGATTTCTTCGTAATTTATCTTTTCATTTTCTTTCATGGCAGGCAACAGTCCGCCTTCTCCCTCTTCTTCCGGTTCGTCATCGGTACCTTCGAGGTATAATTTCAAAAATCCTTCAAACTTGATCACTTCTCCTTTAGCGGTAAAAGCTTCTTTGGCCTTGCTAACATCAATGGTAATAGTGGTACGCTCTATACTGGCATTGCTCATCTGCGAGGCCACCGCCCTTTTCCAGATCAGGTTGTATAGGCGTGCTTCCTGATTGTTCCCTTTCAGTTCGCTAACGGATAAGTCGGTTGGCCGGATGGCTTCGTGCGCTTCCTGCGCCCCTTTTGCCTTAGTGCTGTATTTTCGAGGTTTCGAAAACTCCTGCCCATAGGTGTTGCCAATGTAGGATTTGGCCTGATCAATAGCGTCCTGTGATAAATTAACAGAATCCGTACGCATGTAGGTGATCTTACCAGCCTCATAAAGCTTCTGGGCAAGGGTCATTGTTTGCAACACAGAATAGCCCAGCTTGCGGCTGGCTTCCTGCTGTAAGGTGGAGGT
>CAZBIF010000042.1:13344-18474 GCA_964492055.1 uncultured Flavobacteriales bacterium
ATGGTGAATTCAGATCCTGAGCAATTCTCCAGGAATTTTTTCGCCTCTTCATAAGATTTGAACCGGCTGCTTACTTCAGCTTTGAATTTTTTACCCTCCTGATTGGTAAATTGCGCAACCACCCGGTAAAAATTTTCCGATTTAAAGGCTGTGATCTCCCTTTCCCGCTCCACGATCAATCGAACGGTGACCGATTGCACCCTCCCTGCCGATAAGGATGGCTTTACTTTTTTCCAAAGCACAGGGGACAATTCATATCCAACCAGGCGATCGAGCACCCGGCGGGCTTGCTGGGCATCCACCAGGTCTTTGTTCAACTGCCTGGGATTATCAATAGCGTTGAGGATGGCCTTTTTGGTGATCTCGTGGAAAACGATCCGCTTGGTATTTTCCTGCTTCAGGTTCAGGGCTTCCAGTAAATGCCAGGAAATGGCCTCCCCTTCGCGGTCTTCATCCGTGGCCAGCCATACCAATTCAGCGGATTTTGCCAGTTTCTTTAATTCCGCCACTATTTTCTTTTTATCATCACTGATCACGTACTCCGGCTGAAAATCGTTTTCAATATCAATGGCCAGATTTTTTCCCGGCAGGTCACGGATGTGACCGAAGCTCGATTTGACCATAAAATCCTTTCCCAGATACCCTTCAATGGTCTTTGCTTTGGCCGGGGACTCAACGATTACTAAATGCTTTGACATAGCTTATTATTTTATTAAAATAGCGGAATGCAGCCTGAAATTCGGGGCAAATAAACCCATTAATTGTGTTGACTCAAACAGTTGCGAAATGATTTTCGTTCGCTGCCCGCATTTATATTATATGAATATAATATAATTTTCCCATTTGTATGCCTGCATTATTGCTGACAGTTTGGCAGAATATTGCCTAATTTTGTAGCCCTTTAAATGCTATGGCAGACATACTGGAAAAAACAATTGTAGAGGTAAAGCAGGGAGAAGCACTACAGCGACCGCAGGCTGCTAGACAGGCTGGCCGGAAGGTTTATGTGGAAAGTTACGGTTGTCAGATGAATTTCTCCGACAGCGAGATCGTAGCTTCTATTCTGGAAAAAGAAGGCTATCAAATAACTCCCCTCATGCAGGAAGCAGATATTGTATTCGTCAATACCTGTTCCATTCGTGAAAAAGCCGAGCAAACGGTGAGGAAGCGCCTGAGCAGTTTTCACCAGGCTAAGGAAAAAAAACCCGGGATGATCATCGGGGTACTGGGCTGTATGGCCGAGCGCATGAAAGCCAATTTGCTGGAGGAAGAAAAGCTGGTGGATATTGTAGTTGGCCCTGATGCCTATCGCGATCTGCCCAATCTGGTAGAGGAAGTGGATGAAGGGCGCAAGGCCGTGAACGTGATCCTCAGTAAAGAAGAGACCTATGCCGATATCAATCCGGTACGCCTGGGAGGCAATGGGGTAACGGCCTTTGTTTCTATCATGCGGGGCTGCGATAACATGTGTACTTTTTGCGTAGTCCCCTTTACGCGCGGAAGGGAAAGGAGCCGCGATCCTGAAAGTATTGTAAATGAGGTAAAGCAGTTGGCGGAACAGGGTTATAAAGAAGTAACCTTACTCGGCCAAAATGTTGATTCCTACCTATGGTATGGAGGGGGCCTGAAGAAGGGCTATGATAAGCTAAATGAAGAGGAAAAACAACGCAGTGTGAATTTCGCCCAGTTAATGGATAAAGTCGCAAGGGTTGATCCCCGGGTGCGTATCCGCTTTTCCACCTCCCACCCCAAAGACATGACGGATGAGGTGCTGCATGTAATGGCCGCCCATCATAATATCTGTAAATACATCCACCTGCCTTTCCAATCCGGGAACAGCCGCGTACTGGAACTAATGAACCGGGGATATACCCGGGAATGGTATATGAACCGGGTAGATGCTATACGCCGCATTATTCCTGATTGTGCGATATCTGCTGATATCATTGCGGGATTTTGTACTGAAACCGAAGCGGAACATCAGGACACCCTTACCTTAATGGAATACGTAAAGTATCATTTTTCCTATATGTTCAAGTATTCCGAACGGCCTAATACCCTGGCTCAGCGAAAATACGAGGACGATATTCCCGAAAAAGAGAAAACCAGGCGTTTAACCGAGATTATTCAGATGCAACAAAAACATTCCCTGCAACGCATGCAGGCCGATGTAGGGAAAACCTTTGAGGTTCTGGTAGAAGGCACTTCCAAGAAATCAGAGGAAGAACTGTACGGTAGAACAACCTACAATTCGGTAGTGGTTTTCCCCAGAAAAAATTTTAAGCCCGGCGATTACGTACAGGTAAAAGTCAATTCCTGTACTTCAGCCACTTTAATCGGGGAAGCGGTATGACAGTAGAACAGATCAAACAACGCTTTGGCATTATAGGCAATTCCGAAGGGTTGCGCAGGGCACTGGATATAGCTGCCCAGGTGGCCGCTACCGACCTCACCGTACTCATCACCGGTGAGAGTGGATCAGGGAAGGAAGTGATGCCCCAGATCATCCACCAGCTTAGCGCACGTAAACACAATAAGTACATTGCTGTAAACTGCGGGGCGATCCCTGAAGGTACGATAGATTCTGAATTATTCGGACATGAAAAGGGTTCTTTCACCGGAGCACATGAAGCCAGGAAAGGGTACTTCGAAGTAGCTGACGGGGGTACTATTTTTCTGGATGAAGTGGCTGAATTGCCACTGCAAACTCAGGTACGCCTGCTGAGGGTGCTGGAAACCGGTGAGTTCCTCAAAGTAGGTAGCTCCAAAGTGCAAAAAACCAATGTACGCATAGTGGCCGCTACCAATGTGAACATTCCCGAGGCCATTAGAAAGAATAAGTTCCGGGAAGACCTTTATTACCGCCTGAATACCGTACCCATTGAAGTTCCCCCCTTGCGGGAGCGAAAAGAAGATATTTACCTGATCTTCCGGAAGTTCGCCTCTGATTTTGCCGACAAATACCGCATGCCCTCAGTGCAACTTTCAGAAGAAGCACAGGAAATGCTAATTAAGTATCGCTGGCCAGGCAATGTGCGGCAACTGAAAAACGTTACTGAACAGATGTCGGTAATTGAACAAAACAAAGAAATTGACGGGCAAACCTTATTGAAATACCTTCCCAATGTAAATCAGTCCTTACCGGTGCTTTACCAGGACAATGCCGAGGGATTATCAGAACGGGAAATCCTTTACAAGGTATTGTTTGATATGAAAAAGGATGTTACTGATCTGAAACAGGTAGTTTTTCAACTGCTGGATTCGGAGGGAAATGGCAAGTCCGACATCAATGACCAGCTTTATCAGCGGCTTTACGGAGGAGAAGAGGAGGAAGATTTTGAACCTCAGATGGATCCCCATTACCAGATTGAACAACATGCGGCTAAATATGCCGGGGAGTCAGCTGGTCGTTCTAAAAAATACGAAGATGTAAAAGAAGAATACCACGAAGTAGTGGATGAAGATGAATCCCTATCCATCTCTGAATCGGAAAAGAAACTGATCCGCAAAGCTTTGTTGAAACACAACGGGAAACGTAAATATGCAGCGGAAGACCTGGGTATTTCCGAACGTACCTTGTACCGTAAGATCAAAGAATACGAAATCGAAGAATGAAAATCCGTTTTTCCTCTTTATTCCTTTTTTTAACCCTTTTGGCTCCTTATGGCTGCAAAACCTCCTACAGCTTTACCGGTGCTTCCATAGCTCCGGAAGTACAAACCGTTTCGGTGGACTTCTTTACCAATTACGCAGCCCTCGCCCCTCCCCAGGCCAGTCAGTTATTTACGGAAGCCATGAAAGATATTCTGATCAGTCAAACTAATTTGATTCTGGTCAAGGATGATGGAGATCTTGAATTTTCGGGGGCCATTACCAACTACACCGCTACTCCCCAGGCAATTCAGGGGAACGAAACCGCCGCCCTCACAAGGGTCACCATGACGGTGAAAGTCAGGTTTGAAAACAACCTGGATGAAAGCCAGAATTTTGAAACCAGCTTTTCCCGTTTTGAGGATTTTGAAACCTCCCTGGAATTGTCTTCAGTAGAAGAAAGTTTATTAAGGAGTATCAACGATCAGCTCACCCTGGATATTTTCAATAAAGCCTTAACTAATTGGTAATGAACCGCGCCGCTTTCAATGTATTAGTGAGAGAGCCCGCACAACTTGAGGCCGGGCAAATAAATGACCTGCAGGAACTAGCTTCTACCTATCCCTATTTTTCCACCATTTACATTTTACTCACCAAAGCTTTTAAAGAAGAAGATAATTTCAATTTTGAAAGTCAGTTGCGGAAAACGGCTGCCTACATGGCGGACCGTCAGCATCTTCATCAATTGTTGTATGCCCTTCCTGCGGCCAAAACCAAGAGTAAAGAACCGGAATTTGCTGTTGATGCTAATACTGCTGTTCCCACATTGCACAATGCGGAAGAGCAAACGAATTCTGCAACAACTACAGAATTACCTGTAGCCGAAACTGAAGATACCCGAGAGGAGGAAAAAGAAATGAACCCCCTCGAACAGCAGATCCTTACTGAGGCGATCAATAGCAGTATTTTGCAGGAAGTTTCACAAATGAAGGAGGATCAGGAACTTTCTGAATTTACTGCTCTGTCCGATTCTAAAACCAGCTCTCAGCAGCAGACAGACCTACCAGATCCCACTACGCCTTCACCTACTTTTGACACCAATAGCCCCCACGGTTTCAGCGAATGGATACGATACTTTTCGGGAACTAGTGATCCTTCTTCCGGCAGCCCTCCCCCTGCTGCTGCAAAACAAGCACTTGCAGATGTATCTTCTGCGGCCAAGCAGATTCAGCAAAAAGCGGAATTCTACTCAGCTGCAAAAATGGCTCGCCGCAGTGTAGTGGAAAATGATGATCTGGTAACGGAAACCCTGGCCCAGATCTATGAGCGTCAGGGAAGTGACGAAAAAGCATTGGCGACTTACCAAAAATTACAGTTGAAATTTCCGGAAAAAAAGATTTATTTTGCAGGCCGAATTCGGGACATCGAAAATCGGTTAAAAAACAAGTAAAGCCATGTTTATTCTCATTTCCGTACTGATATTTATTGTAGCCATTCTGCTGATCCTGGTGATCCTGGTACAAAATCCAAAAGGAGGTC
>CAZBIF010000043.1:0-449 GCA_964492055.1 uncultured Flavobacteriales bacterium
CTGAAATCCAAGGCATTGAAAACATGGAAAACGATGTCGATCACTTTTTTGAATTCTTCCTCTACCTGATCTTCCCTGCAAAAGAGGTGGGCATCATCCTGGGTAAATCCCCTCACCCGGGTGAGGCCATGCAATTCCCCGCTTTGTTCGTAGCGGTATACCGTGCCAAATTCCGCAAAGCGGATCGGCAGATCGCGGTAGGAGCGGGGCTGCGACTTATACAATTCGCAATGGTGGGGGCAGTTCATGGGTTTAAGCAAAAACTCCTCGTTTTCATTGGGGGTCTTGATGGGTTGAAAGGAATCTTCCCCGTATTTGGCATAATGCCCTGAAGTTACGTACAATTCCTTACTGCCAATGTGAGGGGTAACTACGGGTTCATAGCCTGCTTTTACCTGAGCCTGGCGCATAAAATTTTCCAGTCGCTCACGCAATAAGGCTCCTTTGGG
>CAZBIF010000043.1:459-4934 GCA_964492055.1 uncultured Flavobacteriales bacterium
CATGGGTAATCCCTGTCCTACTTTCTGACTGAATGTAAAAAGCCCCAGCTCTTTTCCCAGTTTGCGGTGATCCCGTTTTTTAGCCTCCTCGAGCATTTCCAGGTATTCGGTAAGTTCTTTCTGTTTGGGGAAAGCAATGCCGTAAATGCGGGTCAACTGCTTGTTTTTTTCATCCCCTCTCCAATAAGCTCCTGCAACATTCAGCAGTTTCACAGCTTTTATAAAAGAGGTATCCGGAATATGCGGCCCACGGCAGAGGTCTGTGAAATTTCCCTGGGAGTAAAAAGTGATCTGCCCGTCTTCAAGGTCTTCCAATAATTCCAGTTTATAGGGATCATTCTTCTCTTTAAAGTATGCAATGGCGTCTGACTTACTTATTTCCTGTCTTTTGTATTCATTTTTCTGACGGGCCAGCTCTTGCATTTTCTTTTCCACTTTTGGCAGGTCATCAGTAGTAATGATACGGTCCCCGGCGTCTACATCATAGTAAAAACCTTGCTCAATCGGAGGCCCAATGCCAAATTTAATCCCGGGGTATAATTCCTCCAGGGCTTCAGCCATCAGGTGGGCAGAAGAGTGCCATAGGGTTTCCTTTCCCTCCTCATCGTTCCAGGTGAGCAGTTGCAGTTTCGCATCAGATTCAATCGGCAGGTCGGCATCCCGCACCTCTCCATTGATTTTTGCTGCCAGTACATTGCGTGCCAGGCCGTCGCTGATGCTTTTAGCCACTTCCATAGCAGTGGTTCCTGCTTTATATTCTCTAACCGAACCGTCAGGCAGGGTGATATTGATCATGGTTAATTAAATTTTGTACAAAGATACAAGCAGCTAATAAAAAAGGTACGCCGTTTATGTCGGGCGTACCTCTCTTAAAATGTGCAGATTGATAGTTTACCCTTTGATGATCTGATTGCGCAGATCGGTGATTTTCTGGGTGAGGTCTTGCAATTCCTTATCTGTAAGTTTAACCTGATCAAGATCGAGCTTTTCAGACTGCATCTTTTGCACCCCTTCATAGTTTTCAAAACTAGAGCGAATATCCTTAAGTCCGTCAATTACAAAACCGATTTCCAGGGAAGGGTCTGATTGAGTTTCCAATGCTTTGATCACATTATCTAGGATGGTCATTTGTTCCACCAGACGGGGGGTGATCTTCTGATTATCTTTCCCGCTTTTAGCGCCAAGATACATTCCCTCTACCCAGGCGGAGGAAAAGAAAATAGCCTCCTTGGAATCCTCGGCGTTCTCTTCAAGATATTGATCGGTTCTACGCTTTATAGTTGTTAAGATCCTCAAAATGGTGTCCTGGTTGCCGATATTTTTTTCAAAACTTTCCACCAGCTTGCCGGTACCAAATACGCTTGGCATGCCAATATCATCGGCAAGCTTTTTTACAGCATTCAGGTAGTCAATAGATAACTGCTGCTGCTCATTCATTACAGCGTATGCCAGATCAGCTGAATATATACCAAAGTTCAGGTACTTGGAGGTTTTTGTATTGTACGTGGAAATATTGGAAGGGGGATTGGCAAGTCCACTTTCAAACTTAAGCCCTGCACGGTTAAAAATAGCGGCAATCTGAATAGGTGAAGGCAGCATAAAAGATACCTCTTCTTCCTCAATCGTCTCTTTATCTGTGGCTACGGTATCTGCCAACATTTCGTCGTGTTTATCTTCGGAAGCATGTTTTTGTTCTTCGGCACAAGCCGATAATAAAATAACGGCCGCAAAAATATATAGGTTGAATTTTCTTAACATGGTGATATTGTTATATAGTCGTTTGGTTTAATACTTACTCTTCACTATTGTCTTCTTTGCCTGAAACAAAGGTCAATTGATATCCTAATATGAATACAATGCAACCGGACTCTTTAGTACCCTTGGCTTCCGGAATCAAATAATCGACATACAGGGTTTTGGCTTTTTTGGGTTCGTAGGAAACGATTTGATCATTCATTCCTTCAGTAGAGAAAAGAGGATCACGCCCGGTATGCTCTTTATCTTTATCGTAAATTTTAACGACTACGTCTTTAGGCAGGGCCGATTTATTGAACACCAGTTTGTATTTCTCCCCTTTAAACAAAGGCACTTCTATTTCCTTGATTTGCGATTTATAATCATAATTTATGGTATTGACCTTAGACGAAGAGTAATAATAGGGGTTGAGTTTGGAAATTCCCTCTTTTTTTAAGGTTTTGGTATCGCATTCAGCTTCCTCGTTTGAACTTGTAAGTGGAGGGTGAGCTGCTAGTGATAATACCATACCGAAAAGAAGCGCAATTCGTAAAGTATATAGTTTCATTTTTAAGCTATTGATTCGGCTGCTAATATAACAAAATTGTTGATTAAGCTGCGACTGTAAATTTTTGCCAGGAATAATAATTATTTTGCCCGCTTTGCTTTTTGCATTGCGTTTTCCTTTTCTTCCTGCTTTTCTTTAAAAATACTGAACCGGGAAGGCACAGAGCGGGGTGGCCAGTAATTATTGGTACGTTCAACGTCGGCTGTTTCCAAGTTGGGGTCAAGTACTATCCCTTTCAATGGTTGATCAAAAGCGAATATTTTATTGACTTCTTTATCATTGAACCGCCATATTTCTGCTGGAATGTATTCTTTTCGGCTACTACCATCCTCAAATTCAAAACGCAAAATAATGGGCATAATAAGCCCTCCGGGGGAGGCAAAAGTGACCTGGTACCATTGCTTATTATGTTGCAAGATCGCTTTTTCGTCTTCTTCCAGATTTTCCAGGTACTCCCGGTATGCTTTTTTATCCAGTGAAGTTACGTGGTAAGGGTCATACTTATTATAAAAATCCTGGGTGAGCAGATCTTGCTCTACTACGGTTTCTTTGCGAAAAGCTTCATTTTGCAGATCACCGGCAAACTTTTCTTCTTTGGAGGCAGCTTTTCGGGCCAGGGGCTTTTCAATTTCCGGATCCCGGCTATCCACCTGTAGCCATTGCACTTCTTTAATGGCCAGATCCACATGGTCGGTGCTGAAAAACCACCCCCTCCAGAACCAGTCCAGATCGGTGCCACTGGCATCTTCCATTAGGCGGAAAAAGTCAGCCGGGGTGGGGTGTTTGAATTTCCAGGTCTGGGCATACTGCTTGAAGGCATAGTCAAAATTTTCGCGCCCGATGATGGTTTCCCTTAGAATGTTCAGCGCAGTGGCGGGCTTGCCATAAGCATTGTTGCCAAATTGAAAAATGGATTCCGAGTTGGTCATGATGGGGGTGATGTTGCTTTTGTCGCCCTTCATATAATCTACGATCTTATAGGCCGGACCACGACGAGAGGGATAGTCCACATCCCACTTTTTCTCCGTCAAATACTGGCAAAATGTATTAAGCCCTTCATCCATCCAGGTCCATTGCCTTTCGTCTGAATTGACGATCATGGGGAAGAAGTTGTGACCCACCTCATGAATGATTACCGAGATCACTCCGTACTTCAGTCTTTCGGTATAAGTACCATCTTCTTCCGGTCGACCGTAATTGAAACAGATCATGGGATATTCCATCCCGATACTGGCAGCGTTGACGGAGATAGCTACCGGATAGGGGTAGGCAAAGGTGATATCGGAATAGGAACGTAAGGTATGTGCGACGGCCTTGGTGGAATACTGTTCCCAAAGCGGATTGCCTTCTTTGGGATAATACGACATAGCCATCACCGTTCGTTGCCCGACTTTCACTCCCATGGCATCCCAAATAAACTTGCGGGAAGAAGCAAATCCGAAATCCCGCACATTTTCTGCTTTATAGTGCCAGGTTTTGCTCCCTTTGGCCTTTCCTTTTTCCGTTTTTCGAGCCTCTTTTTCAGTAATGATAAATACCGGCTGGTCAGCCTCTGTGGCTTCTTCCAGACGTTCCTGCTGCGTTTCGGTAAGTACACTCTCTGGGTTTTGTAGTACTCCGGTAGAAGCTACGGTGTGGTCTTCCGGGACAGTGATCTTCACATTGTAATCACCAAAAGGCAGGGTAAACTCTCCCCGCCCGAGGAACTGCTTGTTCTGCCAGCCTTCTACATCATTGTATACCGCCATACGGGGAAAGAATTGAGCGATGGTATAGAGGTAATTGTCCTCTTCTTCAAAATATTCATAACCTGAACGCCCGCCACTAGCCATGCGATCGTTGATGTTGTACCACCACTTGATCTTCAGCACGTATTTTTCATCGGGTTTGAGCGGTTCATTCAGGTTGATGCGCATCATGGTCTTGTTGATGTGGTATGATAATTCTTTATCCTCCGCGTTGCGGACATACTCCAATTTAAAACCACCGTCAAAATCATTGAGAAAGCGCTTGAGGTCGGTGAAGGAGATGCTATCCTGAATGCTGTTAGTGGTTACTTTCCTGGTATCCGAATCTTTGGCCCGCACATTCTGGTCGAGTTGGACCCAAAGGTAAGGCAGGGGATCAGGCGAATTATTGTGATAGGTGATGATCTCTTCACCGTGAATGCGCT
>CAZBIF010000043.1:4944-15840 GCA_964492055.1 uncultured Flavobacteriales bacterium
GTTCATCGTCAAGGGTAATTTCCATTACATAATCCGCCCGTTGTTGGTAATATTCATGACCCGGAAATCCGGCGGCTGTACGGTACACATTGGGGGTAGGCAATTCCTGTTTTAGCTGACGGAATTTATTGTAATTGAGATTGGGCTCCTGAGCTGTGGTATGCAGGGTAAGGATAAGAAGAATGAATGGGCTTAGTTGTTTAATCATCAATTAATATTTTTGCTCGTCAACATGAATTACAATTCGTTATATTCCCTGACCAATGCCGGAAGATTCTCTTTCCATTTTTCCTGAAGAATGGAAGATGCCTTCTGGTAAAGGGTGGGTTCATTTTTTAGAATGGATAAAAAATAGGCCTGGTAACTCTGGTAATTGAAGATACCATAGTAATTGACGTCTTCCTTTGGTTTGATAATATAGGTTGATACGAATTGTTGATTGCCACGGTGTGCTGAAACACCGGAATTATAAACATAGCGGGAATGTTGGTAAAGATTGATCTTCCCGGTGTCTACTACCAGGGCAAAATCGGAGGGAAAAGAGGTATTGGATCCCTTTTGAAACTGATTTACTACTGCAAAAGAATCTTCTTCAATTACAAAAGCGGTGAGCTGATCAGGGCCAAACTTTTCTTTTTTACCCTTCTCGTTATAATAGATAAGCTTGCTCGTGCCACCATGCATTCCTGCCGGCTTGAATTTCAATAAGCCACTTATCTTATGACCATCTTTAGTCCAATAGTGACCGGGAATTTTTGATTGAGCGAAAAATAATAGGGGAAACAAGGAAAATAGAAAAAGAAAAAAAGCCTTTGCCATGAAGCGCAAATATAAATATTGTCAATAGGTAAATAGATGATAATGGAAGATATGTAAGTTAAACGAGCTTTGGCAGGAATATGATGCCACCAATAATGAGGGATAACAATGCACCAAGTAGCACTGCTGCTGCAGATAAATCTTTAATCCGTTTGATAGCAGGGTGAAATTCCGGGGAAATAAAATCGCAGGTTTTCTCGATTGCGGTATTGAATAATTCACAGATAAACACTGTAGCAATAGCGAAACTAAGCAGTCCCCATTCAAAGCCACTGATTTCCATGGAAAAACCAAGAATTATAGCAATAAGGGAAGCCAGCAAATGGATGCGGGCATTATGTTCAGCTAAGAAAAGGGCTTGCAGTCCTCGTATCGCATGGCGGAAACTTTTTATCCGGTTTTGCAGGGAGAATTTTTCAGGATCCATAGTACCGTTTTATGCCCTAATTTTACGATCTTTTTTGAGAAGTGGAGTTTATTCATACAGAGGAGCAATGGGTGCAGTGGATCGATGAACTCGCTCAGGAGGGTTTTGTCTGTATTGATAATTTCTTTCCCATCTCCGAGGTAACGCACTTCCTGCAATTCCTCCACTCCCACAAAACTCGTTTTACCAAAGCGGGCATAGGGGCCTTGGATGAGCATACCATACGGCATGATATCCGGGGGGATCATACTTACTGGCTGGACCGCCAAAGGGACACCTCCCTGAATTCCCTCTGGCAGATGATAGATGATGCATTGTATATTTTTAACCGCTATTGTTATCTTAGTCTATCAGGCTTCGAATTTCATTTAGCGAATTATCCACCAACAGCACATTATGCCAAACATCTGGATCAGTTCAACAACAGGAGCAACCGGATCATTACGGTAGTGATCTATCTTAATACCGATTGGCAAGCGGAAGACGGAGGAGAACTGGAACTATTTCTTCCCCATGAAAGCTCAGTAATAATTGAGCCTATAGCAGGCCGGGCTATTCTATTTAAAAGCGCCGACATTCCCCATCAGGTACTGAAGGCAAATAAGAACCGCTACAGTATTAGTGGGTGGTTGCTGAGGCACCCCTCGGCACTGGGGAAATTTATTGGGTAGGTTTAATTTTCAGGCCGGCGATTCATATAGAAACTTCAGCTGGTTTTCAAAGCGAAACGAACTGTTTGTATCAGAACCTACCGAACTCAGACAAAAGAATAGCATTTAAATTCCTGGTCTATGCAGAAAGGACTTCATCCGAATGTTTCCTTTTTTTTTAACCTCTATAACTAAATCCACAAAAAAACCGGGGCCGAAAGCGTTTGGGTGTCGCCTGGCCCCGGTCGGTATCCTCTGCTTTATTGTTTAACTGTAGTTTCGAGGATGGGAAGTATTTTCATTAAAACGGACTTTTAAACAACTGCAAATTAAAGCGGTAATGCCCGTTTAGACTATTTTCCTGGGTTTTCCGTTGGGGTAAATTGTCTTGTTTAAGATTCCATGCTAATATCGTCAAAATACTTAAACAAAACAACAGCAGAAAAAAGGATTTTGCTTTCATGGAGCTGGGTTTATAGTTTTTGATTGTATTTACAATTCAATTTCCTCTTCCTGCAATTCCCTGGCCCGCTCACGCATTTCTTCCGCCTCTTCTTCCAGGGCACGACGTTTTTCTTCAATTTCCTGCGGCTTTTCTTCCATGCCTTCCGGCAGGGGAGCCTCACTTTCTTCCAGCCAGGGACAATCTGTACAGCGTAGCCCTTCCTCGGTCATCAGCCAGTGATGTCCCATCATTTTACCGTCGTAGGTGTTCGTCACATTTTCTATATCGTAAATGATCTCCCTGCTGGAGTGGTCCAGGAAGATTGTGGTGCCCACCGGCAGTCCTATGCTCATTTCCACCTCCTGCTTACGGAACTTATCCTCCTGGGGAAAATGGATGAATGGGGAGATGGAGAGTTCATGCCCCATCAAATCATATTCAATCTTAATATTTTCCGCCCGTTTACCAGCTTCCTTGCGGTTTTTTCCGCGTGCAGATTTTTGCATATACAGGTTGATCTGATCGTTTTTGCTCCGTATGACATCGATCTCAAAATTATTGTGGTAGATATTACCCTCTTCCGCAAAGAGTTCCAAGTCTCTTCCACCATTACTATAAGTATTTCCCATAGAACTGAGTATGAGGGTGTCGCCCGCTAGTGGATCAAGGGTAATGGTTTCGCTCAGTTGCTGTGAACTGCTGAACTGCGAAGCAGTGGTAGTAGCGCTGATGATCAAAATGATCACCCCGATCACCCAGAGGGAAAGGGCTGTGAGACCGACGGCGCGATTGGTGCGGGGGATGGGGAAGAGCAGTTTTAGTCCACCGTACAAAAGGCCGATCAGGGGAATGATGCTCACCAGGGCCAGACCGATAAGTCCCAGGGTATACATGATTGGAGAAGTGAAGATCATGTCCGAGAGATCACCGATAAAATAAGCTCCCACATCTTCGTTGTTGATGTTGATAAGCATGGGCCCGCCGATGAATAGCCCGAACAGGGCAATGATTCCGGTTACGGCACCGATCACCAGGATCACCGCAATGAATTTGAGCAGGAATTTAAAAAGGAATACGACCAGCTTCGCCAGGAAGTCGAAAACGCGGTAAAGGGTTACTTCCGCTTTATTGCGGTAGCTAGCGCCAGCCCCACTGTTCACTTTTTTTTTAAAATTTCCGAATTCGTCCTTGATGGCATTGCCAATGCTGTCGATGTTGATGGGCTCCCCACGCATCTCCAGTTTTTCTGCGGTGGTTTTCGCCGCAGGTATAATGATCCAGAGGATGATATACAACAAGAAGCCGGCACCAAAGCCGAAAAAGGCGATCAAGAAGGCGATGCGGAACCAGATCTTATCTACCCCAAAGTAGTGGCCGATGCCGGCGCATACCCCGCCCAGCAGGTTCTCGTCCGTGTCGCGGAACAGCTTTTTACTGTAAAAGCGGTTTTCCTTGCGGAAAGTAGTGTCGCTGCCGCTTGCTTGATAATCATCATCTCCGTCCATATATTGTTCCGGCTCTCCCATGATCTCTATAACTTTCTTTACGTTGGCCATGGTCACCACTTCCTTGCCCAGGTCCATCTCTTCCTTAAAAAGTTCGGCAATGCGGGCTTCTATGTCGGCCATGATCTCATCCTTCCCTTCTGAATCATGAAAGTATTTGCGGATTGTGTTCAGGTAATTGTGCAGGTGGTCATAAGCTTCACTTTCAATGTGAAAAACCACTCCACTGATGTTTGCGGTAACTGTTTTGTTCATTTCAGTTGTATTTAGGCTTTATTTACGTTGGTTCGGGTTAAGTTAACGGCGGTCACCAGATCTTTCCAGGTTGCCTCCAGTTCTTTCAAAAATTCCACGCCTACCTGAGTAAGCTGGTAGTATTTGCGGGGTGGGCCTGATTTGGACTCCTCCCATCGGTATTTCAGTAATCCGGCATTTTTCAGGCGGGTGAGCAGGGGGTATAAAGTGCCCTCCACTACGATCAACTTCCCTTCTTTAAGTTTGTCGATGATCTCTGAAGGATAGGCCTCCTTGCCCTCCAGGATGGAAAGGATGCAGAATTCCAGCACTCCTTTGCGCATCTGGGCTTTGGTGTTTTCAATTTTCATATACTTTCTCTAATCGTTACTATTATTTACTGGCCAGTTTCATATCCCCGTAAATGGATAATAAAACCAGGGAATCATCACCATCCACTACAAAATGGATCTCCGAGACCTTTTCCCCTTTTCTGTCGGTCAACATATAGACTTCCTCATTCTCTTTTTCTTCTTCATTAAATTCTTTCAGGTCTATGAGTTGATAGCCTTCCTCCTTAAATAGGCCGAGCAACATTTTTGCATCTTTTTTTTCACTGACAACCAGCATGCGCCCCCGGCTGAAATCCCCTTTCAAGTATTTTTCTTTTCCGTTCAGGTCTACGTCAAAGTCAAAAGCATCCAGCACTTTTTTTGAAAGTGACATACTGAAGCTGTTGCCGTTTTTTTCCAGAAAACGGTAAATTTTATCTGCGTCAGGTGTGGGGGCGGAGTGGGCAATCGCTACTCCTAATATGAGTATAAACCCCAGGGCTAATTTTTTCATGACCTCTATTCTTTATTATAATGCTTGGCAAAGATATATACAAAAAATAGTATTATGCAATACATAGTACCATATTTTTATGAAAAATTTTTATAATGAAACTGTAAGGTGTTAGAATTCAGTTGTTTTTGAGGATTGAAAAAACTTTGCTTTTTTTGCACTGTTTTCCCTGAATTCATTTAAAAACCAAATTTTTCCAATGGAAATATTTCTTCAATCGGAGACGTATATCAGTTTACTCACCCTGACTTTTCTTGAGATCGTCCTGGGAATTGATAATATCATTTTCATTTCCATCGTTTCCGACCGCTTGCCTGCAGGAAAGCAAAAGAAAGCGCGCTCTATTGGTTTGTTATTGGCTATCGTAATGCGTGTATTACTATTGCTGGCCATCTCCTGGATCGTGCACCTTACTGATCCGGTATTGACCCTTTTTGATTTTGAACTGAGCTTCAGGGACATCATTCTTATCGCAGGGGGATTGTTTTTGCTGGCAAAGAGTACCTCCGAGATCCATGAGAAAATTGGCAGTAAGGAGGAGGAAAAGCTGACCGATCTACCTAAAAAACTTTCCACACGAAATGCTATTATACAAATCGTCTTACTCGACATCGTTTTCTCTTTTGATTCCATCCTTACTGCAGTGGGATTATCTGACGAGATCATAATCATGATCACGGCGGTGGTGATAGCCCTCATCGTGATGCTCATTTTTGCGGAAAAAGTGAGTGCCTTTGTCAACCGAAACCCCACTATTAAAATGCTGGCGCTCTCCTTTTTATTGATGATCGGTACCTTACTGATCCTCGATGGATTCCACGTGCATGTACCTAAAGGATATATTTATTTCTCCCTTGCCTTTTCGCTCATGGTTGAATTTCTCAATCAAAGGATTCGCCGTAAGGAGAAAAAGTCCCGAGTTGATGAGAAATAAACCGGAATTGTGAAGTTAATTCCACACTTTTAGCTGAACGGATATTTTTTTATGTCTATATAAAATATTGACATTCAATTAAATAATGATTAATTAATGGAATTTTAATAATTGGGATTAATCTTGCTCCAATCGCATATCATAAAACAAATACAAATTTTAAAATCAAACTATTATGAAACGTATATTACTATCTGTGGTAGCACTTGCCGGAATGGGATTGTCTGCCACTTATGCACAATCTGAAGTAGACAAGGCCAAGGTAGAAACCCCTGCCGCTGAAATGAAAGTGAAGGAGGACAAAATGAAATACGATAATGATCGTACAGATACAGATATCAAGGTTAAAGATGATAAGATGAAGAAGGATGGTCCTTATGTAGAGAAAAAGGTGAAGGACGATAAAATGAAGTACGATAATGACGCCACCGATACGGAAGTGAAGGCCAAAGATGATAAATTAAAGGTGGACGGGGAAAACGTAGACATGAAAGTGAAGGACGATAAAATGAAGTACGACAATGACGCCACCGACCGGGAAGTGAAAGCCAAAGATGATAAATTAAAGGTAGACGGTGAAAACGTGGATATGAAAGTAAAGGACGATAAAGTAAAGTACGACAACGACAAAACCGATAGGGAAGTAAAAGTCAAAGATGACAAAAAGAAAATTGAAACCCCCAATAAGAAGGTGAAGGTTAAGTATAAAGATTAAAAAATTTCCTTTAAAAAAGTAGAAGCAACCCCCGACTAAGTCGGGGGTTTTTTTATGCGCTCTCGGCAAGGGCTTCAGCGGAATAATCGCGAACAACATTGTATACGCTATCCCTCTCCACAGGGCGACGGCCTACCTGCTTGATCAAAGCTACGATCTGTTCCGTGCTCAAGGTAGGGTTTTGCTCTTCTGCCCCGGCCATGGAGTAAATTTTGGTACTGTCGTCAATGGTGCCGTCAATGTCATTCACCCCATAGGCAAGGGTTAGCTGAGCAGTTTGCCTGCCAATCATGGGCCAATAGGCTTTCAAGTGGGGAAAATTATCCATGTATATCCTGGCGACGGCATACATTTTCAGATCTTCAATAACTGAAACCTCCTGGATATGCGACATCTGATTATTGCCATTGCGAAATTTCAGGGGAATAAAAGTATTGAAGCCCCCGGTTTTATCCTGCAATTGGCGCAGGCGCTCCATGTGATCCACCCGGTGTTCGCTCTTTTCTATATGCCCATACAATAAGGTAGCATTGGAGGGCATGCCCAGCTCATGGGCAGCCTGATGGATCTCCAGCCATTGTTGTGATGAACATTTATCCTTGCATATTTCCGCCCGTACATCTTCCGCAAAGATCTCCGCACCGCCACCCGGCAGGGAATCCTGTCCATGGTCTTTCAGGATCTGTAGTCCTTCCTTATAGGAAACTTTGGCTTTGCGGCACATGTACTCCAGTTCTACGGCGGTAAACGCTTTCACATGGATATCCGGCCGCTTCTCCTTGATCTTTTTGATGAGGCTGGCAAAATACTGCAAGCCCATTTTGGGGTGCACGCCACCTACTATGTGTACTTCCGTAACATCTTTTTGATGGTAGTTTTCCAGGGTTTGTAAAATATCTTCTTCGCTCATTTCCCAGGCATCGTAGTCGCCCTTCTGCCGGATAAGTTTGGAATACGCACAGAATTTGCAATCGAAGACACAAATATTGGTTGGCTCGATATGAAAGTTCTTATTGAAATAGGTGATATCCCCGTGTTTACGTTCCCTGATGTGGTTGGCCAAAGTACCCACATAGTTCAGATCAGCTTCCTCAAAAAGCCTCACGCCTTCGTCAAAGGTAATGCGTTCGTTTTTCAGTACTTTTTCCCCGATTTTGTAAAGTTCAGGAGAAAGGTTGAAGTTTTTTAATAAAGAAATTTCCATAGCCAATACTAACAGGGCAAAGGTAAGCAGCTTTGGTTTAAGGCAAGCGTATAAATCTATGATAACTATTTCCGGCGACGCCCTGCAACTGAAGTAAGTAAGCAGCAGGTTTCAGATGTCGTACCTCTATTTTTAATAGTCCGTGTGGTTCCACCAACTCTTTTGATACGAGCGAACCATTCATATCATATATCTGCACCACAAATGGAGTAGAAACCTTTTCGACCGAGAGATAAAGCTGATCTTTAACAGGATTCGGAAAAATGCGGATCTTTCCATCGCTATCAGCTTCTTCCAAGCCTACCGGTATGCAACCTTTGGAAAGCAGTATACCGGAGCGGTATTCTATAAAAGCAAAGCGCATACGTTCTGCCTGACCATCAGTGAAATGTCCCATACAGCGGTCATCTACATACTGCATATAATTACGCACCACATCTTCAGATCCACAACTGCTATGGGAGGAGGGGCAATTATACAACTCACCTTCCTGTTCAGGGGTATCTGCAACAAAATCAGTTGAACCACATTGAGTAGTGGATCCCCAGGGATGTAATAAATTCAGCCAGTGACCTACCTCATGCACAGCGGAACGTCCCCGATCGTAATCATTACCCGGCTTGCTAGCCGTACCAATAGTGCCGAAAACCTCAAAATCAATATACACACCTACCTGATTGCGTACATTCCAATTAGGAGGGGTGGCAAAACCAAGTATTTGACCGTTTTGAGCATATCTACCAACCCAGATATTTAAATACCGGTCTGGGTCCCAGGCAGGCTGGATTTTAAAATATTCATTATTCGTACCCGTAAAGCTCAGGTTAGTAGGGTTGCGGGTGATGCCGGTAGTTTTATCTCCCTGCGGATCACGCTGGGCCAGGCAAAATTCTATGCCTGCATCTGCTACAGAGAACTGCGGATCTACCAGGGCGGTATCCGCATTCTGCTTTCGGAAATCCTTGTTCAATACATTAAGCTGGCTTTGAATCTGCGCTTCGGAAATATTTTGGGTGCCATCTCCATAAATTACATGTACCACCGTAGGCACCACAAATACTGTTTGTGATTTTTCCGGCCGATATTGCCGATAGGCCGCCTCAAATTCTTTCTCAAATTCAATGTATTCGGGCTTATTTAACAAGGGTTTTAATTGGCGATCAAAATCACACGGATGGGGGGCATTCTGTGTTAAAAGCAAAGAAGGCAACAGCAAAAAGCAGGCAAGCAGACTGGCAATTTTAGCAAGCATAGGTGCAAATATCCACATATAGAGGCAACTATTTTTGCTTTGTTAGCGTCTTGGAGGGGTAAGAGTTTTTGGTAGATATCTTACAGCTATTCCCAAGCCACGCTTAGTCCGGAGCTTTTCATTCAGGACAGCGTGGCTTTCTTATGCCCGGCAGAATGTACAGTAAGCCGATTTTTCATTGTGTTCAAAGGGTTCATCGCTTAACATGCGTACCACCACCTCCTGCAACAGGGCTTCCATTTCCTGTTCACTTAGATGCTGTAGCGGAAGGTATCCAGCCTGCGGATTTCGGAAGGAATAAATGACTGATTCCTGCGGAGTTTGGGGATATTGCCTGCCCAGGAGATAGTGATAAACAGATAATTGCATGAATTTATCCTTTCCACCAGTTAGGGGGCTGCTAGTCCTTCCCAGGCGCAGATCCACCCCTTCCACCTTGCCGCTTTTATAATCCACGATCCTTAATGTTCCGTTCCGTTTGTCTATGCGGTCCGCGAAACCCAGCAGCTTGATTTGCAACTTTTCATTATGATCCAGGCTAAAGGTTATTTCCTGTTTCATTTCCGTTTCCAGGGAAAGTACCTCAGGACTCCCATGCTGCTGAATTTCTGCTATTTCGAATTCCAAAAAATCATGCAGGTATTTTTCGCAAACTTTATATATCAGCAAATCCCTGCCGGCTATCGGTTGAAAGCCCACAGTTTGGGAAAAAACCCGGGGCAGGGTCGGGGCGAGCATCTTTTTCATTTCCATGATGACATCTTTGTCTATGATCTTTCCCAGGTAAGGCCGGTACAATGACTCCAGGGCGTGATGAAGTATGCTGCCGATTTCATGATCCTCAATCCCTGCCTCCTGCGATCTATCTTCCTTTAATCCCATAAGGTATTTGTAATAGAAATCAAGGGGGCAATTCAGGAAGGTGTTTATGGCAGAAGCGGAGATACCTCTCTGCAAACGTTGCCGGATAAGCGCCCGGTTGTGATCTGTTTTGGCCAATTGAAAAACGGTTTGTGGACCGGCTTTCACCTTCCCGCTTACCACTTTCCGTTTTATACTGTGGGCCGACTGATAAGCCTCCAATTCATATTCTATTTGACTGATAAACCGGCTTTGCTCTCCTCCGGCCAGGGAATCCACCCGGCTGTTGTATACCAGGTGGATTTTTTTTGCCCGCTGAATGAGGCGATAGAAATGATAGGAGAAGATGGCATCCCGGTCGTGGTGGGAGGGAAGGCCGAATTTTAATTTTATATCATGGGGAATTAGGGATTGGGCAGATCCCCCTTCCGGAAGGATACCCTCATTCATACTGCAGATGATCAGTTCTTCAAAATCCAGCACCCGCGACTCAAGAATACCCATGATTTGCAATCCATGTAAAGGTTCCCCAACAAAAGGTACCGTTTGCTGACTGATCACCCGCTCAATAAAATACAGCAGGGTGTCTATACTTTCAATGGAGGCATACTTTTCCTGTACCGGAATTAGCTGCTGAATAGATTGCTGCAGATAAAGCAAATATTCCATTTCAAGAAGCTCCTGCTTATCCAATAGGTCCTGCATCAGCTTTAAGAAGCTTAGCAATTTCTTCAACAGGGTTTCTGCATTCCACGCTAAAGTAAAAAGGGGAAACTGATTGAAATGAAGGTCAGAAAGTACTTCCTGGCCCATATAGTGAACCCTATTTTCGACAAATCCGGAAATTTTTTCCTTCAGCTGCCGTTGAAATGGCGGAAAATAATGCCAGTAGGGTAAATCAGCCCACTTTTGCAATTCCTGCAGCCTGAGGGACTTTTTCTCCTGCAACTCTTTAAGTAATTTCAAATACGTATGCAGGGCGGAATACACAGGGGCGTTTTTCA
>CAZBIF010000043.1:15850-18177 GCA_964492055.1 uncultured Flavobacteriales bacterium
AAAGCCCATGGTCACATTCACCTGTTCACCTTTCAGGGGCAAGGCTTCGAGTACCGGTATCAACAAATTTTCATCGGCCAGCACAATGGCCTTTTTATTTAGTTCGTCTGCCTGCATTTCGGAAAGCAGCTTGCCGCAAAGCTTGGCCTGTGCAATATTGCCTGCTGCGGGGTAGATGGTCACTTCCTTTTGAATGTCTTGAAAATGCCTGCTTCCTTCAATAGGGGTTTTGAGTTTAGCCTGATTTATTCGCAAAAATTTACCGGCCTGATGATGGGAAGGTTTAAGGTAGTATTCATCCGCATCCCAGATCAATCTGGTCTTTTTATGTTCCAGCAGAAAATTGACGATCTGTAGTTCTGCATCGCTGAAGGCATTAAAACCGGCTACATAATAAAATTGATGGCGGTCCAGCTTTTTATTCGAAGATATACCCATGGCCACCTCCCTGAAGAGCTTCCCTTGATACGCCAGTTTTTCCTTATCCAGAATGGCGTTGAACGCCAGGTAATAATTATGCAAGCTTTTCCAGAACAGCAGGTACTGTTGCTGCATATCAGTGAGCGGATGACCTTCCGGATTCCACAATTCCATGGCTTTGGCCTGGTTCAGAAATCCGAATAAATTACCGGGATCTACCAGATAACGATCAATGTCGTTGAAATCCTGCAACATCAACTGGCTCCATCCCAGAAATTCCTGCAGGGGTTCCGCCTTCTCTTTTTCTACCTGCCGGTATGCACGATAAAGTTCCAGCAGAAGTTCCGGCGGTTCGCCCAGACGGTAATCGCTCAGCTGCAGGATAAAATCCTCTATGCTGCTGATCTCAGGCAGCCAGACCGCTCCCCTGGCCTGTTGTTTAAACGCTTCGATCACAAACACACGGGCCCGGCGGGAGGGCAGGATCAAGGCTACCTGCCGTTGATCCCTACCGTGGTCCCCCAGTAATCGGGCCACCAGTTCGTCAATGAATCCTTGCATGGGATAAACTTATAAAATTTAGTTGCAGCTAGTCCGTTTAATGGCATATTAGTTGAATCAAACGGATAAAGGACTGATTTTAGAATGATTAATTTTGCCCCCGTGAAAAAAACACTCGCTACAGGCTTGATTATTTTGCTGACGATCGCACTCTCCGCCCAGGACAAGAGCTGGAACCGGGAAGACGGACAGGGCAGAAAACAAGGCTCCTGGAAGGCGACCTATCCCTCAGGCATGCTTAAATACGAAGGGCAATTTGTGGATGGGCAGCCGGTGGATACCTTTTTTTATTTTTACCCTGACGGGAAACTGCAATCCCTGTTGATCCATGGAGACTCGGGCAGGGCTTCGGCTGTACATTTTTATCAGAGCGGGGGCAAGCTGGCTGAAGGGGACTACCTGAACCAAAAGAAGAGCGGTACCTGGACCACCTATGGGGCCAATGAAATCAAGCTTACCCAAGGAGGGTTTATCAACGGTCTGAAGTCTGGCAAGTGGTATACTTTCTATGAAAATGGACAGATCTCGGAAGAGCTGAATTTTGAACGTGATTTTGAAGAAGGAGAGGCGATCTATTACTATCCCGATGGAACGGTGAAAGAAAAATCTCATTTTGAACATGGTTTTAAACATGGACTGGCCACTTTTTATAACAGCCGGGGACAACAGGAAAGAAAAGGCATGTACTACCGCAATGTGCGGGATGGCAAGTGGTTGGAATACGACGAACGGCAAAAAATTATTGATACCGTGCTTTATGATAAGGGTGAGCTGGTAAATCCCGAGGAGGATGAAGTGTTCCTGGAAGACGACGGTTCGGAATTTCGTTCCAACCGCAAGGACCATCTGGAGTTTGAAGATTTAAAGGGGAAGATAGAGTATGAGTAAGAAAGGAAAAGTGATGGTAGCCATGAGCGGGGGGATCGACAGTTCCGTCACTGCCCTGCTTTTGCATGAAGAAGGCTATGAAGTGATCGGGGTGACCATGAAAACCTGGGACTATGCCAGCAGCGGGGGAAATAACCGGAAAACCACCGGCTGCTGTAGCCTGGATGACATCAACGATGCCCGCATCCTGGCGGTGAAGTACGGTTTTCACCACATGATCAACATACGTGAAGAGTTCGGGGATTTTATCATCGACAATTTCGTAGATGAATACACTGCCGGACGCACCCCCAATCCCTGCGTGCTTTGCAACACCCACATCAAGTGGGACGCCTTGCTTCGGCGTGCAGACCAGCTGGGCTGTGAATACATCGCTACCGGGCATTACGCCAATGTGCGGCAGGAAAACGGGCGGTATGTGATCTCCAAAGGAAAGGATGAAAATAAGGATCAGTCCT
>CAZBIF010000044.1:0-8283 GCA_964492055.1 uncultured Flavobacteriales bacterium
CAGGGAATCGGTTTTCACCAATAAACCATCGCTTCTGGGACCACCTTTAAATTCTCCGGCTGCGGCATACCCCCCATCCCGGGTTTGGATAGCATTGCGAAAAATAAATTGGTTGATCGTATCTGAGATTACCCTGGACCATAGGGTATCCCCTTTTGAATTAAACTTTACCAAATATCCCAATTTAAGGGAGTCAGAAATGCTTCCTCCCATAATAAATCCTCCATCTTGAGTTGAATTAAGGGAGTTGCACCAGCCGGTATACAAACTGCGGCTGCTATCCTGAAAGTAGGAGGTTTTTAAACTATCCCCCTTGCCATTGATTAAAAATGAGTTAAAGCCAAATTCGTTACGATTTTGATCGTAATTGGCACCAAGTATGAAAAAAGTATCCTTGCTAATCACTTCAATATTAAAACTTCCCAGAAGATCGGGCGTAGCGTTGTAGTTTCTATTGAATTGCCCGTAGCAGTGGCTACAGGCAATTAATAATATAACGGATAATAATTTGGACATTATTAATGCTGTATGCCCAGGCGTTCGGTGGCGATCAGTGCTCCGTTTTGCTGTATCTTTAGTAGATAAACTCCTGTAGGTAATTCTGCTACTTTAATTTCCGCCCGGGGGGTTTGCTGGTTTAAAGTTAAGGATTTTATGATCTGCCCCTGCATGTTATGGAAGAAAATCTCATAAATTCCCTTCCCTTCCATAATGATATGGACTACCTCATTCGCCGGATTGGGGTAAATGGTAAGTTGGTTTGCAGATTCATCTGAAGTTGGAATAACAATGTTTTGTCGGGGATACTCAATGGGGGCAGGGATGGGGTTACCGTTCACATGATAATCCCTGGCTTTGGCCCAGATATAGCATTCATGTTGGTAATCTGCCAGGGCGGCATCTAACACCTTACCCGTACCCTGAGCCAGATCATCCAGGAAATTACCGTATAGTTTCGCTTCCGGTTCCAGTAAAGTTTGCAGGCTTTTTTGTTTGTAGGTAGTATCCCCCCTGCGAGCCATGGCAGCCAGCATGCGGATACGATCTTTGCTGTTAGCACTGACGGCCAGTGCCAGGATCACGCTATCCATTTGAATGGTATCCTGCTGCAAATGCCATTGGATATAATGCCGCAACTTTTTACTATTGCTGGATTTACTTTTTTGACCTAATTGGGATTGCAAATTTTCTAAGAATGTTCCATCATTACCAACACTTAAACCTGGCCCCCAGGGGCCTCCACCTCCGCCTCCGGAACTGATTTGTGAAGGGCAAACTTCATCTCTAGTGGTATAATCATGAAAAGAATTAGAATTAGTAACCTTTGATGTTGTTCTGCAATAAGGTATAGTTTTGGCTTGCTTATAATGAAAGTATTTGAAGATATGGCCTCCATTATCCACAAATATATCTGTCTGTGTACTACCAGTGCATAAGTTGGTAAATACATTTCCGGCAGGATCAGTGGGTAAAAAACTATATCCTTGTTCCGGTGCTATCTCAGGGTGGAGTGTACTCCCACCAAATGGGCCGGGTGGGACATTTACCAGGGCTATATGCTGACTATTATTTTCGTAATCATTGCACAATATTTCCAAACCATCGTGATCATCCTTTCGGTTATCTCCTTGCACCAGGGTGGCTGTATTAAGTTTACTAAAATCATTCCGGTATACTTCATTCATATAATCCCCAGAACTCGTAACTACAATCCCTACTCCCGTGTTAGAAACCCAATAAGAATAGTTGGAAAAGGTATTTTCTTCGATTTTATAATCAGTACAATAGTCTAGATAAATTCCATACGGTTCTTCATTCACATCATCATAAATTTTGAACTCATTTTCGGTTATAGAAGCGTAGTGGTTACCGCCCAGGTAAACTCCTTTTACATTGTCGATAAAATCCGCCTTGGCGATCTGTGGAGTGTATATGGGATTAAACGTCCAGTTCTCTATGGCCATATACAGATCTTTAAATTTACTTCGAAGCGAGCCAGAGGGATTGACATGAATGGAACTGCTATAGGCTTTTATACCAATACCTCTTTCAGATAAGGTAGTCTGTGCCAATTGGTTGTCAATAGTTACACCATCCAGTTCAAAGCCGTCAATACCATCCAGGTCAATATGCACGGCTGTATACTGACTGTGAGGGAGGGCAACATCCGAAATAAAAGAGCATTGGTTACAAACGGTCTTATCTTTTAATAATTGCAAGGGGTTGGTGGACGGAATGAAATTTTGATAAGGGTGGTATTTTACATCTACCAGGTTGTTGCGGAAAGTGGCTTCTTCCCCCAGGAACCAGCCGCCGGTGGTATTGAGATCCACAATTCCTCCTGCATCCGTGATCGCATTTCTGATCGCTACTTTCGCCCCGGAAATTTCACCCCCGTTCCCCACATAAACGTATGGCTGGTTGGCATAAGTCTGGTCTTTGGTTTTATCACCGTTCATTTCAATACCCTGCCAGAGTTCACCACAGTCGCTGTTGGCTTCTATTTTACCTCCCATAATTAACAAACTGCTACCGGCCTCCACAATAATTTTGGCATTTTTGCCCATTTTTAAAGTGCCGGTGACGATTAGATAAGCATTATTAGATACGGTAATAGTATTTCCTACATGGTATAATCCATCCCAGGTAGTGTTGGAAGTAATTGCTGTTCCGGGCAAGGGTGTTTGCCAGATAGCCCTGCCATGTGTTGCCGCATACATTATACCTGAGCAATTATTAATATCCAGTTTGGCTACGATGGCGATGGGCAGATTTTCAGAATAGCATTCCCAGCTATTCATATATTTATCGCGGTAATAAACCCCTACATCTGTTCCTACAAATAATCTGTCGTTTGTTCCTTCCTGGTAAATTATGGTACTGATGGGTATAGCTGGTAGTCCTGTGGAGTAATTACTCCAATTATTACCTCCATCGTTTGAATAGCTCACCCTGTGAAGGTCCCAGGAGTTTTCAAAAGATACCCAGATCTCATCGGCATCGTTTGGATTTACGGCTATGTCAGAGATGCCTGCCCATTGTATGCCAGCAAGTCCTGAAGTTATATCAGTCCAGGTGGTAGCCCCATCGTTAGTTCGAAATATCCTTCCACTCAAGCAAGAGGGTAAAGGAGAACAAGGGTTGGAACTCCATAAAGCACCTACCCTGGCAGAATACATTGTCTGGGGATCAGAGGGCGCTATCGTAGTGGCTTTTATTTCGTTACCCGCTATCGGAAACGAAGTTATAAATGACTGAAGGGTCATTCGGATCTATAGCGATATCACCAATACCTAAAGCCGATAAGTTTGTATTATCTGTAAGACAAGTCCAGTTGGTTCCCCCATTCGTGGTCTTCCAAAGGCCGCCGGAAACACCTCCTGCATAAAAAGTATTTCCTGTAAGATCAGAATAATCATACTCTACTACATTCACGAACCCCATGCCATTCGGGGAAACACTTGTGGCAGCTGGAAGTATTTTAGGGCCCAGAAAACTCCAGTCAGCTTCATTCTGAATAGAACAATATCCTGTGGGAGAGTTGAAACCGCTAATAATAATATTTTTATAGGGCCTAAAACTCGGAGGTTCATTGTTATTCATGATGTATTCATCTGCGCCAATTCTACTTCTCCAAAAATCTTTCCACCGAATATAATCTTTGTAACCATACCTGCCTTTTTGAAAAGCGGTATCTTGAAAAAAAGAATCGGTTTTTTCTACTATATCTAAATAATTAGGATTAGAGGTATGTAATTGATTGTCCCAATATGAATTTGAATCTAATTGAGCGTATAAATCTTGAAAAGATAATAGAAAGGAGGCTACTATAATAAGTATTCTAAAGGGTTGTAATAACTGTATGGCATGTAGGGTGTTAGTTTAAGAAGGCAATTTCTATGCTTTGATAGTAAATGCTGTTTCTCTTTAAGAAATTTTTTTTATTTTAATGGATATAAATTTTTCGAAAGTGATGGCTAACAGTCTCGAAAACCGAATAATCAATTTTTTGCGTTTGCTAAAAGAAGCCCGATTAAGCATAGGGTATTCCTGCGAGAATATGGCGGAAGAGTTGGAAATGAGTACTTCTGCCTACCATAAACTGGAAACCGGAAAAGCAAAAATTAAACTGGAAAAATTTATTTCCATTTGCGAAATACTGGAACTAAATCCAACTGTTATTCTGGGGTTTGAAGTTCAAAAATTAACAGATGACTCCGAATTAGTTAAGAAATTAAATGCCAAAATCGAAAGAATGTATGAGCGGAATATGCATTTATCCGCAAAGTTGATCGATCAATATGAGAAAAAAACAGAATGATCAAATGCAAATTCTTTGATTTTTTTTTTCTGTGATAGAGTGTTGGTGTTTGGGTTTTTCTTTTGGTCGGAAAAAGACTGCTTCTCCGCCGGCTGGCGGCTCGCAGTGACCACCGTTTTTTAATGAAGATACGGTATAAGAGCAACAATAAATCACGAACAGGCTTTCGTCACTGCGAGGAGCGAGAGCGAGGCAGCAGTCTATTGCTGACGAAAGCCAGATGAACCTCTGTTTGGTTCGAAAGAGACTGCTTTTCCCTTCCCATTAGCGATCGGGATCGGCTCGGTTCAGTAGGCGGGATCGAACAGATCAAAAAAAACATTTTGAGTCATTATTTTTTGGCTGGTTACATAGCTCTTTTTGTCAATGCTTCGACCAGTTCAGTTGCTTTAGCAACTAAACGCTCAGCATGACAAAATAATAAAACAGGCTTTCGTTACTGCGATTCTCCATCCCGGCTTTCGTCACTGCGAGGAGCGAGAGCGAGGCGGCAGTCTATTGCTGACGAAAGCTATGTGAACTTCTGTTTAGTCGGAAAAAGACTGTTTCTCCGTTTCCGATAGCACTCGGGGATCGGCACCAATCAGCAGGCGGGATCGAACAGATCAAAAAAAAACATTTTGAGTCATTATTTTTTGGCTGGTTACATAGCTCTTTTTGTCAATGCTTCGACCAGTTCAGTTGCTTTAGCAACTAAACGCTCAGCATGACAAAATCAATAGAGTCGGTTTTAGCGATTGCCTTGCCAAAAGTCGAATCCCGTCCGTTTGAAACCCAAGGATTCTACGTTTCCTTGTTAGCGAGAAAATAAATAGTGTAGATGTGGAGGTGTATTATATCGACAAACAATTTTTTTCTGTCAGGGAGAGATGGCTTCTCCACCGGGTGGCGGATCGCAGTGACCAAGAGAGGAGATGACTGAAAGCACAACCCCTTGATGAATTCATTACCCCATCACTCCACCTCGCTCAACACCTCATCCAATGCCTCAAACTCATACCCCAGGGCAGCTTTGATCTTTTCCGCGGAATAGCAACGATGGGCGTACGCCTTATGCACATGGGAAGGCAAAACCGGGGCGTTGGATAAGCCCACCGCTGCCAGTAAGGCATTCAGCCGGGCAGCAAATCGTGCCAGGGATTTGGGGATGGCCCGCTTCGGAGGCTTGACCCCCAGTTGCCGCGCGATTTTTTCAAAAAGTTCCTTAAAGCTGAGGTTCTCCGCCACCAGTACAAATCGTTCGCCCGTGATATCGGAATTCATCAAGGCATATAATGCAAGGGCTACATCTTCCGCGCCTACAAAGCCGTTGCTGCCGGCCGGATAGCCGGGCAAACCTTTGCGTACCTTTTCAATAATGGCCAGGCTGCCTTCCCCCTTGCCATAGCCCAGAATGGTTGCCGGATTGACGGTCACTGTGTTGAGCCCTTCGGCCTGCCCCCGCCATACTTCATTTTCCGCATAGTACTTGCTTACCGAATAATCCGTGGTGGAAGGAATTTTCTGCCAGGGGGCTTCCTCATCGGTGCATTTGCCGTTCTCATAACCCCCCAGGCTGGCTACCGAACTGACGTAAGCCAGTTTTTGGATCTTTTTCTCCAGGCAGAGGTTCACCACATGGGTGGTGCCTGTTATGTTCACTTCCATCAATTGCTTCCGGTCTGCCGGCCCAAAGGAAACTAGGGCGGCACAATGGTACACATGACTGATACCGGTAAAGGCTGCTTCCAGGGCAAAATAATCCAGGATATCGGCCTGCACCCACTCAATTTGCCTGAAAAGAGCTTGCTCCTGCCGATGCGAGAATAACGCTTTGCATTTTTCTATGGATTTTTCCGTACGGTAGATAGCCCTGGGCGTTTCCCCCTCCTTGCAAAGTAAAAATAAAAGGTGGCTGCCGACCAGCCCCGTTCCTCCGGTCACTAAGATCATCGCCTCAAAAATATGGAATTAGGCAAAGGGCGGCACGATTTCAGTATAGAGCCTGCCCGAATGAGTATTTTTGCGCGCATGGAAATAACCGATTTCGTAGCTGAACTGCAGTGGAGAGGCATGGTGCACGACATCATGCCCGGTACCGCAGAGCAATTGAATAAAGAAATGACCGTGGGTTACATTGGTTTTGACCCTACGGCAGATTCCCTGCACATCGGCAACCTGGTGCCCATCATGTTGCTCACCCATTTCCAGCGGGCGGGGCACAAGCCCATCGCCCTGGTAGGAGGAGCCACCGGCATGGTAGGCGATCCCTCGGGGAAATCGGAAGAGCGCAACTTCCTCAGTGAAAAAGAATTGCAGCACAACCTGGCATGTCAGCAAAAGCAACTGGAAAAATTCCTGGATTTTGATACCGCATTGGAAAATGCGGCGGAGATCGTCAACAACTACGACTGGTTCAAGGATTTCAGCTTTTTGCGCTTTCTGCGGGAAGCCGGCAAGCACATCAGCGTAAACTACATGATGGCCAAGGAATCGGTAAAAAAACGCCTGGAAACCGGCATTTCCTTTACGGAATTTTCCTACCAGCTGATCCAGGGTTACGATTTTTACTGGCTGTATGAACACAAAAACTGCCTATTGCAAATGGGCGGTTCCGATCAATGGGGAAATATTGTCACCGGCACGGAATTGATCCGCCGCAAGGCCGAGGGGCAGGCCTATGCCCTTACCTGCCCTTTGATCACCAAGGCCGATGGGAGTAAATTCGGCAAATCCGAAGGGGGCAATGTGTGGCTGGATGCGGAGAAAACCTCTCCCTATAAATTTTACCAGTTCTGGCTGAACACTTCCGATGAAGATGCCGGCAAATACCTGCGCATATTCACCTTAAAAGGAAAAGAAGAAATAGAGCAACTCGAAGAGGAGCATGCCCAGGCCCCTCATCAACGCATCATGCAACACGCCCTGGCGGAAGAGATCACCGAACGGGTACATTCTCCGGAACTGCTGGAAAACGCCAAACAGGCTTCACAAATTTTGTTCGGTAATGCCACCGGCGAACAATTAAAAAAACTTACGGAAAGGGATTTTCTCAGTGTGTTTGAAGGGGTGCCCCAGGCTGAACTCAGCCGTGCATCCCTGGAAGAACCCCGGGGGATCATTGATTTTGCCGTGGATGTAGCCGGGGCTTTTTCCTCCAAAGGGGAGGCCCGGCGGATGATACAGAACAATGGGGTAAGCATCAATCAGGAAAAAGTGAGTGCTGATAAAACAGTAGGAAAAGAAGACCTCTTACTTAACCGCTACATCCTTCTGCAAAAAGGAAAGAAAAATTATTACCTCATTCATGTGGTTTAAGCATTTTTTACTTTTTTGTATCATTCTGGTTGGCCTCCATCCTATTAAGGCACAAGGTCAGGAGAAGCGTATCCTTATCATTCCTTTCTCTGAAGTGAACTTTGAATTGCCCGCCAGCAGGGTAATTGTAGCCGGCCGCAATCAGGTGGAGCCACAGGAACTTCACGGACATTATCTGGATAGTCTGCTGTTTTTTCTCAGTAAAAACGAAAATAATCTCCTTTTCTACCGCCTGCCGGTTTACGAGGATCGCATATTAAAACAGCAAATGCCCATAGCATTCAAACGAAAACCTACTTCCCATATGGGGACAGACATTGAATCCTTGGTCGAGAATGGAAAATGGCAAGCGATGATGGAGAATATGGGAGTGGATCTGGTAGTTGTGCTTACGCACTACCGTATGGCGGAATACCTGCTGCCCACCAAGCAGGAATTCGATGGTTCCAAATTTTTAAGCTGGACCAAACACTACGTAGATTACGAAGTATATGACCGGCAGGGGGAAATGATCGCTATGGCAGATGATTTTACCATGAAAGCCGCGGGGCCGCGGAAGGATAACTTCCAAAGTCAGGGCACTTTAGTCAGTGATATGAAGTACGGCTACCGCAAACTTGCAGAGGATATAGCGTTAAAGATCGAAAAACACGAAAAAAGCGGAA
>CAZBIF010000044.1:8293-15275 GCA_964492055.1 uncultured Flavobacteriales bacterium
CACTATACGTTGAGCAGCAGGTTGCAACCCCGAACATCTGCCTGGTCGAAACGGCCCAACACTTCAAATGAGCCATCGGCATATCGTTTACCCAGATCATCTGTTTGAATAAAAGCACAGGAATATACATTGGCCAGATCAATGATATTGATCCCTCCGCTTTCCCCGTTATCAGCATACCTAAAAGGATCGTCTTGTTTGCGGATCAACACCTTTGTGGTAGGCGGGCAGCGAAATAGCCCCCCTCTTTTCGCATACGCTTGAGAGAGTAGTTCGGTCATGCCGTACTCCGAATGAATTTGAGAGACTCCAAAACCTTGGGTGAGCAAACTGTGTAGTTCCTCCCGGGTGAGTTCTTCCTTCCGGCCTTTCATTCCCCCGGTTTCCATTACTATTAAATGGGTATTTTTTTTTAACTGATATTGTGCTATGAAGTCCACTAAGGCAAAGGAAACCCCCAATAGAATGGTAGGGATCTTTTGTTCCTGATTTTGGCAGAGGGTATCAAATATTCTTTGATGGTCGTTTAGAAAAAAACCACTCTGAGGAAATTTGCTCGTTTTAATGAAGTGGTCCGCCATGATCACCAGGGAAGATTGCTCCCGCTCCAGGTAGGAAGGCAGTAGCGCCAGCACACAATAATCCGCTACCTTTCCGTAAAAATATTCAAAGATAAGATGGCAGTTTTCCCGGTAATTTTTTAAGGAAGGCACAAAATGCTTACTCGTCTTACTCCCGCTGGTACCACTACTTTCAAATACAGCTTCCTCCTTATAATTGGTAGTCTTTATCACCTGTGATTTGAATAAGGAAATAGGCATAAAGGGTATTTTCCGCAGGGATCTTACCTCAGCTTGATTGATCTTCAAATATTGTAAGTATTCCCGGTAGATCCGGTTGTAGCGGTACTGAAACTGAAATAATTCCAAGGCTAGCTTTTCAAAGGCAATCTTACCCTCCCATACATGAGATAAAAAAACTGCGGAGTTGAAATGAGCCTTTTTCAAGATGATAAACTTCTGCTTACTTTTATAAAATGGATTGGAGAGCAAAAATAGCTATCTGTTTTTCAGTAATCGTTCTGTGGGTTAGTTGTAAGGATGATAAGGATTTTTCCCCCATCCCTCAGATTGAAAACCGGGAGACCACTAAGGTAGATAGCAGTACATTTTTATGGCGGATTGGCTTTAAGGATGGCGATGGTGACCTGGGAGTTTTAAGCGACGATGATCCGGATAATTTTATCGTGGATATTTACAGTATCAATGACGGAAAAGACAGTTTGATCCCATCCAACAATTACCGCATCCCGGTGATCGAAAGTGTAAAGACCGCAGATGGGGTGGAAGGGGAATTTAAGTTCACCATTGACAATCTTGACCTTTTCGCTTTATCGGATATCGATTCCATTTACATGAGCGGGTATGTGGTAGACCGTGCCGGTAATAATAGCAATATCCTTTATACACCCAGGTTTCGAGTTAACTGATCTTACCGGTGGATGCCTCACTGATGCTGATCACCAGATCGCCGATATTTTCAATGGCGGAGAAGAGATCAGTATAGATCATGCCACTTTCATACTTGTACTCCCCTTTCTCAATGCTTTTTAAATGCCCTTTCTTCAATTCGTTGCGCATTTTGTTAAGCGCTTTTTCTGCTTTGTAGGCTTCTTCCAGATGATCTCCCTGTAAATCATTATCCAGGTTGTCCTGCATTAATTGCATACTCTCTTCCAGCAAACTGAAAAGGCGTTGCAGATTTTCCCTTTGCATGGGAATGAAATAGATCTTGTCATCGGCTTTGCGTTTGAGAATACGCGACATGTTGTAGGTAATATCACCAATCGACTCCAGGTCGCTGGCAATACTCAGCATCGCCCGGATCTGTAAGGAAGCAGTTTCACTAAGTTCACCTTCTGAAACTTTAGAAAGGTAAATGACCAGCTCGGATTCTATCTTGTCTGTGATCTGCTCGTATTTTTTGACCCGCGAGATGGTTTTTTTAAACTTCTTTTTATCCGTCTCAACCAGTAAATGTGCCACAAAACCCGTCATCCGCCGTACCAGTTTGGCAAACTTCAAAATCTCTTTTTTGGCTTCAATGAGGGCAGCTTCGGTAGTTACCATGGTGCCGGTACCGATGTATTCCAGATGATAGGATTCATCATCGGCGGTTTTGGAAGGTACCATGGCAGTGACCAGCTTTTCAATTAGGGGAATGAAGCCCAGCATTAAAATAGTGTTGGACAGGTTGAAGACCGTATGAAAGAGGGATAATTGCAGTTCTGCCTTGTTTTTCTCCAGTTCCGGCAAGAGGCTGGAGATCATATTCTGGGCGGGCGTCCATAAGTAAATGATAAAATCCAGAAACAGGGGAAAGATCATTACTGCCCAGGCAACGCCGATCACATTGAACATGAGGTGGGACCTGGCGGCCCGCTTGGCGTGCACGTTGCCAATCACGGCGGCAATATTTGCAGTGGCGGTAGTACCGATATTTTCCCCCAGCACCATAGCGGCGGCCACTTCAAAGGTAATCACCTGATTGTAGAGCAAAGTGAGGGTCAGGGCCATGGCTGCCGATGAAGACTGCACGATTACAGTTATGAGTGTACCTGTAAATACAAAAAACAAGGTGGATAGAATGCCGTAATCCGTAAAACTGGAGAGAAATTCCAGTAATTCGGGATTGGAATTGAGGTCTGGCACGGTTTCTTTGATGGCTTCCAACCCCAGGAACAATAAGGCAAAACCGATCATCACTTCCGCGGTATTCCGGAAGATGCTGCGGTTGCTGAAAAGCATCGGCAGGCCAAAGGCAATAATGGGCAAAGCAATAGTAGAGATCTTGACCTTAAATCCGAAAAAAGCGATCAGCCAGGCGGTAATGGTTGTACCTATATTCGCGCCCATGATCACCCCAATGGCTTCTACCAGGCTAAGCAAACCGGCATTGGCAAAACTAACCACCATCACGGTAGTAGCTGAGGAAGATTGTACCAGGCAGGTAATAATAAAACCGGTGAAAATTCCCAGGTAATGATTTTTAGTCATTCCCCGCAGGATATCCCTCAATTTGGAACCGGCAGTTCGCTGAATGCCTTCGCTCATCACCTTCATTCCATAAATGAAGAATCCAAGGGCACCAAGTAATTCAAGCAGGTTTAACAGGGTATAATCCATGCTATTAATCCGGGAAGGTTAGGTTGCTTCTAATTCGTAGCAATGTTAAGCAATAGAAAATTAAGCGAATACATAGGATTTATCCCTATAGACTTTTGGGGCGATTTAACCCGGATTATGCCTTAGAAAATTTAAAATGTATAAACGATTAAGAAAACACTGCCATTTTGCTTAAAATTACTTATACCATAATGGTATTTTTCTAAATCGGGATTAACCCAATTTACAATGCCGATGCTACAAGAAAATAATTTTGTTTATAAAATTATATTGATTGTGCTATCGGTACTAATGCAAGTAGATCGTCCCGAAGCTTCGGAACTCCTATTGAATAAGTTGGGTTTAACATGAAGTTAAAGGCTTTCCCTTCCGCCAAATAAAACTTGATATAGGTTTAACCCTGGCTTAATACCCCCTTCTGCCTGCCATAGTATGTTTGTCCGGCAAATTATAATCGGATGAAATCGGCCCTGATCCTTTTTGTGGAAGAAAACAATACGCAGTTGAAAGCAGTAGCTGATACCATTGAAAGCAATGGCTTTTCCATAAAGCGTATGGAGTCCCCTACAGAACTGGAGCAGAATGTTCATCAGCTCTCACCGGACCTGGTGATCTTGCCCGTGGAATTAAAGCAGGATAACGGCATAGATATTTGTCACGGGCTCAAGCAGTCCCAGGAAAAATCCGAAGTGTTTGTGATGCTGTTGAGCAAAAAAAAGGAAGATTACAGCATGATCGCCGGCCTGGAATCCGGGGCTGATGATTTTCTTACCTACCCCATACACGAACGGGTATTGCTGGGTCGCATCAATGCCTTGCTCAAAAGGAAAAAATGGAAGGCAGGAAGCTTTGCCATGGAACCATTGGTGATCGACCGAGACCGTTACCTGATCATCTGCAAGGGAAAAGAATTTTATTTGCCTAAGAAGGAGTTCGAGATCCTTTCCCTGCTTTTTTCCAAGCCGGACAAGGTATTTAGCCGGGATGAGATCAAAAACGCTATATGGGAAGATTTTGAGAAGGTGCGAAACCGCACGGTGGATGTACACATTCGCAAGATCCGGGAAAAGATTGGGGAGAACCTGATCTCTACCATCAAAGGGGTAGGTTACAAGCTGGAGGCCGTTTAATGCTGAAAATTTAGCGGTGAGACTATTAGTTCTTCCACCAGGGTAAGTTCATTCAGACTGATCAGTTGCAGGCATAGATCTGCAATATCAGGAGCCGGGATCATTTTTTCTTTTTCAGCCACTTCTCCTTCCCAGGAAGAAGTAAGCACAGCACCCGGATAGATGCCGGAAACTTTGATGCGGGCTGAACGCAATTCGGTACGCAGGTCATCCGTCCAGCTTTTCAGGGCAGCCTTGCTCATTCGGTAGGAGCTGATCCCCTGCATGGGATTGATAGCGGCAATGGAGCCGATGTTAATGATGTGCCCCTGTTTTGCTTTTTGCATAAACGGAAGGACCGTTTGCGTCAATCGAATGGCGGCTTTCAAATTAAGTTGTAACATGTCTTCCAGCACCGAAAGGTCAAGGTCCGCAGCCGTATCCGGGGCAAACTGTCCGGCGTTGTTGATCAGTACAATCTTTTCATTTTCCGCAAGTCTCAGAGGAATGCTGTCTTCCTTACTGAGGTCGTGGGCGATCAATTGCAGCTGAATGGTATCGGGCAGTTCTTCTTCCACCGCCTGCAAGTCTTCCATAGAACGGGCGATGAGCACCAGCTCGTGGCCGGCTTCAGCCATGCGGTGGGCAATAGCACGTCCGATGCCGCGACTGCCTCCTGAAATAATCACTTTCATAGGTGCCAAATTTAGCTAACTTTAAAGCCTTCGCATGAGGAAATTGAGAATTCTGATAGTACCCCTGGACTGGGGGCTCGGCCATGCAAGCCGGTGCGTGCCTATCATCCGTATGTTATTGAAGGAAGGCCATGAGGTAGAATTAGCCGGTTCCGGGATGTCATTGCAACTGCTGGAAAAAGAATTTCCCCAGTTAGGCAGCACAGAGATTGAGCAAAAAACCATTCGCTACTTCTCGCGGAAGTGGATGATCCCCGGTATGCTTTCACAGTTGCCCAAACTCTATTACAACTTCCGGCAGGAAAGGATATTTATGCAGGTAGTGGAAAACATGCACCGTTTCGACCTCCTTATTTCCGACCATCGGTATGGGATGTACTCCCGTAGCATTCCCAGCATTTTTATTTCCCACCAATTGCAGGTGCAGGCACCTTTTTTTCAATCCTCCTTAAACCGCTTTTTGCACCGTTTCATCAATCGCTTTCATGCGTGTTTTATACCTGACCTTGAAGGTAATCACTCCCTTGCGGGTGAACTTACTTCTACGCGGTTATTGAAAATACCCCATGTTTATCTGGGGTTTCTCAGTCATTTTAGGGGTGCGGCGAAAGGGGAGGGAAAGCAAATTACCGTGCTGCTTTCCGGCCCTGAACCCAGCCGAAGTCGTCTGGAACAAAGTATAATTAACCAACTGCAGGGAATTGAAGATTATGAAATTTCCCTGATCCGTGGAACAAACAAGCCCCTGTCAAAAGTTGCGACCAACAATATTAATCCTAGGAATATCAAAGTATTTGACTTGTTGACTACCATCGAACTGGAAGCTGAGGTAGACCGCTCCCGTTTGTTAGTCTGCCGCTCGGCCTACTCTACCCTGATGGATTTAAAGGTAAAAGGTATACCTGCCATGATGATCCCTACACCTGGGCAAACGGAACAGGAATATCTGGCCGAACAAAATGCTTCAGATCCGCAGTTTTTAATGATAAAGGAAGGTGAACTCAATCTTCCACAGCAACTTCCGCAAGCTTTAAGAGAACTGAAGCAGGGTGAAGGGTTTCAGTCTAATTGGCAAGAGGTATTTAGGAAAGGGATTAACTCAATGACCAATAAATAGGAGCGGACGGCAATGTCCCACCTTTTTACCCTTTCACAAACAGCCGTTCCACCCGGCCGGAGATGTTGGTCATGACCTCGTAGGTAATGGTTTGATTGGCGTCAGCAAACTCAAATATGCTGCGCTTGCCGCCGAAGATGATTACTTCGGAATCAACCGCTGCTTCATCACTACCTAAGTTAACCATAAACAGGTCCATACAGATATTACCGACGGTCGGATAAAGCTTACCGTTGATCTCCACCTCCCAGTTGCCATTGCCCATCCTGCGGTGAAAACCATCTGCATAGCCCATGGAAATAGTTGCAATATTTGCATCCTGAGCCAATCTACCACTACGGGCGTAACTGATGGAAGCCCCAGCCAGTACCTTCCGTACCTGTGCCACCCTGCTTTTCCAGATACAAATAGGTTGCAAGTGCTCTTGTAGTTCCGGCACCGAAGGGGAACCGTATATTCCTATTCCCAACCGCACCATATCCATATGATAATCCGGAAAACGATAAGTGCCGTTGGTATTCAGGCAATGAAAAAGGGTTTGCCCTTCAGTTATGGGGGACAGGTATTTTTTGATGGCAGTGAACTCTTGAAGCTGTCCCAGGGTGAATTCATCCTCTTCAGGCATACCGGATGAACTCAGGTGGGTCATCACCGAAGCCAGTTGCAACTGTTGCTGTGATTGCCATAGTTGCAAAACACTGTTACATTCCTTTTTATCAAAACCCAGGCGGTTCATGCCACTGTTGAACTTTAAATGGACCTTCAACGGCTTAGCATCATTTTTGCCATCCTCAATAAATGAGCGCAAAAGGGTTAGGTTATGAATCTCCGGTTCCAGCTCGTATTTGTAGTAGCTGTCAGCGGTGCCCATGCGCG
>CAZBIF010000044.1:15285-17338 GCA_964492055.1 uncultured Flavobacteriales bacterium
GGGTTCAATACCATCACCGGCAAGGTAATCCCGGCTTGCCTCAAAGCAATACCTTCTGATAAATAGGCAACGCTCAGGTAGTCTGCCAGTTGCCTTTCTTCTATAAAGCGGGCAAGGGTAGTTGCCTGATTTCCATAGGCTGATGCTTTTACCATCAGCATGGTTTTGGTGCCCTCTTTTACCAGGCTTTGCAAGTAGCGAATGTTATGTTCGAAAGCCTTGAGGTTTACTTCTATTACGGTGGGGTGGTGGGAAGTGGAGGGGGTTTCACTCATTGAAATTTCTTTTCTGCATTTAAAACTTGCTGAAAACAATCACGGCATAGGGGTTCATAACTGTCGGTTTCCCCCAGCATGACCAACTCCTCAGCCGTGCTTTTGCGATGGGAATGGTTGGCCAGGTTACCACATTTTACACATATAGCATGTACTTTGGTGATGTATTCCGCGGTGGCCATCAACTGAGGGATTGGGCCAAACGGTTTGCCTTTAAAGTCCATGTCCAGGCCGGCTACGATAACCCGTAAGCCATTATTAGCGAGCTGGTTGCATACCTGTACGAGTTCCATGTCAAAGAACTGGGCCTCATCAATCCCGATCACCTCTTCTTCATTTACCAGCAGGGGGATATTAGCTGAGGCTGGTACCGGGGTAGAGTGGATCTGATTTTCGTCATGCGATACCACCGCAATCTCGTGGTACCTTTTATCAACTTCCGGTTTGAAGATCTCTACTTTCTGCCTGGCAATCTGGGCCCGTTTCAATCGCCTGATCAGTTCCTCGGTTTTCCCCGAAAACATAGAACCGCAGATTACCTCTATCCAGCCCTTGCGTTTTTTATAATTAATTGTATTTTCGAGGAACATTTAGCTTGTAAGAACCATTAAATTTGAGGGCAACAAAGGTAAATAATTACGAGTATGCAAAATTTTCTATAAACAAATGGACAGCAAAAGAAAAAGGGAAGAAATCACCGCATTGATCGATAATATAAAAGACCACTCAGACCGGCTGGCACACCGTCCGGTGATGCCGTTACTGGAAATCTCAGCCATCTTATCAAAGATCAATAAACTTCACGAGAGTACTGTGGTACTTAAGTACATGATAGCTAAAGAACAGCAGCACGAAGATGATGAATTTGGTACTTCCATGCCTGCTTCGTTTCGAAAATACAAGGAAGTGGAAGAGGACGATGATTTTTCAGAGAAAGAAATTCCGGAAAGACAACAGAGCAAGCCGAAGGTGAAACCTGATTCCGTTCAGGAGGAACCATCTGTTTCCCAATCAACTCAAGAAGATACTGTTCAGGTAGAGAGGAAACACTCCCAGGCGGAGGAAAAAAAGGCAGAAAAAGAAAGCAGAACGGAAGAAATTGACAAACAGGTAGAGCAAATCGAAAAGGAGGTTGAACAAAGCGGTAAGCCGGACCTGAATGAACATTTTTCAGCAGAGCGGAACCAGAGCCTGAGCGATCAGCTTAAAAAGCAACCCGTTACCGATCTGTTTACAGCCATTGGACTCAATGAAAGGTATTTGTACGCCAATGAATTGTTCGGCGGGGACATTGAAGAGTTTCGCAAGGTGGTGCGGGTGTTAAACGATCAGGATGACTGGGACAGGGCCAGGCAATATTTCGATCAGGAATTGCGCTCTTCCTATGGATGGGATGAAGAAAATAAACTCGCGGAAGCATTATACTTACTGGTGGAACGAAGGTTTAATCATTGAGCCTAATGCCCTTTGAACAAGCTTGCAAACCGACCATACCAATACCATTCGCATGCCCGGCATAAGTAGTACATTAGCCCCCTGATTTAACAACAAGCTATGAAAAAAATCAATGTACATGCTTTACTGGGGCCCTGCTTGTTTGCATTGTTTTACCTGATCATCATCATCGGGGTAAAGTCCCAGAGCGAGTCCCTGCCTGAGAAGTGGACCCTGGAAGAAACTATAGCGTATGCCCTGGAACATAACCTGCAAGTTCAACAAAATATTATTCAGCGGCAGCAGTCGGAGCAAGATCACGTTTCTGCCAGGTATAACACCTT
>CAZBIF010000044.1:17353-17873 GCA_964492055.1 uncultured Flavobacteriales bacterium
ACCAAACTTAAATGGCTCAGCTTCGCATATTTATAACTTTGGGCAAACCATCGACCCCTTCACCAACACCTTCGCAAACACCCAGGTAAGGTCTAATCAGTTTTTTCTTTCTTCCACCTTCACCATTTTTAATGGATTTCAGACCATTAATTCTATCAAACGTACGGATGCACAGGTAGAGGCTGATAAATACAATGTGGAACGGGTGAAAAATGATATCAGTTTAAACGTGGCCAATGCCTACCTGCAAATTCTTTTTAATGAAGAATTGCTGAGCAACGCCCGAAACCAGCTGAATGTAACCCAGATCCAGATTGACCGCATCGGTAAGCAGGTAGATGCCGGCGCATTGCCCGAAGGCAGCCTGAAAGACATTGAAGCCCAGTACGCTTCTGAAGAATTGCAATTGATCAATGCAAGGAACCAGTTGAAACTATCGAAACTCAATCTTGCGCAGTTACTGAATCTTGAAAATCCCGATGAATTTGATGTAGTAAGCCCTAATCTGGATGATTTTCAA
>CAZBIF010000045.1:0-495 GCA_964492055.1 uncultured Flavobacteriales bacterium
CCGGAATACCGATCCCAAGGCGAAGAATGATACCATCAAATGGTTGAACGTTCGTACCGGTTTAAGCGGTACGTATACCCTCAACCCTCATTTGCCTGCATCTGCCACCAATTTTACCACCTTTGACAGTCTGGCCAGCCGGGCTTCCAAGGATGGAGTATGTGGGGCTGTAGTAGTTAATGTGGATACCGGAACCTATATAACTGATGTTTACTTAACAGATATTCCCGGAACCGATGCCAATAATACCCTGACCATAGACGGGGGTGATTCTTCCCTGACAGTCATCAGCCATGACGGTAGTGGTAACCGTGCCACAGTGACCTTAAACGGAGCTGACTGGGTGACGTTCCGTAACCTGACCCTTGAGGCTACAGCTACCACAGGTTATTCTGCCCTATTAATTAATGGAGCAGACCATAATACTTTTGAAAACAATCGGCACCTGGTAAGTTCCGCCACCACTAGCAGCACATCTTCCAATATTGTGTTTAG
>CAZBIF010000045.1:534-1334 GCA_964492055.1 uncultured Flavobacteriales bacterium
ACCTCCACTTCAACTGGGGGCCAGGCGAGTTATAATACTATTCGTAATAATTATATTAATGGAGGATATTACGGAATTTACCAGGGAGGAACAACTAACGGAATCGGTTCTTCGGGGAATATCATTAGGGATAATATGATCAGGGACGCCTATTATTACGGCATCTATTCGTATTATCAGGACTCTCTGGAAGTAGTGGGAAATGATATTGATATGACAGCCCGTGCAAATACCAATGCTGATGGTATTTACAATTATTACAATAACAACCTGCAAATGATTGCTAATAAGGTGCATGCTCCGGATTACGGCATGTACATCTACTGGTCCAGTGCGGCCAAGCCTATGTATAAAAGACGCACGCAGGTGATCAATAATATGGTGATTTCGGATGGTGATTATGGAATTTATATGTATTCTGTAGATTCTGCTGACGTATGGTACAATAGCATTGCCGTACACGGCACCACCTCGCCGGCCTTACAGATCGGTAGAAGTACTACCTATCCCATCGGTGGTTACGATGTCAGGAATAACATCTTCTACTCGGAGAACTCCGAGGCTTACGAAGCGGATCTTCCCGATACCTTGTTTATGCAACGATTTGATGCCAACCTGTTTGAGAGTACTTACTCTACCTCTCTAATGGATGTAAATGGAAATACTTACACAGATCTGAATGATTACCACACCGATTATCCCATGTACAACATCACCTCCGTGGAAGGAGATCCGCAATTTGCTTCCTACAACAATTTGCATATCGTAGGTTCCACGCCGAATGATACGGCGGATATCAC
>CAZBIF010000045.1:1387-5722 GCA_964492055.1 uncultured Flavobacteriales bacterium
GGTAAACGTGGATATTGATGGGGACACCAGGCCGATGGCAGGTTCATCCAAACCGGATATCGGGGCCGATGAGTTTAATCCTCCAACTTGCCCTCCACCGGCTTCCACTTCAGTAGATAATTTATCCTCAGATTCCGCGACCATTCAATGGATAGCTAATGTGTCCAATAATGAAGTGGAAGTGGTCGTGAGACGATGTGATACCACTCAAGGTTCTCCCATGGTGATGTATACCACAGCCGATAGTGTGAGTGTAAGTGGTTTGATGCCCTCAACCTGTTACGAATATAGCCTGCGTGAAATATGTGGGGCAGGTGATACTTCCCTATTGGTCGGATGGTATCAGTTCAACACCCTGATCCGGGGCCCTGTAGGAGTCAATTGTACTTCCGGTGGAGCAGCTACAGAGATTTTTACCGAAGAATTTGATGCGATCGGTAGTTGGACAGGTGATGTGAACAATGGCACTACGGCTGGCGATTGGAATTTTGGTTTTTCCGGTGGTACGGGTTCCGGCAGCACCGGGCCTTCTGGGGCGCATAGCGGTTCAAATTATGCATATGTGGAAGCCTCCGGCTCCGCAGGTAACCCCTGGGGCACTCATGCCATTATGTATTCGCCGCCTATTGATTTAACCACAGGGGCCGATGAGGCTGAACTTTCTTTCTGGATGCATGCCTACGGTCAAACTATGGGAACGTTGACAGTTAGGGTGGATACGGTTTTGAATGGTTCCTATAATACTACCTTGTTCAGCTGGTCAGGTGAACTACAGACAGATGAACTGGATCCCTGGCAGAATGTGGGTATCCGTTTGGATAATTATGTCGGGGATACTGTTTACCTGCAATTTGATTTTCTGATTGGTAATAACTTCTACAGTGATTTTGCCATTGACCTATTGCAGGTAAGCACCTGTGTTAGCTGTGCAGCAGTGGATTCTTTGGGAACTGACAACGCCCGCCTGAGTTCGGTGATCCTCAACTGGGAAGATCCCAACAATACCAATGATTTTCAAGTTGAATACGGGGGAGCAGGCTTTAGCCCGGGAACGGGAACCCTATTGTCAAGTACCACCGACAGCCTGCTGCTTACCGGTTTGACCCCGGATTCTACCTATGAGTATTATGTACGGGCGATTTGTGCTGTGGGAGATAGCAGTAGCTGGGAAGGCCCCGCACAATTTGCTACCGCAAGTTTGGGCACAATAAGCGGTTCAGATACCATTTGTGCCGGTGATTCCACTACCTTGACTACGGATGGCACTTGCCCTACTTTACAATGGCAGGAATTAGTAAATAATAATTGGGTGGATATTAGTGGTGCTACTACTGCAAGTATTATGGTGGGCCCATCTACGGCAACCACATACCGGGTACTGGAGTGCGATACCAATCCTTCACAGAATACCTTTACGGTAACCCCCATTACATTACCTGCGCCCACAGTTAATAGTGGTAATCCTCTTCCAAATTGCGGGGATCCGGGAACAGATACCTTGATCGCAACTTCTAGTTTTACTGGCGCAGGGTTTATATGGTATGATTCAGCAGTAGGAGGGAATATTATTTCCACCTCGGATACCTTATATTATACCGCTACGCCCGGTAACCCTTCTACTCCCAGTATAGATACATTTTATGTAGAAACTACTACCGGGGCTAGCAGTGATTCTGCCAATGCGCACCCCTTTGTAGGTGGCAATGGTTGTGGAGGTGGTAATATGTTTGATATTGATCCAAAAATCGATCTGGATATCGAAGGGTTTGCTTTAAATATGGGGGTTACTCAGGGATTAAGTTCCCCGGTATCTGTATATATAAAATCAGGAACTTACGATGGTTCTCAAACCAGCTCCGCTGCCTGGACAAGGGTGGATACCCAGACAGTTACCAGTGCAGGTCCAAACAACATGACTAAGGTTACCTTAAATACTCCCATTAGGGTAAATGCTAATAACATAACCGGTATCTATATCTTTTTCGAGGCAGATTATACGAATGTCACTACCAATACGACATACACCAATAAGGATATGGATATTATCATTGGCGATGGCTTATGTAGTTTATTTGGTGGGGTGAACACCGGCCGGGCCTGGAACGGTAAGGTTTATTATGGCGGTGGTTGCCAGAGTACGAGGACCATGGCCATTGGGGAAGTCAACTGTGTAATCGGTGCGGAAGAACTGGCTAACAACTTTGGTCGCAGCATTAGCATCACCCCTAATCCCTCTGATGGTAGGTTCCGCTTAAATATAACTAAGCTGAAAGAGCAGTTGAACCTGGAGATCCGGGACATTGACGGCAAACTGGTGTATGAAGACCGCCTGAATGTGAACGGTAGCATGACCGAAGAACTGGACCTTACCGGCCTGGCCAAAGGAGTTTACTTCCTGAAGCTGCAAGGAGAGGAAAGTTCCAAAGTGGAGAAACTGATAATTCAGTAAATAACTAAATAATTGATTAATTTAAAACCCCGACTAAGTCGGGGTTTTTTTTTGGTTTCAAAGAAAAGATCCTGAAGATTACATCCTTTGTCAGCCTGAGCAGCTTGTACTGAGCTTGACGAAGTATCAATGTCAAATTTTCAATACCAAAGTGGGTTATGTTATCAGGTTTGCTTTATCATTTAGCCTTTTATTTCTATTGCTCTTTTGGCTTGACCCAAAAGAGCGAAAAGGTCAAGATCCATCAATGCTTCCTGGCTCCCTGTGTTTTTCATCGACTCCCTCACAGCTTCTGCCCCATGGTCGGAAAAGCCCATTCACTCTCTCGCCGGCTCGCTGATGGATCTGGCCTCCCGTTTTTATTTTATTAGCGAATACAATTTTCTTAAACGATTTGACTCTAGTAAAAAGAGGATTTTAGTGCTTTTCTTTCAAACCTACACCACTTTGGACTTCGACCTTTAGCTTGCACATAGTGCAGGCTAGCTCAGTCTGACGAAGCAAGTGTGTTTTCAAATAATTGAATTAAAGGTATTCTGCTGTCACGCTCTCCTCTTGCAAGGCAATATCACTAGCTTTTCCCTGATATAGCAGACAACCACCACGGTCGCCCCCTTCCGGTCCCAGTTCGATCAGCCAGTCTGCGTTTTTTATAACTTCGGTATTGTGCTCTATGACCAATAAGCTATGCCCTTGTTTGATCAGGGCGCGGAAGGATCTAAGCAGTTTGGAGATGTCGTGAAAATGCAGGCCGGTGGTGGGTTCATCAAAAATGAACAGAATGTGTTGTTTACTACCGCCCTTTCCAAGATAGGAAGCCAGTTTAATCCGTTGTGCTTCCCCGCCACTGAGGGTGCCGGAAGCCTGCCCCAATTTCACATAGCCCAGGCCTACCTGCAGCAGAGGATCTAATTTTTCGGCTACTTTCAGGGATTGTTTGTTTTCCTGATGCTCAGCGAAAAAGGTGATTGCCTCATCTACGGTCAGATCCAGTACATCGGCTATGGATTTCCCCTGAAATTTCACCTCCAGGATCTCCTCTTTAAACCGCTTACCCTGGCAATTTTCACATACCAGGTGAATATCTGCCATGAATTGCATTTCTTCCACTATTTCCCCTTCCCCCTGGCATACTTCACAGCGCCCTCCATCGACGTTGAAAGAAAAATGGGAAGCTTTATACCCCCTGCTTTTAGCCAATCCTAAGGAGGCAAAGAGGTTGCGGATCTCATCGTAGGCCTTAATGTAAGTTACCGGGTTGGAGCGACTGGATTTACCTATGGGGTTCTGATCGATGAACTCCACTTCTGAAAGCTGCTGTATAGCTCCTTTTATTTCCTTGTGAGCCCCGGTCTTATCCCCGTAGCCTCCCAGTTTTTTTTGCAGGGCCGGGTAGATGATCTTTTTCACCAGACTGGATTTTCCCGAACCGCTTACCCCGCTCACCACGGTCAGGGCATGTAAAGGGAATTTTACATCGATGGCTTTGAGGTTATTTTCCCTGGCTCCTGTCACCTCGATAAAATTATTGAACGAACTGCTTTTGCCGTTTTCAGCCACTTGGAGGATACGATTGAGGTATTTGGCCGTTAGCGTATCAGCTTTCAACAACTGCTTTACCGAACCTTGAAAAACCAGTTCCCCTCCAAAGCTACCGGCTTCAGGTCCCAGGTCTATCACTTCATCGGCTGCGCGGATAATATCCTCATCGTGTTCCACGATGATCACCGTATTGCCCAGGTCCCGCAGCGCCTTTAATATTTCAATCAAGCGTGCTGTATCCCGCGGATGTAAACCGATACTGGGTTCATCCAGGATATACATGGAACCTACCAGGCTGCTGCCCAGGGAGGTGGCCAGGTTGATACGCTGGGATTCCCCCCCGG
>CAZBIF010000045.1:5732-6596 GCA_964492055.1 uncultured Flavobacteriales bacterium
TACCTTAAGCAGGTAATCCAGGCGATTGTTAATTTCCTGTACCAATCGCTTACTTACTTTTTTCTCGTAATCATTCAGTTTTAAACCTTTCATTAAGGTAGTCAATTGCTTCAGGGAGAGCGTGACCAGTTCCGGCAGGGAATGCCCGTCTATTTTAACGTATTCACTTTCCTGTCGAAGCCGTTTCCCTTTGCAGTCGGGGCAGGTGGTACGACCCCGGTAGCGGGCCATCATCACCCGGTAGTGGATCTTGTAGCTTTTTTTGCTCAGGTATTTGAAAAATTTATGTAAGCCGGAGAAATAGGAATTCCCTGTCCACAGCAGCTCATATTGTTCCGGGCTGAGTTCAATTACCGGCTTGTGAATGGGAAAATCCAATCTGGAAGCATGGTTGATGAGTTCATTTTTCCATTTCTGCATTTTTTCACCCTTCCAAGGGAGAATGGCATCCTGATACACCGAAAGGCTTTTGTTGGGTATCACCAGGTCTTCATCAATGCCTATCACCTTTCCAAATCCCTCACAGGTAGGGCAGGCGCCAATGGGATTGTTGAAGGTAAAAAGATGGACAGAGGGTTCTTCAAATACCATCCCGTCTTTTTCAAAAGCAGAGGAAAAATCAAATTCAGTTCGTGCACCCTCAATTTCGGTGACTACACGACAGTTTTGTTTGCCTTCAAAAAAGGCAATTTCCACCGAATCCCAGATGCGGTTTTCCTGCTCCTCCAGCTCTTCACCCCCCTTGTACCGGTCGATAACCAGATATATGGTCTCCTGCTGCCGCAGTAAGTCAATATCTGCCTCCTCCAGCCATTGCATTTCACCATCTACCCAAAGCCGGCTATAGCCTTGCTGAATCAACAA
>CAZBIF010000045.1:6611-9933 GCA_964492055.1 uncultured Flavobacteriales bacterium
CCTTCTTATCCACGGAAACCGGAGAGAGCAACCATATCTTGCTTTCGGCCTTTTGTTTTAGGATATAATTGACCACGTCTTTGGGCGTGTGTTTTTTTACCTCCTCTCCACTAATAGGGGAGATGGTTTTTCCAATTCTTGCAAACAGGAGTTTGAGATAATCATAGATCTCGGTAGTAGTACCTACGGTTGACCGGCTGTTGGTGGTATTTACTTTCTGCTCAATTGCAATGGCCGGTGCAACGCCTTTGATATAATCCACGTCTGGCTTTTCCACCTTTCCCAGGAACTGGCGGGCATAAGCTGAAAGGCTTTCCACGTATCTTCTCTGCCCTTCGGCATAGAGGGTGCTGAACGCCAGGGATGATTTACCGGAACCTGAAAGCCCGGTAATCACCACCAGCTTGTTTCTCGGAATGGCCACGTCAATGTTCTTTAAATTATGTACACGGGCACCTTTGATGATGATGTATTCCTTCGGGTCTAACTGGTCTACGGATGCTGGCATATAGTTTGCAGAAATTTGGCGGAGGACAAATTTACTCCCTATCAATTAAGTTAAGTAAGTTTGCCGAAGTTTGATTGTAATACAATAATTTGAATTTACAGTCGTTTAAATAAGATAATTAAAAAACAAAGAGGACGAGCCTATAGCCTGAACATTACTTTTTATTAACCGCTTTTTTTAACAAAGCAAAAAGTATATATGTTTATGGAATCGAATGTGGCGAGTGATAAGGTCCTTATCCGGAATTACTTAAGGGGAAACGAAGAAGCTTTTGAAGTGCTTCTCAATCGATACAAGGACAGGGTTTTTGCCTATATTAAATTTACGGTGAAAGACGAGGCCCTGGCAAACGATATCTTTCAGGAAACCTTCATGAAAGTAATCCGCACCTTGAAAAAGGGAAGTTATAACGATGAAGGCAAATTCCTGCCCTGGGTCAATCGCATTGCCCACAACCTGATCATCGACCATTTCCGCAGAAATCAGAAAATGCCTACCACCAATGGCGGCCCTGATTTTGACATTTTCGATATCATTAAGGATAAATCCCTGAATGTAGAAGAAGAAGCCATCAAGGATCAGATCCTTTCGGATGTAAAGAAACTGGTACATCAGCTACCTTTCGATCAGAAGGAAGTATTGATGATGCGTATGTATTTTAACATGAGCTTTAAACAAATTGCCGAGAAGACCAATGTGAGTATCAATACCGCCCTGGGCCGTATGCGCTATGCCTTGATCAACCTCCGCAAGCTGGTAGACGAAAAAAAGCTGACCCTCACCAATTAAATTTTAGTGTTTTACAATATGTGAGAGTTGACTGCGTTACTTATCTATGAACCAGAAACTCAACATACATGAAAAACACTACGTATTCTTTTTCTCAACTTCAACAGATCAAAAAAGAAGAAGCCAGGCTGCTTCAGTTATTTTCTAAGAAAACCTCAACAGATAAAGCTATGCCGGCGAAGCAAAGCGTGGATAATATCCTGAATTATTCTAAGGCGCTTTCCATTCGAAAGACGAATAATTTCGGTTTTGTGGAGCAGGTGCTCAATTAAACAGACTGGCCCGGCCTGCCATAGAGCAGATCGGGCAATTTTTTGCCTGGTGAGGTCGGGCCTTACAGTATTCCCGTCCGAAATAGATGATCTGTAAATGGAGTTTGTTCCATAAATTCTTTGGGAACAGCCGTTTGCAATCTTTTTCTGTTTGTGCCACGCTTTTGCCGTTGCTCAACCCCCATCGGTAAATCAAACGGTGGATGTGCGTATCCACGGGGAAAGCTGGAATATTAAACGCCTGGGCCATCACCACCGATGCCGTTTTATGCCCTACCCCGGGCAATTTTTCCAGAGCTGTAAAGCTAGCAGGTACCTTACCATTGTGCTCTTTCACCAGAATTTCTGAAAGTTTATGAATGGCCTTTGACTTTTGCGGCGAAAGCCCGCAAGGTCGGATAATGGCTTGGATATCCTCTATGGTCTGATCTTTCATGGTGTAAGGGTTGTCCGCCATGGAGAATAATTCGGGGGTTACCTTATTCACCCTTTCATCGGTGCATTGCGCCGATAACAATACCGCGATCAAGAGGCTGTAAGCATCTTTGTGATCCAGGGGAATGGGAACTTCGGGATAGAGTTCTTCCAGTTTGTTGATAATAAAATCTACTTTTTCAGCTTTCCTCATGGAGAAGGCTAAAATAAGCTATAATATTGCAAAAGGAAGTGATGGATTTGTAGTTTTAAGAAATAAATGTTATTTTATACGTCGTAATATTGACGATAAAAATGTCAAAAAAATGAATGAATTACAAGTAGGGGATCCTGCCCCCCCGATAAAAGCAAAAGATCAGGAAGGAAATGAATTTGATTTAAATGCCTTGAGAGGCAAAAAAGTGATCCTGTATTTTTACCCGAAAGACGATACCCCGGGTTGTACCAAACAAGCCTGTAATTTAAGGGATAATTACACAGCATTGCAAAAGCAGGGTTATGAAGTGGTGGGGGTAAGCGCAGATAAGGAAATCAAGCATCAGAAATTCATAGCTAAATACGATCTCCCCTTTACCTTATTAGCGGATACCGATAAAAAAGTAATTCAGGATTATAATGCCTGGGGAGAAAAGAAATTCATGGGTAAAACCTATAAAGGCATTTTGAGGAAAACCTATGTAATTGATGAGGAAGGCAAGATAGAAGATATCATTGAAAAGGTAAAAACCAAGGAACACACCGAGCAAATACTAAAAAGTTAAAGATGGCAAATACTACAGAGAAAGAAGAAGTTTCCAAGCAGAAACTCAAAGCCCTTGAATTGACCATAGATAAACTTGAAAAGACCTATGGCAAAGGAGCGATTATGAAACTAGGCGCTAAACCGGTGGAAAATGTAGAAGCAATTCCTACCGGATCGGTAGCTTTGGACATGGCCCTGGGCGTAGGGGGTTATCCCCGCGGCAGGGTGATTGAAATATACGGGCCGGAATCTTCCGGTAAGACCACCCTCGCTATCCATGCTATCGCGGAAGTACAACAGCAGGGAGGCATCGCTGCCTTTATTGATGCTGAACATGCTTTCGATCAGTTTTATGCGGCTAACCTGGGGGTAGACACCGAAAATTTATTTATTTCCCAGCCAGATAATGGGGAACAAGCCTTAGAGATCGCCGATAATCTCATCCGCTCCGGCGCGATTGACCTGATCATTATTGACTCCGTGGCCGCCCTTACCCCCAAGGCTGAAATAGAAGGTGAGATGGGTGATTCCAAAATGGGTTTGCAGGCCCGACTGATGTCCCAGGCCTTGCGAAAG
>CAZBIF010000045.1:9943-16369 GCA_964492055.1 uncultured Flavobacteriales bacterium
ACCGCTACCATCAGCCGCACCGGTTGTACCTGTATTTTTATCAATCAGTTGAGGGAAAAGATCGGGGTTATGTTCGGCAATCCGGAAACCACCACCGGGGGAAATGCCCTTAAATTTTATTCATCGGTACGTTTGGATATCCGCCGCAGCTCACAGATAAAGACGGGAGAAGACATTATCGGTAACCGCGTAAAGGTGAAAGTTGTAAAAAACAAAGTGGCTCCCCCTTTCCGCAAGGCGGAATTTGATATTATGTACGGTTCCGGAATTTCCCGTAGCGGAGAAATTATCGATATGGGCGTTGACCTGGGGATCATTAAGAAAAGTGGTAGCTGGTTTAGCTATGGAGATACCAAACTGGGACAAGGCCGGGATGCCGTAAAATTGCTTATTGAAGACAATCCCGAATTGATGGACGAGCTGGAAGGCAAGATCAAAAGTGGGGTAAAGGAAGCTTAGGCAACTGTATGAATAAACTTAAATTTGCCCTGTTTTTACAACAGGGCTTTTTTATGCGAATACTTTTTATTTTACTAGTCGGAATTTTGTCATATGGCTGCGGAGAACAGCCCGCGGAATCAGATCAGTCTAAAGAAACGAGACAAGTTCCGGTAGTTACTGAGAAACAAGAGGAACCGGAGGATAGTAGTTTAGTTGCCATCAACCGCAAGATAAGGGAGGATATTAATAACCCTGATTTGTATATAGAGCGAGCAGATATTTACAAAGAGCTGGGTGATATGGAAAGCCGCATTAAGGATATAGACCGGGCGTTCAAAATAGATTCTTCCAATCTGTCTACCTTGCTTGCGCAGGCTGAATACTTCGCCGAAAGGGGCAGGATGGAACCTGCAATGCGGGTATTGGAAAATGCGGAAAATTATCATCCGGGATCTGAGAGAATAAATCTTGCACGTGCTGAAGTATATATGCGACAAGGTGAATGGCAAAAAGCACTGAGCCAGGCAGATCAAGCCGTAAAACATAACATGTACAATGCAGAAGCCTATTACTTAAAGGGGTTTTTATTCCTTGAACTGAAGGATACTGCCAAGGCTATCAGTAGTTTTCAAACCGCTACGGAACAGGATCCGGATTATTTTGATGCCTTTATGCAATTGGGCATGATACACGCTGCCCGGCATGATCCCCTGGCCTTACAATACTACAACAGTGCCCTGCAAATTAAACCGGATCACCCGGACGCACTTTACGCAAAAGGCATGTTTCAACAGGAGCACGAAATGTACAATGAAGCCATGCAAACGTATATTCACGCCACCAAGGTACACCCTGAATTCCGTGAGGCGTACTACAACCTTGGCTATGTCCATATGTATTATCTGAAATTATACCGGGAAAGTCTTAAATATTTCACCGATGCCATAGAGGTTGATCCAAACTATTATCAGGCTTATTACAACCGCGGCTATGCTTTTGAATTGATGGGCGATATTAGCAATGCTGCTAAAGACTACCGCAAAGCCCTTTCTATACAGCCTGATTATACCCTCGCTGCCAATGGACTAAGCCGGGTTACTGAAGAGATCTGATGAATATACTTTCTGTAGAAAATATCTCCAGGCGTTTCGGTGAACGTTTGCTGTTTGATCAGCTTAGCTTTGGTATAGAGGAAGGCGAGAAGGTAGCCCTGATCGCCCAGAATGGAGAAGGCAAAAGTACCTTACTGAGGATACTGAACGGAGATGACAATCCGGATAGTGGCCGGGTGGTGATCCGCAATGGGGTGAAAACCGCCATGCTCAGTCAACAACAGCAGCTCAATAACGAACTCACTTTGTCGGAAGTAATGTATGCCTTTGAAAATGAGGCATGCCGCGCTATTAAAAAATACCGGAAGATGCTGGCGGAGGGTACCGAGGAAGCAGATATGAGCAAGCTGCTGGAAGAAATGGAGCGCACCAAAGCCTGGGATTATGAGAGCAGGGTGAATAAGTTGCTGGGCGTATTTCAACTGGATGAAATAGAAGATAGCCGAAAGGTGGGGCAGCTTTCCGGAGGGCAACAAAAGCGCCTGGGATTGATAGCCATCCTATTGCAGGATGCGGACTTTTATATCCTGGATGAACCTACCAACCACCTCGATATTCCCATGATCGAATGGCTGGAAGAATATTTTAGCCGGGAAGGGGTCACTCTCTTAATGGTCACCCACGATCGCTATTTTCTCAACCGGGTTTGCACCAAAATACTGGAACTGAGCAAGCAGCAGCTTTATAAATACGAAGGGGATTATACCTATTATCTGGAAAAAAAAGAGCAGCGGGAACAAGTACAGGCAGCTGAGGTAGGACGGGCAAAAAACCTCTACCGGCGTGAGCTGGAATGGATGCGAAGTCCAAAGCGAGGATAGATGACTTCTACACCTTGCAGAAAAAAGCAAAGACCCGACTCGATAAAGAGGAATTGCAATTGCAGATCAAAAGTGACCGCATGGGCAGTAAGATCATTGAGGTGCACAAACTGAAGAAAAGATTTGGTGAAAAGGTTATTGTCGACGGTTTTGACTACGTGTTTAAGAAAGGCGATAGAGTCGGTATAGCCGGCAGGAATGGTTCCGGTAAAACCACTTTTCTGAATATGTTGATGGGCAAAGTGGAACCGGATTCCGGAAAGATCGTGATCGGGGAAACTGTTCAGTTGGGCTACTATAGTCAGCAAGGGCTGCATTTTAAGGAAGGCAAGCGGGTAATTGAGGTAGTAAAAGACATCGCAGAAGTGATCCCCCTGGAAAAAGGCCGCAAGATCACTGCCTCTCAACTACTCGAACGGTTCCTGTTTTCCCCGAAGCAGCAGTATGATTATGTGGAGAAACTGAGTGGAGGTGAAAAGAAGCGATTGTATCTGCTAACCGTTCTCATGGGAAACCCTAATTTTCTCATTCTGGATGAACCTACCAATGACCTGGATATCAAAACTATTGGCATTCTTGAAGATTTTTTAGAGCAGTTTAGCGGTTGTTTGCTATTGGTGTCCCATGACCGGGCTTTTATGGACCGCCTGGCTGATCAGGTGTTTTATTTTAAGGGACAGGGAGAGGTGATCATCAGTAATGAACCTTACAGTAGGGTAGTGGAAGACTTTCAGAAGGTAAATGGAAGTACGGCAAAGGTCGAAAAAGGTGCAGCCCAATCTCAGACACAGGATCGCTATGCCGATCGCTTAAGTTACCAGGAAAGAAGGGAATACAACAAACTGGAAAAGGAAATCGAAAAACTCGAAACGGAGATCAGGCGGTTGAGTGAGGAAATGAGCCAGGCCGCTGACCTGCCCGTAAACGAACAAATGGAAAAGGCAAACCGTTTGGGCGAATATCAAAAAGAAGTGGAAGAGAAAACCGATCGCTGGCTGAGCCTGTCAGAGCGCGCATGAGCGTATTTGAGGTTTTCCGAAAAGGAAACAGTTAAATACGGCTGAAGGCTATGAGTAATATAGCTATTACCGACAGGAAGATGCCCAGTAAATTTTTCCGGCTGAACTGTTCCCTGAAAAGCAGAAATCCAAAAACCGAAGTGGTTAGTACCACTCCCATATTATTGATGGGAAAAACCACTGAACTTTCCAGAGCAGAGCGTTTAAAGGTAAGCAGCAAAAAATAGATACTGCCGTAGTTTACCACGCCTAAAAGTATACCTGCTAATAAAGAAGGGCGGGAGAAGCTCCGTCTTTTTGGGCTGAAGATCAAAGTTATACTTCCCAGGATAAAAGCCGTAAAAAAAATAAGCGAGCTGAACAGTTTAGCATCCGGGGTATTCTCCTGCAAGAGGTATTTTTCTGTATATTTTACATAGGTATCGATGAAACCGGAACCTATGAAAATAACCAGGGGCAACCAGAGGTGGGAAAGGCTTCGTTTTTTTTTTCTCTTTTTTGTTTTAATAGAGGCAAGGTAAACTCCGGGTAAGGCAAGTATTACGCCTGTAATTTTAAGGGTATTGTTGCTTTCGCCGTAATAAAAAATGGCAAAAACCACCGGAATGGCCAAAGCCATTTTATTGGCTACCGAGGCTACTGATGGCCCTAATTTCTGGGAAGTAATGGCCATGAGGTTGAATAAAGTGATAAAAATCACCCCTAACAGTAGTCCATTTCCTAACCATTTCACGGATAATAGATAAGTGAGGGAGAAGTCAGGGCCGGCGAGAAAAATACCCACAGCGGTGGCAATGAAGTAATTGATCACGATGGCGGAAAAATTATTTACGCCGTATTTAGGAAATGAGCGGAAAAGCAGAAAGATGGCGGTAGAGCAGGCTATGCTAAATATCAGATAGATCATGGAACAGCCTGGTAGATTTCCAGTAAATCCTCTTTCAAACGAAGGATCTCAACTCTTTCCCTTTTAATGTCAGGGGCGATCACCGGATTTTCAAATTTATTATCTGCGGTGAATATTCTGGCTTCATCCCAGAGATTTTTATCAATAAAAGATTGCAGGGTGTAACTGCCTCCTTCTACCAGGATGGAGAGGATCTGCTGTTCATAGCAATAATCTAAAATTTCCTTTACGGTATCCTTAAATTCCAGATTTATATAATGCACGTTATTTTTTACTTCCTGAGATTTTCTATTAAAAATAGTTGTGGGGATCTGCCCGGATTTTACCTTTACATGATCGGATAAGCTGAGGTCACTATCAATGATCAGGCGGATGGGATCTTTACCACTTACCTCCCGGCAGTTTAGGGTAGGGTCATCTAGTTCCACCGTTCTTCGGCCCACCAGTATGGCCTGTTCTTCTGCCCGCCACTGATGTACCAGTTGCTTGGATTCGGGGGAAGTGAACCAGCGCTTTTCAGCGGGCAGTTCATCGTAGGTGCCCATTTCCCCCCTGCGATTCTGGGCCCATTTCAAAATAATGTAAGGCCGTTGCTTGCGGTGAAAGGTGAAAAACCGACGGTTCAATTTTTCCCCCCTGCTTGCTTCTACTTCCGTGAGAACCTCAATTCCGGCAGTTTTTAATGCCTCAATCCCCCGCCCACTTACCAAAGGATTGGGATCCAGGTTGGCTACCACTACTTTTTTTATGCCTGAGCGAATGATCGCCTGAGAACAGGGAGGGGTCTTACCCTGATGGGAACAAGGTTCAAGAGTTACATACAAGGTAGCTTCAGATAGGATAGACTGGTCTTTTACCTGCTTCAAAGCTTCAATTTCTGCATGTGCTCCTCCAAACTGCCGGTGAAATCCCTCGGCTATGACCTTGTCCTGATAAACGATCACTGCGCCAACCATGGGGTTGGGAGCGACTTCCAGCTTGCCGTTAGCTGCCAGGTCAAAAGCCCGTTGCATGTATATCGTTTGGTTTTCCAAGCTTTCAAAAGTATTTATTTTACTAATTTCGGTACCCTTTTTTATGCGCGTCCGGGAATATATACATACCTTCAAGAATAAGCTGTCTGTGCAATACAGTAGCAGGGAAATAGAACAATTGCTTTTTTTATTGTTCGATCATTACCTTGGTTTCAGCCGTGCCGACATGCAGTTGCAGAGGGAAAAAGAGGTTGGCAAGGAGGAAGCCACTCTGCTTCAGCAGGCACTCCGTGAGCTGCAAGCGGGGAGGCCCATTGATTATATTTTACAGAAAACGTACTTCTTTGGCCGGGAATTTTTCATCGATGAGAGGGTATTGATCCCCCGGCCGGAAACAGAGGAACTGGTACAATTGATCCTGGAAGCCGGTTATGGAAAGAACGGGAATATCATTGATATCGGCAGCGGCAGCGGTTGCATTCCCATCACCCTGGCACTCGAAGGGAAATTTAAAGCGATTACCGGTCTGGAGGTTTCCTCTGCCGCTATGGAGGTGGCCGAAATAAATGCAAGGCGATTAAAAGCTGCGGTGAACTGGGTGGAAATGGATATTCTCTACCATAGGCCGGAAGGTAAATTTGATCTGTTGATCAGCAACCCGCCCTATGTTACCCGGGAAGAATTGCAATCGCTGCAAACCCATGTAGTGGAACATGAGCCCCTCATTGCCCTGAGCCCCGAAGTGGATGATCCCCTTATTTTTTATAAGCGCATGCTTGAAATCGCACCGCACATTTTGCATACCGGTAGCTGGATATGCTGGGAAATTCACGAAGGAAAAGGAAAGGAGATAGAAGCATTATTTCGGGATTACAAGTTAAAAGAAATCCAACTGCGGGAAGATATGTATGGTAGGGACCGCTTTGCCTTCGCACGCTATTAGTTTGGACTTGAATTTGTGCATTGGGTAGAATTGTAGGCAACTTCCCCAATTTTGTACCGAATTAGTTACATATGTAGATAAGTGACAATTTGCAATTCATTCATTTTGAATAAAATAGATATTAACGGCTAAAGGCACTATTTCTGCCAAATACCCTTTATATTAATTTTTAAACCTATAAATCATGTCACAACAACAGCAACGAAGAG
>CAZBIF010000045.1:16379-16728 GCA_964492055.1 uncultured Flavobacteriales bacterium
CCAAAGAAAAACCCTCAAACAAAAAAAGAAAGCGAAAGAAGGGAGAGTGAAAAAAAATCACCCAGAAAGTAAGAAAATCCCCCCTGACCCAGTCGGGGGGGATTTTTGTTTTAATGCATTTGCATTTCCTTTAGCCGACTATATAATCCTTCTTTATTTGCCTCCAGCGTGGCAGGACTGCCAGCTTCCACGATCTCCCCCTTTTCAAGGACAATGATTTTATCTGCATTTTGCACAGTGGAAAGCCGGTGGGCGATCACAATGGAAGTGCGGTTTTTCATCAGGCTTTCCAGGGCCTGCTGCACCAGTTGCTCCGATTGGGAATCAAGTGATGAGGTGGCTTCATCAA
>CAZBIF010000045.1:16738-17005 GCA_964492055.1 uncultured Flavobacteriales bacterium
TGCCGCGTTCGCCAACCAGGGTCTCATATCCTTCACCAAACGATGCTATAAATTCATGTGCATTGGCTTGTTTTGCTGCGGCTATGATCTCAGCATCAGTCGCATCGGTTTTACCGTAAGCGATGTTTTCCTTAATGGTCCCCCCAAATAAAATGACATCCTGGGGTACGATGGCCATGCTTTCCCGAAGCGTATGCAGATCATAGGTGTGGTTTGGCCTTCCATCAATCAGGATCTGCCCGGCGGTAGGATTGTAAAACCGGAAGA
>CAZBIF010000045.1:17015-17554 GCA_964492055.1 uncultured Flavobacteriales bacterium
CCTGCGCCTGAAGGGCCTACCACTGCCACATTCTCCCCGGCATCAATAGAGAAGGAGATGCCCTTCAGCACTTGATTGGCAGGGCGTGAAGGATAGGAGAACTCAACCCCTTCAAACACAACTGCTCCCTTTTCAATTTGCGCGGCAGACGATTTTTGATCCTGGGTGGTTTCAGGTTGCTGATCAAATAATTCAAGCAGGTTTTCTGTAGCACCGATGGCTTTTTGCAACTGGGAGTACAGATCGGCAATGCCACCCATGGAGGCACCCACAAAAACGGAATACAGGATGAAGGTTAGCAGGTCACCTATGGTCATCTGGGCCTGCTGCACCAGGATTACTCCATACCAGATCACCCCTACAATGGAGCCGAAGAGGCAGAAAATGATGAAAGAAGCAAAAGCCGCCCGCCAGCGGGCCGCACGCAAGGCTATGCCAATCACTTTGTCGGTGGCAATTTTGTATCGATTGCGTTCAAACGCTTCATTTACGAAGGCTTTAACTATGGCAATGGCCTGCAAGGTTTCTTCCACGATCAC
>CAZBIF010000046.1:0-10973 GCA_964492055.1 uncultured Flavobacteriales bacterium
GGCCTTAAAAGGGAAAGAACCGGTATTGTACGCTATTTTATCCTCTTTTAACTGCTCCTCCGTTTTGCCTACGCTGGCCACTTCAGGCCAGGTATAAACCACTCCGGGAATCAGGTTATAATCGATGTGAGGCTTTTGTCCGGCGAGGATCTCTGCTACGAGAATGCCTTCTTCTTCCGCTTTATGGGCAAGCATGGCTCCCCGGATCACATCGCCGATGGCATAAATATTATCCGCAGTGGTCTGCAGGTGTTCATTCACCTCAATCCTGCCCCTTTCATCCAGTTTTACTCCCGCAGCTTCCGCATTGAGCTCTTTGGTAAAAGGCACCCGCCCTACCGAAACCAGGCAATAGTCAGCTTCGAAAGTTTGTTCTTTACCGGCTTTGTCATCGGCCTTAACCGTTACTTTATTCTTGTTCCTCTTTACTTCTTTTACTTTATGGGAAACATGGATATTCATACCCAGTTTCTTCAGCACCTTGGCCAGTTCCTTGCTCATTGTGCCGTCCATGGTGGGAATGATCCGATCCATGTATTCGATCACCTCCACTTCCGTTCCCAGACGGGCGTAAACAGATCCTAATTCCAGGCCGATCACCCCCCCGCCGATCACCAGCATTTTCTTGGGTACTTCCTTCAACTCCAGAGCCTCCGTGGAAGTAATGATCCGTTCTTTATCGATTTCAATAAAAGGCAGGGAACCCGGTTTGGAACCGGTGGCGATCACGATCTTATCTGCCGAGATCTCACTTTTCTTCTTGCCTTGAATACTGAGGGTATTTTTATCTTTGAAGGAAGCCGTGCCGTGGATCACTTCTATCTTGTTTTTCTTCATCAGGTAGTCAATGCCACCTACGGTTTGCTCTACCACTCCCCTCTTTCGCGCGATCATTTGCTTGAAATTCACTTTCAGGTCTTTCAGCTCGATGCCATGCTCTTTAAAATCATGGGCTGCCTGATGGTAATGCTCTGAGGAATCCAGCAAAGCTTTGGAAGGAATGCAACCTACATTCAGGCAGGTACCTCCCAGGGAGTCGTATTTTTCAATAATAGCTGTTTTAAAACCCAGCTGGGCGCAGCGGATGGCACATACATATCCTCCGGGTCCTGAACCGATGACGGCAACGTCGAACTTATCCATTTTTAATCTTCAAATTTGAAGGGCAAAAATAGTTATTATTAGGGCTTAGGAAAGGATAAACGCTGCTCGGTTTTATTCAGCTGTTTTACCAAGGTTAGTAAAAGCAGCAAAGGAGCAATAAACGCCATTATCCGGCCGATATAATCGCCGAATCGCACGTAAAAAGTAGGGTAGTCATTTAAATACACTTCACCCCTGAGCGCAGCAGGTTCCCACCATCCGGTGTGCTGGGTAATATCCCCCCGCTGATTGATGAATGCGGAAATACCGGTATTGGCAGAGCGGGCAATGCTTTTGCGGCTCTCGATAGCCCTCAGGCGGGCGTAAGCGAGGTGTTGTTTGTAACCGGGAGTATCGTCCCACCAGCCGTCATTGGTGATAATCGCCAGGGCTTGAGCACCCCGTTCAACATATTCATTTACGTATTCCCCGTAGATGGATTCATAGCAAATGATGGGGGCGAGCCCGGCATCCCCATTTTCGCTAAAAACCGTAGGGTGTTCCTGGTAGCCATAACCACCTGAAGTACCGCCCAGGTTGATGGAAAGGTTTTGCATGAAGGGAAGGTATTCCAGAAAAGGCACTTTCTCCACTCCCAAAACCAGTTTTGACTTCCGGTGAATGGCGATCACTTCAGATTGATCGATCTGCATGGCCGCATTGTAATTGTCGTAATGGCCCGGGCCATTGCCTAAAGGCTTGGCGGTAGAACTCAGTTCTTCCCCTTCGGTATATAAGCGGGAAGAGGATAAACCGGTGATCACCCTTATGTGCGGGTATTCATCAATGAGCTTTCGCAATTCTATGGTACCATATAGATATTCCAGCTCATGTTCCCAGTAAGCCATGGGAAAGGCTGTCTCCGGCCAGATGAGAAAGGTGGTGGAATCGGTGATATGGGTTCGGGATAATTCCAGCATACGGTCGATCTGATCGGATTCAGCCATGCCGTAAAATTTATCGTGGTACGGATCAATATTTGGTTGAATAACCACCGCTTCCCTGGGCTCGCCCCTGTTGCTGTAACCCTCATATCTGACTTTTGACCAAACCATGGGAGCAGCCACCCAAAATATAAAAGCGATCAGGAATTTTATTATCGAAAGATCAATAGCGGGCTTAACGTTAAATGGCATAGGTGCAAGACCAAAGAAAAGCAGGTTGGCCACCAACACGTAAAAACTGCCGCCCAGTACACCGGTAAACTCATACCATTGCACGCTGGAAACACTATTGGCAAACACATTGCCCAGGGTCAGCCAGGGCCAGGATAACTCCCAGTTCAGGTGCAAATATTCAAAAGCCACCCAGTAGATCAGAAGGGATAAATAACCTTGCTGTCGACCTACTTTTCGCTTGGTCAGGTGGAAAAGCTGGAAGACAAACGCCATAAATAGCGCATTGCAGATGACCGCCATGGCCGCCCCCCAGAGGGAAGCGTAACAGATCCACCAGGTAGTGAACAAATTAAAAATAAAAAAACTGAGGTAGGCGAAACCAAAGATAGCGAGTGAGTTTTCCTTTTTCTTTGCCAGTTCATTTTCCAGTTGAAGCAGGGGAACGAAGGCCAGAAAGATCAAGGCGGTCATTTCCCCAATGCCGGGCCATGCCAGGGCAAAGAAACCACCGCTCAATACAGATAATAACCAAAACTTAACCTTACCCATGTCTTTTTAAAAGCAGGGCAAAACTATAGATTTTCAAAATCTAAACCGATGCCAATTACTGAAAAGCATAGCGGTAGCCGAAGAGATAGGCAATGGAAGTATGGCTTTTAAAATCATTCAATTCGGGAATGTAAAAGTGGGATAGACCGGGGTTGATTTCCGCTATCAGGGAAGAATTTTTCCAGAAATCAACCTCCTTGCCCAGCCTAAAATGCAAACCCAGGGGGATAGAAGTTTGCAGGACAATCCCATTTTTTTGCTGAACGAAATCATAGGAATCAGAAAAATCATCCTCTCTGATATTTTGGGAACTTCCTTCTACATAATCATTGCGATAGGTTCGAATCTCGCTACGGGAATTGAGGGAGATTCCTATTCCTGCATTTACGCCGCCATAGAAAGACCATCGGCTTTGTGTAACACTACTGAATAGATAAGAGAGGTTCAGGAGAAGGTTGCTTCTCTCGTAATTCACATTAAATGATTGTTCACTGATGCTATCAAGATAAAATACCTGATTACTTGAAGAAACTGCTGTATCTATCCTATATCGATCTGTTTTATGGTTAGAGAAATTCAGTATTGAACTTCCAAAATGGCTTATACCTATTCGTAAAACGTTTTCAAAAGGACGTATATTTTTATTCTTTAAGAGAAATTCAGCTTCTATAGATAAGTAAGGTGAACCTGAAGAGGTTCCGTAATAAGTACTAGAATTTATAGGCAAATCTGCTGGAATGTATTTTTCATCGAGAAATTTCAGCATGGTCTGGTAATCAATGCCTGTATTGAAAATCGCAAAGGCACCAGTTTTAATTTGCAGGGCCCGGAATCCAGTAGAATCTGATTGAGCATTTAAAATGGTCGCAGCTAAAAGGGCCACGCTTAACAATTTGATTTTCATGGTAGATGTTTTTTTATAAGAACGAATAACCCTCCTGCTTATTATCGCATCAGGTAGATCTTCCCAAAACCGGCCTTAAAAAATTGGTCGGCCTCCGATTGCCGGTGTTCAATGGAACTGCCATTCAGTTTGGTTTTTACCCGGAATAAGTAAACGCCATTGGCCAGTTGATCACCAAAGTCGTCCCGCCCATCCCAGGCGTATTCAGTCATATTGGTTCCAATGTGAAGCGGCCCAAGTTCGGCCTGCTGTATCTCTTTGACCACCTTGCCGGTAACTGTCATGATCTGAATCAGCATATTATCCGGCAGCTGGGATCCGGTGAGGGTAAACACAAAGCGGGTGGAGGTAGAAAAGGGATTGGGATAGGTAAGCAAATTGGAGATGGTGGAACGGTTTACCACTTCAAACTCAATCGCGTAATCATCTTCCCCGGAAGTATTTCCACTTTTATCCTTCGCTTGTATGCGCAAACGGTAAAAGCCATCTTCTTCCAGCACCGGGCGGTAGACCACCCTGGCTTCATTCGCCTCTGCAGTAGCGGGAATGAATTGCAAGCGCTCATTATTGGCGAAGGAAACCAACTCTTCCTGCCCGTTGGGTTTGCGCAGATAGATATTGAAGGAAGAGGTATCATCCAATTGCCTGAAGCCATTTTCATCAGTTAAGCTGATGGTGATCAGGGGCCGGGCAGAAACCATTTCCCGGTTCATGATCCGGCGTCCGTCAAACGTCACTTGCAAAAACGGATCTGTTTGGTCGGTAGCTACGGAAAAACCCAAACTGGCAAAATTGTTAAAGCGGTGGTATTCTTTTATTTGCTGGTCTGCATTGAGTTCTAGCAACACTTCATACCTCCCGCTTAAAGCTTCCGTAGCGACCTCCACATACTGTTGAAGTAGACTATCAGCTTTAATTCCGGCGATCTTTTTCTGAAATTTTTGCACTAAACGATTATTCTTTAATAAGCTATAGCTGAGTAGGGAACTGTCTATATCAACCCCGGCGGTATTTCTGATACCAATTCCAAAACGCAAGTTTTCCCCGGCTGTCAGGCGGCTGCCATTGGTATCTAAAAACTGATTGGGGGCAAAGGCCACGTCCGGAAGCTCATTGTAGTTCACCATCCAGTAATCAAAGTTTGGAGGGGTACGGCTTACTTCATCAAACAGCCGGGCTTCTAATTTCAGATCGCCTTGTAAGGAGGGATTATTAGTAATTTGCAGGGAAGTATCATGCTGTAAAAATTTGGTTGTAATAAGTGTATTCGATCCCCCTTGGACTTGTTTAATCATGCTGAGAATGATACTATCGTTACCTATCTCTTGCGGAATGAATTTATAGGCAAGTCGCCGGATGGAATCCCGGGGTTTTAAATTCACTGAAGTGACGCTGCCAAAATCGGCGGAAGTACGTAGTTCCCTTTTCATATCGATCCCCTGATTGGCTGAGTCTCCTTTAATTTCCCGTACCGTTGACAGATCTCCTTTCCTGACAGTAAAAATAAAAGGGTGGTTGTCTTGCACGGAGGTGATCAGCTTACTGCCCAGGCTTGCAAACGCCTGTAGAATGGAAGAATCCTGTTGCCAGATCTGGGAATAATCCACGCCCTGCCAGGAATAAACCACCACGTAATTACCGTCGGGAACTTCATTCAGTAAAAAATCACGCATACTAGTCATCTGCGTATCTACTGATTGCCGAAACAAGAAATACGATTCTGACCGCTGCCTGCTGGTACCGCAATACAAATTTTTATTCGCCTGTCCATAATCCCGGTTAGCATTGGCGCCGTTATAGGGTGTCTGCCAGGATTCCAGGGTAAGTGAATCCAGTACGGCGATCAAAAAACCCGGGGTAGTGCCACAGGCGTTTCGCTCCCGCACATCAGCATCAACAGCATACCTGACTTCAGTCCCTTGGGCGGTGTTCAGGGAGGTTTCAGTGCCCCGGGTAAATACATACAGTTCCTTGATATTATCTACAAAGCGAGAAGGCTGGGAGGTCGTTTGTGGCTGCATAAACAAGAACTCATTCAGCCTGTATTGATCCGGATGGGCTTGTGACCAGCCGCTTTCACCGGCTAAGTATTGAAAGGAACTGCCCCTCCAGTTGAAATCCTCCCCTGGCAGCGGCGTTTTACTAACCCGCCAGAAATAAACGGCTGAATCCGGCATGATGCTCAGCAAGGCCGGTTGCCATTCCAATACGCCCCCGGCAGAACTCATGGAATGTTGTGCCAGCGAAGGGGAATTAAAGGAAAGCGTAGTATCCAGCTGCCATCGGTATTGCCTTTCCTTTTCAAAAGCACTAACGGTAGAAGCTTTCAGAACAGGGGCCTGGGCACCAACCATGCTGAATTCAAAGGGATAGACCGGCACCACTTCCCCTGCCGTGATCTGAAGGCTGAAATCAATACGGTTGTTGTTTTCATCCAACTCCGGAATAAGGTTGTTGGGATCCACGATCACCGAAAACTGGTTTTCCCCTACTCCATTGATGCGATCAACCTCTAAGCTTATAACCTCTACCTGTTCATAATAGAGGCGGGGGATCTTCCGGAAGTAAAACGTATCCTTCCTGCCGGTACCGGGAAAATTCCGCTGCACCAGCAATTCTACAGAATCCGTCACCGCTTTACCTACATTTTCTACTGTGAGATTCAATTGAAAGGAATCCAGTTCGGTGGTGACCCGGCTTGGATTAATGATAGCATTATCAGCAGTGATGCGATAATCCGGACTGGTTAAATAATTGATCACCAGGGCAGGGTCACCTTGTAGGGCCATTTCCAGGCAGACAAATTTCAATGGGCCGCTTACATTGCCACTTTGCAACTCCTGCACCGTAAGGCGCATATTTTCAGCCAGGCTTTTGCCGTAACCGGATTTGGTAAAATTTTCATATAAATTACTGCTGTACTGGTTCAGGTAAAAAGGCAGGCCGAGGTTGCCTGTGGCTACATACGCAATGGCCCCTTTGCGCGCTTCCAGCACATAATCTTCCCCGGTACTTACATTGAAAGGCTGGTGGTAATTTCCGGTAAAGCAGGAATTGGCGATCATTACCGGGTATTTGTCCCGGTTATTCAACTGATCCGGTTTATCGATGCTGATATCAAAACCTTCATTGGCGGAGGCGTGACCGAAAAAAGTCATCAGGCTTACCCCTTGATTGATCAGATTGCGAATGGAGTCGGCCAGGGTGATTTGAATGGGCGCAGAAGAGCTTTTTTTGAAGGTGCGGATATTTCCTCCGTAGTGCAATCCCTCAAAGTCCTGCTTGTAGCCGTTCAGGTAATTCTCATAAATATTGCTCTCCCCTGCGGAAAGTCCGCCGGCAAAATGAAGGCCTTCCTTCATCCATTTAGCCACAGGAGCGGTTTCATAAGCCACCAGTTTATTCAGGTAGAGGTCAACTTCAGCACCATTGGTAGCACTGATCCTGCCGGTAGGAAGGGCCGTTTCAAATTTGGTATTCCCCAAACCGGCAGTAAGTAAATTATCGGTAGCCGGATGCCCCATGGTGGGTACCAGGTCCCTGGCGCGGGCAAGGTCATTTTTTCTCATTTCAAAAGCACTTACCGATTTCCCCAATAGAAAAAGGTGTGATGGAGGATAGGTCCAGTCCGCAAGGGCGTGTTTGATAAAATTCCGTATCCCCAGCGGATGGTTCCGGATCCCGTAGGCATACTGATGGTACAACTCACCGATCAGGGCAATGAGGGTGGAATGGCCGGTAGATTCCCGGTAGGAAGCGTACAGCGTACTGTTGGGGTATAAAGAGTTATGGGTGATGATGAGAAAGACAGAATCAGTGAGATTGTTACTGTAATCGGTAAATTTTCCGGTGGTTCCGAATTTTTGAATGCTCCCTACTGATGCTTGTTGTCCCTCGGCGGACAGTACCAGCTTCTTTCTTCCACCCCCGTTTAAAACGATCATGCGGTGGCTGCTGAAATTCTGCACCACCCGGATGCGTTTGCGATTGGTGAGATCATAAAGTACCGCACTATTCCCTCCATTGAATGAAGTTACCTCAACAAGGATCCCGTTCTGATTAAAGGAATCATCCAGCAAAAATTCCAGATAAGCTGCATTGCCTAAATGGGTGCGGTGGGGATAGGTAATACTGGCATAAGCAACGGCTGTGCGATCGGTGCAGGAGGTACAATGGTTGATATTCTGGTATTGGATCAGGGAATTCCCCGAGCGTAAGTTGGCCGTATTTACTTCTTCCTGCCAGTCGATCAATTGATACCCCTCAAAAATGGTGTCACTGGTGAAATTGTCAATTTTGATGCGAATCTCGTGATCTCCATTACTGATGGGGGCAAAGTTGGATTGTCCGGTAAAGCGAATATTCACCCTCGCCAAAGGACCACCGGTAAAGAGGTTGGGGGTACTGACGGAAATATTCTGCGATGCCCCCCGGCTAACCGAGGTGTTCATCCATCCTTCTACAGCCGTATAATTGGGGTCAGTAGCACTACCTTGTAATATTTCCCCGTCATAATAGGATTGATTAAAATAGATAACAGAATGTTTCCAGAGGTAGGTAGCGGCAAAATAATCCCCGAAATTGGTGTTGTTCTCCACGGTATAACGCAAAGGAGTTACCGAATCAGACCAGCTCAGGTAATAGGTGAGGCTGTCGTTAAACAAACTGTAACATGGATTGGGCTGGGCCGAGCGTGAACCATATAATGCCGTATCCAACCAGCCGTCGTTCCTTTCTCCGTAAAATTCGATGTAATCGGTAGCGTTGAATATTCCGTCACTTTCCCCCTGAATATAAAGAGGAACTTGCTCTCCTTTGGCATAAAGAATAATCTTCCTGGGGTCTACTGAACTTAAGGGAAAACGGGCATTTTGCAGCTCCTGATGGGTAATACGGTACAGCTTATCTTCCGTGAGCTGAAAGGTGAAATACTGGTTATTGTAGTCGATCCAGTGATTATCGGGCTGGCTGTAGGCGGAAGAAAAAAAACAAAGTAGGAGTATTACGTATAGGCGATGGGTCAATTTTTACGATTTATGTCTATTCTTAGGGAAAACACATTGGAGTATAAAGCTACGGATTGATCGCCGATATCGGTAAGGGCATAATCAATAGAAACATAAGGCAATTTAATTCCCAGGCCAAAATTGGGCTGGAAGGTAGTAAGTCGGTTGCCATCAATATCGGTGGTTACCTGCACATTACCGAGCCCACCACGCAAATAGATCAGGTCTTTGTAAGTAGCTTCCAAACCAAGACTGGGGTCAATGGAAACCGGATCGGAGTTGATCAACACATTCCGTTTGCCATCAAAGGTGTTTTTAAGGTTTAATTCAGCACGCATGCCAAATTTATCCGAGAAAATAAACTTTCGGCTGGCACCCAAAACCAATTCAGGCAAGGTTAGTTCAGTGGAATTTTCCGGGATTTCATTGCCTGTCAATGCAAATACTTCCTGGGTACGTTGATCCAGATTATAAGACCAGGCATTAAACGTAGTAGTCACATCCCGGCCAACTGCCGCAAGCCGCCATTTGCCGGTTTCATACTGAGCCCCTACGTCAAAACCAAAACCCCAGGCATCGGCCAGATCCCCCAGGTTACGGTGGATAATTTTTACGTTTGCTCCGTAAGATAGGCCCTCAATATTATTGCGCCTGGCATAACTGACCAAACCGGCATAATCCGAAGCGGAAAAAGAGGTAACCCGGTTGAAATCAATATTTCCTTCCGCATCGACCAGATTGATGGTATTGGGGATATCGTCTATACCAAAACGGATAAAGGAAATACCGAAGGTACTGGCAGTATCCAGCCTGGTGGCAAAGGCAGCGTAATCGTATGCAGCTACCCCGGCAAAATATTCCGAATGCATGATGGAAAACTGGAAATCACTACTCAGGCGGGTGAGACCGGCCGGGTTCCAGTAGCCAGCCGTAACATCATCAGCAGTAGAGATAAAAGCATTGGACATGCCGAGAGCCCGAGCTCCCACCCCTATTTTTAAAAATTCATTGCTGTATTTGGGAGCTTGTCCCAAAAGTGTGAGTGAAGGAAAAAACAACAGCAAAAAGTATAGCAGGCGGGTATATGACTTCATAAGTAGGTTTTGATAGTTTACTAACTTCATAAACCACAAAATATTTTAATCGGGTGAAAATTAAGCAGAATAAGAAAATGGTTGTTTGAGTAACATAAAGGATTATTCTTAGATTAGTTGCCTATTGCGTTATTTGCCTGATATGAAAAAACACATACCAAACACCCTTACTTCTGCGAATTTATTTTGCGGCTGTATCGCCATCGTGCAAATTTCCTCAGGTTCACTGGTGGTAGCATCCCTCTTCATCCTACTGGGGGCACTTTTTGATTTTTTCGATGGCATGGCAGCCCGCTTGTTAAAAGTTTCTTCACCCATCGGCGCTGAACTTGATTCCCTGGCCGACGTGATCACGTTTGGAGTGGCACCTGCTTATATTGCTTATCATTTGCTGCAATCGGTGTCCGAGAACCCCTGGTTGCCCTACTTTGCCTTTTTACTTGCTGTATTTTCAGCGGTTCGCCTGGCTATTTTCAATGTAGATACCAGGCAAACTTCTTCTTTCATTGGCTTGCCTACCCCGGCCAATGCCCTTTTCTGGATTTCGATCGTGCTTTCGGGATGGATTAGTCTTGAACGGATGGCAATTATGGAAATAAACTGGCATGAATTGGTAGTCAAAACCTGGGTACTTATTCCTTTGATCTTATTGATGTCCTATTTACTGGTGGCAGAAATACCCTTATTCTCCCTCAAATTCAAAAATTTAAATCTGAAAGATAATCTCTTTCCTATTATTTTAGTAGGAAGTTCTTTCATTTTATTCGCCCTCATGTTCTTTGCCGCAATTCCATTTATCCTACTTTTGTACCTGATTTTATCGCTGATTAAAAACTCTTCATCCCGTCATGAAATTCAAAGCTGAAATAGATATCATGCCTTTAAAGGCTTTACTTGATCCTCAGGGAAAGGCCGTTACTTCCAGCCTGAAAAACCTGGAATTATCCGAGATCGACAATGTGCGGATTGGCAAACACATTACGCTGGAAATTGCAGCAGACAGTAAAGAAACTGCCAGGGCTAAAGTGGAGGAAGCCTGCAAGAAATTACTGGCAAATCAATTGATGGAAAGTTATGAATTTGACATTGAGCCGCTAAATTAACTGGCAGGCACTTTTCGCTTCAACTCAAAATTCTTACCCAGGTACACTTTTCTTAC
>CAZBIF010000046.1:10983-17363 GCA_964492055.1 uncultured Flavobacteriales bacterium
TGGCGAGTTCCTCGGCCGTTCCTGCTTTTAACAGACTCCCCTCAAACATCAGGTAGGCCCGGTCGGTGATGCTCAGGGTTTCATTTACATTGTGGTCGGTGATGAGAATGCCGATATTTTTCTTTTTGAGGTCTGCTACAATTCCCTGAATATCTTCTACCGCTATGGGATCCACTCCTGCGAAGGGTTCATCAAGCAAAATAAATTTGGGATCCGTGGCCAGGGCCCGCGCAATCTCCGTCCGTCTCCTTTCCCCTCCGGATAACAGGTCACCGCGGTTCTTACGCACATGCTGCAAACTGAATTCATCCAGTAGGTTTTCAAGTTTGCGCTTCTGTTCATCTTTTTTCAAAGGCGTCATTTCCAGAATGGCTTTGATGTTATCTTCTACAGATAATTTACGAAAGACCGAAGCTTCCTGGGCCAGGTAGCCAATCCCTTTCTTTGCCCGCTTGTACATGGGGAGGCGCGTGATATCCTCACGGTCGAGGTATACATTGCCGCTATTAGGCCGGATGAGGCCCACGATCATATAGAAGGAAGTGGTTTTGCCGGCCCCGTTTGGGCCCAATAAACCCACTATTTCACCCTGTTCCACTTCCAGGGAAACCCCCTTTACTACCGTCCGGCTTTTGTATCTCTTTACGATATTTTCCGCTCTTAACTTCATCAAAAACTAAATTCAAAGGCTCCCCGAATGCCAAATTTCGCAATATTAGGATGATCAAGGTAATTTAAACGCCACAAAGCATCGATTCGGATGATTTTAAAAATGTTTTCTATGCCTGCACCCACTTCCATATAGGGTTCCCGCAATTGAAAAATGTTTGCCGGCAAAATCATCTCCCTGCGGTGTTTATCTTCCAGGCTTCCAGCCACGGACCGGAAGGAAACAACCTCCCGCCATTTCAATTTTCGAAACAAGGGGATCTTATTTAAAAAATAACCGTCAAAGTGGTGAGTGATCATGATGCTGGCATATTCGTCACTGATAAACTCGAAAAAATTCATCAGGTTAAAGGCCTGCTGATCATAGAAATAAGTTTCATTGCCATTGTGTATCTCAAGTAAGGGGTAAGGCAAGGTGCCAAAGTACTTCCCTGCGGTAGCCCGGTATTCCATTTCACCGATCAAACCAATGTTGAATTCGTCGGTAATGGCTACCTCCAATTTTTGATAATTGTAATCGCTATCGAATAGCCCTTGTATTCCAAAACTGGTTTGCAGCTCCAGCACCGGATACCGGCTTCCCAGGCTCACCCGTTCAAACTCACCTTCTACAAAAGTCTCCTTGTAGGCAAAGCGGGTATATAAGCTGACCTCCGCTGTATTGATAAATTTATCCGCCACTATTCCTTCATTGCTGTAAGGATTAAATCGGTTATACTCCAACTGCCCCAGGGGTCTCATCAAGCGTTTTGTCAGGAAGAGTTGATTGGAAAAGCCGCTGATCCACTCCTTAAAATAAGTAGCTTTATAGGATTCCACATCCGTTAATTTATTGTTGGGATTTCTTCTGAGGAAGGATGAAAGGATATTATCTTCCGCAAAAGCATTCTGGCTTTGCCCGAGTTGCTCTACATCCCTCATGTATTCAAAGGCAATGGTTTCCCTGGGGTTGTTGTTCAATTTGTACAAAAACCCTCCGGCGTATTTAAATCGTTCATCGTTGGTACCGTAAGCCAGATAAGCATGTAACATAAGCCGGGTACTGAAGTTATTGGAGGTTCGTCCCCCAAAACGAAAACGGTGGCCTTCCACCGGATTGTAGCTGTACATTTTAAAATAGGGGCCGAGCTCTACTTTGCCTATCTCCTTATAGCCGGTAAAGATCAGTTGCACCACATCCACAAAGGTTTTAAAAGCAGGAACCTTTTGCACGGAATCCACCATTTCATAAATTCCTTGCTGATTCTTTGTCAGGGTATCGTGCCGGGCTGAATGCCAGAAGGCTTCAGATTTATCAAGGGCATCCTTTTTCACTTCCACATTGTCTACCCCGGCAAAATAGCGGGGATCAATAGGCTGGTTTACCCTAAAATTTTTATAAGAGGTGGATTTCCTGCCATAAAGTCCCATGATATTTTCACCTAACTCAAAATCCACCACCAGATGATCTCTTTTAAGCATCCAGTATTTTTCTTCTACCATTTCATATTCCTGCTCCACGCGAAATCCATTGATGAAATTGATGTTTGCAGATTCACTGATACCGGCAACAATTTTTTTTACTGCATAAGTAGTATCGCTTATCCACATGCTCCCCTCAAACACCGGCTCCTGTTTATGTTTGGGTACAAAATCTATTTCAAAGCAATAATGGCCATCCACCATCAAGCTATCCTTGAGGTAATAGCGGTAGTAGTTCAATCCATTATCCGCAATGGGACTGACGAAGGTCTTCCCAAATACATCAATGTAATTTTCATAAATATTTACTTTCTGATACATATCCCCCATAAACTGGGTGATGCTTTCATTGGAGGTTCCGGAAATCTTGGAAGCCTTGATGTATTCTTTCTCTGATTTTGGTTCCCTCTGGTAGTAGAAATCGGAGAGGGATTCGGTCATAAACATCGGTAGAAAGGGTTTTTCTTCCGTACTGTCAACGTATTTGAAGATAAACTGAAAATTTTTAAAGAGTTTCCTTTGCTTAAACTCTTCAGTTATGTTATTCAGGTCAAATTGTACTTTATTATACACTTCGTACTGGTAGAAGTCATACTTCTCCCGGTTATTGGCGGCTTTATTTTGCTTTACTTTCTCTAAAATAACATGGGCGGGATTGCCGGTGTATTCAATTACCACTTCCTGCAATGCCACTGAGCCCGGGCTGAGGGAAAAATTGATGGTCTGTTGCTGGTCTCGACGCACAGCCCGTTTAGAAGATTGGTACCCAATAAAACTCGCTATCAACGTATCGGTAGCATAATAGGTCTCTATCCGGTAGTTGCCTTCCAGATCGGTAGTTGTGCCAATTTTTGAATTTTTAAATGAAATATTTACGAAGGGCAAGGGTTCCCCACTTTCGGCATCAGAAACCTGTCCACTGATAATCGTTTGCTGTCCGTACAAGAAGCAATTAAACAGCAATAATGCGCCGCAAGTCAGCAGTTTACGTTGGAGTGGTTTCATCTGTAGAAGCAGCGTAAAATTAATAATCTGCCGGTTCGATTTAGCTAATCTGCTCTTTTTTAACCACCAAACGGGAAATCATAATGCTTATTTCGTATAAGAGCAAAAGTGGTAGAGCCACCAGTACCTGACTGGTAATATCGGGAGGGGTGATGATGGCGGCAAGGATCAATACCGCTACAATAGCATGGCGGCGATAGGTTTTCATCAATCCGGGTGTTACCAGCCCCAATTTGGAAAGAAAGTATACCAGGATAGGCAATTGAAAAACCAGGCCGCAGGCCAGAGTGATGGTGGTTACCGTGCTGATATAAGAACTTAGGCTGATCTGGTTTTGCACCAGTTCACTCACCCGATACCCTCCTAAAAACTGCACCGAGAGGGGAGCAATGAGGTAGTAGCCAAACCCCACTCCGGTTAGGAACAGAAACGATCCCCAGAAAACCAATCCACTGGCAAAGCGCTTCTCGGTGCGTTTAAGGGCAGGTTGAATAAACCGCCACACTTCGAATAAAATATAGGGAAATGCTACAATGACACCGGCTACCAACGAGACTATAATGTGCATGGTAAATTGCCCGGACATGCGGATATTGATCAGGGAAAAGGACAAACTATCAAAACAGAGTTTATCCCCCAGATGCAGCCAGTGGGAAAAGGAGCAAAATAACTGATAGGTAATGAAGGTGTTGAAGGCTGGGGCCAGTACTACCTGGTCAAACACAAAACCCTTAAAGATGAAAGCCAGACTCGACCCAACGGCAATAGCGATAGCGATGCGTATCAGGTGCCATCTGAGGATCTCCAGATGGGCCAGGAAAGACATTTTGTCTTCCTCTTCTTCGAATTGCTGATCCAGGGCCATTAAATCAATCCCTCTTTTAGCAGATCATGAAAGTGAACCACTCCCCTGTAGTTGTGATCTTCCCCTACTACCAGAAGCTGGGAGATATTATTCTGTTTCATCATCTTGGCTGCCTCTACTGCCATGGCATCAGCCTGGATGGTTTTGGGAGCAGCGGACATAATATCCCGGGCAGTGATGCTTTCCAGATCAAGGTTCTTGGTTAGCATCCGGCGCAGGTCACCATCCGTAATTACGCCGATCAGCTTTTTCTTTTCAAGAACGGCGGTGACCCCCAGTCTTTTAGAAGAGATCTCAAGGATCACTTCCTTTAGGTTGGAGATGGGTGCTACCTGTGGTTTTTCGTTGTTATCGGAAAGGTCAGCTACCCGTAAGTAAAGTTTTTTCCCTAACGCGCCCCCCGGATGGTAGCGGGCAAAGTCCTTGCTGCCGAATTCCCGACAGGAGATCAGGCAAACCGCAAGGGCATCCCCCATAACCAATTGGGCAGTAGTGCTGTTGGTAGGGGCCAGATTATTGGGACAGGCTTCCTTTTCCACGGCACAGCTCAACTTCAGATCAGCTTGTTGGGCCAGAAATGAAGAGAATTCCCCCGTAAGGGCGATCAATTTGTTCCCCAGGTTCTTAATCAATGGTACCAGTACCTTTACTTCCGGGGTATTTCCGCTTTTGGAGATCATGATCACCACATCATCTGTTTGGACCATTCCCAGATCGCCGTGAATGGCATCAGCAGCATGCAGAAACAAAGCCGGCGTACCCGTGCTGTTGAAGGTGGCCACTATCTTTTGCGCAATGATGGCACTCTTACCTATGCCGCTTACCACTACCCTTCCCTTACTTTCATAGATCGCCTGTACCGCGTCCACAAAGTCCTCATCGATGGAAGGGATTAAACGATCGATAGAATCACGCTCAATTTCTAGTGTACGTTGAGCAATTTGTTTAATTTCGTTTGACTTTTTCAAAAAGCTTCTGATTAGTTTGGCAGCATATTAAAATTTACTACCTTGTATGCCGTTACAAACTAGTTTTTACCGAGCGCAAAAGTAATTCAAATAGATAAAACAGAGAATGGAGACAGCGACCATGCCATTGGTGCACCACTTAAAAAAATATTTTGGCTTTACCAGTTTCAAAGGCCAGCAGGAAAAGGTTATTCAAAGTGTTTTAGACCGGCACGACACTTTTGTGATCATGCCCACCGGCGGTGGGAAATCCATGTGCTACCAGTTACCTGCCCTGATCATGGATGGTACGGCCATCGTAGTATCTCCATTGATCGCTTTGATGAAGAACCAGGTGGACGCCATACGCGGTTTTTCTTCCGGCAATCACATTGCTCATTTTATGAATTCCAGTTTGAATAAAACCGAACTTACACAAGTGAAGAATGACCTGGAAGCGGGTAAGACCAAACTGTTGTATGTGGCTCCGGAAACGCTAACAAAGCAGGCCAACATTGACTTTTTCAAAACTATCAATATTTCCTTTTTTGCCATTGATGAAGCGCATTGTATTTCAGAATGGGGCCACGATTTTCGTCCGGAATACCGCCGCTTACGGGATATTATTGAGGCCATTGATCGGGTACCTATTATTGCTTTAACTGCTACTGCTACTCCCAAAGTGCAGCAGGATATTCAAAAGAACCTAGGCATGGCCGATGCCAATACTTTTAAAGCCTCCTTTAACCGGGCTAACTTATATTATGAGGTTAATCCGAAGCAGGAAGCCAATACGCAAATCGTTCGCTTTATTAATCAGAACCGTGGTAAATCAGGTATTGTGTACTGCCTGAGCCGAAAAAAGGTGGAAGAACTGGCAGAAACGCTACAGGTTAACGGCATTAAAGCCCTACCCTACCATGCCGGCTTGGATGCCGCCACCCGCGCCAAACACCAGGACATGTTCCTGATGGAGGAAGCGGATGTGATCGTCGCTACCATTGCCTTTGGTATGGGGATAGATAAACCCGACGTGCGTTTTGTAGTCCACCACGATATTCCCAAAAGCCTGGAAGGTTACTACCAGGAAACTGGCCGGGCCGGCAGGGATGGTGGTGAAGGTAAATGTGTGGCCTTCTACGCTTATAAAGACATTGAAAAGCTGGAGAAATTTTTACAGGGAAAACCGGTAGCCGAGCAGGAGATCGGCCGGCAATTGATCTTTGAAACGGTATCCTATGCTGAAACTGCGGTTTGCCGGCGAAAACAGCTGCTTCATTATTTCGGGGAGGATTACGAGAAAGAGAATTGCGGGAATTGTGATAACTGCCTTAATCCCAGAGAGGAATTTGAAGGGGAGGAAGATGTAAAATTATTACTTAACACTATTCTGGAATTGAATGAAAACTTCAAGACCAATTTCATGGCTAGTT
>CAZBIF010000047.1:0-3433 GCA_964492055.1 uncultured Flavobacteriales bacterium
GCACTGTCCTAAAAATGGGGAGCCGACACTCACACATTCAGTATGAGCTATTATGGTACAACTGCTGACTCGGTTGTATGGAACTTCGGTGATGGTAAAATTTCCACAATTTATCAAACACCTCGCGAACGTCAATATACTATCAATCACAAATATGACTCTTTAGGTACTTTTACGGTAGTAGGGACAATCGTTGATCCATTTGGCAATAGTTGCTCCGATACGGTTTTGGTTACTATAGACTGTATCGCATCGATGGAATATTCTATTGATAGTAATGAGAGAGTATCTTTTATAAATACTTCCCGGCCATCTAATTTCAAAAGTTCAGTTTTTTATGGTGGTTTCGGAACTATATATGATACAAATAGAAACCCAGTCATTCAATATCCAAATCCGGGTGAATATTTTACATCCTTATCTATTGTCCCACCTTCAAATCAGCGATGTGGTTTTGATGATACTATTTCAGTTAATCATGCACAAATTGATTGGTTAATCAATAATAATGTTGTGAATATTGAGGCAATTAGTTATGGGGTTACAATTGACTCTATTCAATGGAATTTTGGAGATAGCAGTATTTCAAGGAAATTTGATTCGACTATATCTAATAGTTCAATAAAGAAAATATATTCTACATATCATAAATATGACTCAACGGGACAATATACATTATTGACACAATTTCAGAATGAGTTTGGGATTATATTTTGGGACACAACACTAGTTATCTATGAAGAATGCATAGCCAATTTCTCCAAATCACTGGATACGATTGCCAATTCAGTAATTCTTGCCAATCATTCTTCCCAAAGCCCTGGGACTACTTATAATTACAATTTCGGGGATGGCTCCGGATGGAAAGGTTGGACGAGTTCGAGAACTATCTCACATACCTATGCGAATTACGGAACTTACAATGTTTGTATACGAACGCAAAATTTTACAAATGGTCAACGTTGTTCTACTGAGTTTTGCGATTCAGTAGGCCTGGATTCTTTAGGTAACTTAAAGTCTGCCGGTTTTACTGTGCAGTTTGTCGATTCAAATACCATTGCGGTGGGTGTCGAAGATGTCCTTGATGAAGCACAATTAGATCGGATTAAAATTTATCCCAACCCTTCCACCTCAATTTTCAAGATGGAATTTGATAACACCATAGAAAACCTGGAATTAACCGTTTTTAATTCGATTGGGAAAGCAATGATTCAAAAACAATCGCAAAATACGTTGTCTGAACATCTAGACCTGGGCAATTTTGCTCACGGCATCTATTATCTGCATATAACCGACGGGGTGAACCAGCGAATTGAGAAGCTGATTAAATATTAGAAACGGATAATTGCGTTAAATTTGAATGATGACCAACCATAGCCGGCGGTTTAAACCACCGGCTATGGGAATGAATCTAAAAATTAAACCGTTTAAACGGTTTGTAGGGCGGTGGTGTTTAATTTGAAGGTAACCTAATTAAGTTATTCCTACTTTTGATTTCTAAATTAATATTTATGAAAAGATACTACCTCAGTTTTATTTTACTTGCAATTATCTTCCTTGATAGTTATTCTCAGAGGGCATGTTCAATAATGGGAATGGATATCTCCTTTTCATATACTCTTGATAGTAACAGAACTGTACATTATACGAATACCTCTAACCCGGTTGATTCCTTTACTTACAAATGGTTGTTTAATAAAAACGCCAATACAGGTACCTCACAGATGAAAAACCCATCTTACCAGTTTAACTCTGATAGTGTTTATAAGACTTGTTTAACAGCTTATAAAAAAAGTACAAATGATAGCTGCATTACATGCAAGAATATTTCTATAAATAAATGCTTTGTTCAATTAAATTCAAGTTCAAGCCAGCCTTTTTTGCACCGCGTAGACAATAGATTAAATTATTTGGGGAGTCAAATAGATAGTATCTATTGGGATTTTGGAGACCATAAACCTTCTTCATCATATTACTATTGGAGCGGAATTTATTTAAATGATCACTGGTATGATTCCATAGGGAATTATGAAATAAAAGTGCAGGTTATAAATATAGATGGGGATACTTGCAGAGATACGGCTAATATAAGTGTGCCTTTAATTGCAAGTTTTGTGTCTCAAGTTGGGCCAAATAATCAGGTGAACTTTATTAATACATCGCAACCTTTGGATTCATTAACTTATAACTGGCAATTTGGAAACGGAAATTCTTCTACTTTGAAGCACCCCTCAGCTACCTATAACCCTGGGGATTATTATCCTGATATGCTTGCAACAAACTCCCAAAATCAAAATTCGTATGCGGGAGATACCTTAATTATTGATACTTGCTTTGTCGGAATTAGCAATAGCTGGATAAATGATAGTACACAACAATTTAATATTTATTATAGGGCCAACACCTTTAAGGAAGCCATCATTGATTACGGCGATGGGTCTACAAATGACACCATAAGCACCTACGGGTCACAAATTTTGAATAACTTTTATTTCTCTGCTCTACCTCCCCACACATTCCCAAAGGATAGCACTTACATGGTCAGTATTCTTGCTAAGGACTCCTTGAATGTTTCTTGTGTTGAAACAATAATGGTTGAAACAGGTCCTTGTCGTGCTTTTTTCACCAAAAAACTGGATACAACTACATCAAACAAAGTTATCCTGGTTAATCGATCTTCCGACTCACCCAATAATAGTTACTCTTATTTTTTTAATGATCCAAATAATGGGTGGGGTAGTAGAATTTACAATTCAGCGTTACGCACAGCTAATTATACCTATTCAAATTATGGGAGTTATTTAGTCCGATTGGAATTGCGTAATTATCAGTTAGGGTGTAATACTTTTTTCGCAGATACTGTTGGTTTAGATTCCTTAGGTAATTTGAAAGCTAATGGATTTACAGTTGAATTTGTTGATTCAGCTTACCTTGCTCCTGTAGGATTGAATAAAAACTTTGGGAAAAAAGAACTAATTAATAGGATATATCCCAATCCTTCTTTCGGGGTTTTTACTATAGAGTTTAACCAACTTATAGAAAATGCGAGTATTGTTGTATACAACAGAAATGCTCAAAAAATACTTGAGGGAAAGGTGATTGATGACAAAGTTTTCAGTTTAAACTTAAAAGATTTATCACAAGGCATTTATTTTCTTCAAATTTCAGAAGGAAACACTAGCTGGATTGAGAAGCTGGTCAAATATTAGATACGGATACTTCCGTTAAACTTGAATGATGTCAACAATATCAGCTTGCGGTTTACCCTTTTTCCGCTTTCATATTTCTGATTTCATTTTTTCTCTTTTCCACCTCAAACTCTCCAGCATTTTCTGCACATCCTCTTCCAGGAAATCCTGCACCGGCGCCAGGGAATCCACATTGGGCTCTACGTTGAAATACAGTGCTCCCCGTAAAAAATGCCTATTGCTGT
>CAZBIF010000047.1:3443-10611 GCA_964492055.1 uncultured Flavobacteriales bacterium
CGACCTCGACGCCGAAGGCGGGCTGCACACGGGGCCGGAGGCGGCATTCCCCTCAATCTGATAATAGGTACCAAACACCCGGTGTTGCTCATCGGTCAATAAGGTTTCTTTAATGTCCTGTGCTTTCACCACATGCTTGTATACCATGGTGCGGGCATCTTCCAGCAGGCGATTCAGGTTGGTATCTACCGGTACATAGCTTAAATGCAAACGAGCGGCAAAAGGCCTGAAATCCACATTCAAAAAGTTGGGATTTTTCTCCGTGCGATCCAGATTAACTTCCGCATACTGTGGCAATTCAAAGGTGAAAGGAAAAGGCAGGCTGTCGGTCCGGCGGTACTCTTTTTCCGGCAGGTCAATGCGGAAATAACCTTTTGGGCGGGGAATCACCGGATCTGAGCAAGCTTGTGCTAAACAACATATACCGATTGCAAATAAAAATTTAAACCTTCTCATCAACAGCCGCCTCCGGTATGGTGATCTTCACCCGCTTAATGCGCCTCTTGTCCGCCGCATCAATGGTGAGTAAATAGTCCTTAAATTTGATCTTCTCATTCTTCTTGGGGATCTTACCGAACAGTTCCAGCACAAAACCAGCCAGCGTTTCCGATTCCCCTTTTTCAGCTTCAAATTCTTCCCCCTCGATCTCGATAACCCGGTACATATCTTTCAAAGATACCTTGCCTTCAAACACATAGGTATGGTCATCCAGTTTGGAATAAACCAGCTCATCATCGTCAAACTCATCGCTGATATCGCCCACAATCTCTTCCAGTATATCTTCCAGGGTAATAATGCCCGAGCTACCCCCGTATTCATCCACCACTATGGCCAGGTGGGTTTTCATGTTCTGAAATTCCCTCAGCAGGTCGTCGATCTTTTTATTTTCCGGCACAAAGTAAGGTTTGCGGATAAGCTTTTGCCAGTTGAATTCGGACTTTTCCAGATGAGGCAATAGATCCTTGATATAAAGTATTCCCTTGATGTTGTCGAAATTCTCTTCGTGCACGGGAATGCGGGAAAAGCCGGAATCCAGGATAATGGCCTTCACTTCCGCAAAGCTTTGCGCCTGCTCCAAACTGATCACATCTACCCGGGCGGTCATTACCTGCTTTACATCGGTATTACCGAATTTTACGATCCCTTCCAGTATCTTCTGATCCTCTTCGTTGTGGTTTTCCTCTGAAGTCAGCTCCAGGGCATGGGAAAGTTCATCCACCGAGATCTGATGGCCCTTCTTCTTTACCCGCTTGTCGATAAAGTTGGTGCTGTTTACCAGCAAATAGCTAAAAGGACTGAGTACTGTCCGCAGGTAATAAATGGGGTAGGCCATGAGATTAGCCAGTTTCAGCGGTTTTTTGTTCGCGTAAATTTTAGGGATCACTTCCCCTAACAGGAGTAACATAAAAGTGACCACCACCACCTGTAGGGCAAACTTCAGCTGGGGGTGCCAGTGGGGTGCGATCAATTCGTCGGTGATGAAGGTGGAAAGAACGACAATGGCAATATTGACGAAGTTGTTGGTAATAAGAATGGTGGCCAGCAGGCGCTTGGGCCGTTCCAGCAGGCTGTCAATAATAGCTGCCGCAGGGATCACTTTGTTCTTAATCTCCTCATGATCAGTGGGGCTGAGGGAAAAATAGGCCACTTCGGAGCCGGAGATCAGGGCAGAGCATACCAGTAAAACAAGCATGCTTAGCAAGGCTGCGATCAGGCTGATGGTGTCTCCCACCGGAGCGTCAATAAAGAGGAAGGATGCAGTAAACTCTAACCGTTCAAAGGGGTCGTCCAATCGTCAGGATTTTCGTGAAACTTGCAAAGCAATGTATTCGGTCGGGCTTGAATAATCACTTCTTTGGTTAAAATGGCAGATCGTCATCATCCTCCTCCTGTGAAAGGTCTGCCGGAGTAGGTGCCTCTGTGGTCTGGCTGCTGCCGCCGCTGCGATTACTGTCACCGCGGCTGCCCAGCATGGTCAGGTTGTCGCCCACCACTTCGGTGATGTAGCGGGTATTGCCTTCCTTATCTTCCCAGGAGCGGCTGCGTAATTTACCTTCCACATAGATCTGACTTCCTTTGCGAAGGTATTTTTCGGCAATCTCTGCCAGGCCCCTCCACAATACGATGTTGTGCCATTCGGTCTGCTCCTGCCGGTTACCGCTGCGGTCTTTATACGTTTCAGTAGTAGCGATGGGAAAGTTAGCTACTGCAGTACCGTTTTCCAGGTGCCGCACTTCCGGGTCTTTTCCCAGGTTCCCGATCAGTATCACTTTGTTAACTCCTGCCATTGTTGTTTTGAAAAATTTATGGAATCAGAACAAAAGTAATCATTTGAAAAAACCCGACATATAATTTTCGATTAATTTAGGAACCGGAAGATGATGCCATTCTTTCCGGCGGATAAGCCGGAATTTTTTTTTCATAGGCAGCGGTATTTCTTTTAACCGCAGGTGGGTAAATCGGGCGTGGATGCTGCGGTGCGAAAGCAGGTGCTTGTGCCAGTCAGAAATGTGTTCTACGGTGAAATCTTCAATCTCCCATTCCTGCCTGGGGAGGTTTGGGATCTTTTGCAAACCTACTTTGCGTTCTACCTCGATCAAGGGAAAATCATAGAGGTTTTTCCAGATGCCCTCGGTATGGCGATGATTCACCAGCAATTGCCCTTCACATTCTATAATAAAATATAGAAAATACACTTTTTTTACCTGGGTTTTACCCTGTTTGACCGGCAATTGGTTAACTAGTCCCTGCTGGTAAGCACCGCAGTGCTCCTGATAAAAGCAATTTTTACAATCCGGATTTTTAGGCACACATTGCATGGCCCCGAACTCCATGATCGCCTGGTTGTATTCTCCGGGGTTTTTATCGGGTATAAGGGCATTCGCAAATTGTTCGTAACATTTTCTTCCCTTGCCGGAATCGATGGGTAGGTCGGTAGCAGCAATGCGGGATAAGACCCGTAGCACATTGCCATCCACCACGGCCTTTTTCTCCCCGAAAGCAAAGGAAGAGATGGCCGCAGCGGTATAGGGCCCCACCCCTTTTAATGTAAGGATCTCCTCATAATTTTGAGGGAATACGCCATGCAGTTTGTCACTGACAAAACGAGCCGTAGCATGCAAGTTCCTTGCCCGGCTGTAGTAGCCCAATCCCTGCCAAAGTTTCAGCACGGCAGATTCTTCAGCGGCTGCCAGTTCTTTCACCGTAGGGAATGCTTCTGTAAACCGCAGATAATAGTCCATTCCCTGTGCTACACGGGTTTGTTGCAATATGATCTCCGATAACCAGATCTTATAAGGATCAGTGGTTTCCCTCCAGGGTAATGCGCGCTGATGAATTCGATACCAATCGATTAGCTTAGCGGGAAATATCTTGTGCTTATCTATGATTTTATCCAAATCGTCTAATAAAAAGAGTTAACTTGGTGATAATTAGAAATTTGAACTTCAATTTATTTGTATATTTGCCCGCCGAAAATAATCAGAAAGATTATTGGGCATTATGAAAATTAATCTATCACTTACTTAACACAAATTTAGATTTAAAGATGACGAAAGCTGATATTGTTGCAGAAGTTTCTGAAGCAACCGGTGTAGAGAAAGTAGCTGTACAAGCTACCGTAGAAGAGTTTATGAATTCCATCAGGAAATCCCTGGAAAATGGAGAGAATGTTTACCTGAGAGGATTTGGTAGCTTTATTACCAAGAAAAGGGCGGAAAAGACAGGAAGGAATATTTCCAAGAATACCACCATGATCATTCCGGAACATTTTATTCCTGCCTTCAAGCCTTCCAAAAGTTTTGTAGAGAAAGTTAAGTCGAACGTAAAGCCCTAAGCGGCCATGTTCAACATATCTAAAACACAACTCCTGCTGATCTTGGCAGGAGTTTTTGTTGGAATACTGCTGTATCTTGCTCCCCGCAGTAAAGACAGCGGTGAAGTTGCCGGCATGGCTTCCGCCGAAATGCACGTGCATAAAAATGAAGCAGGTGAAGCAGAAGTGGAAGAAGGCTTCACTTTTAAAGATACCCTTCTGCAACGGCAGTTCGCCCTGCTGGACGCAGAAGTTGAAACGGCACCTGCCTCTCAAAAGACCGTTCTTTACGATAGCCTGATCGGCCTGAGTATCGCCAATAACATTCCTCCCTTGGTAGGTAAATATGCCATGGACAAAGCCGAAGCTTTCCCCACCGCAGAAAATTGGAAGACCGCCGGGGATTACTATTTAAAAGCTTTCCGGCTTTCAAAAAATCAAAATGAATCCTTTGTTCGGAAGGCGATCAATGCTTACGAAAAGGCACAAAAGCTGCAACCGGAAGATCCTTCTATTCAGGTAGCTATGGGAGTTGCATACGTGGAAGGGGCTGCCGCCCTGGGAGAAATGCCCATGAAGGGGATCGGTATGCTGAAAGAGGTAGAAAATAAATACCCTGAAAATGTCGAGGCTATCATAAATTTGGGTTATTTTGCAATCCAATCCGGGCAGCTTGATAAAGCCATTGAGAGATTTAATCAAGTACTTGAAATAGAGCCGGATAATGCCGAGGCTTACTTGTATTTGACAGATGTTTATTTGCAACAAGATGAGGTAGCCAAAGGCATTGAAACACTAAAAAAGTACAAAAGCAAGATAGATGATCCGCTTGTGAAACAGCAGGTAGATCAATATATCGACGAAATACAAAGTAAAAATTAAAAAATAGAGCTATGCCAAGCGGAAAGAAAAGAAAAAGACATAAGATGGCAACGCACAAGCGTAAGAAAAGACTACGCAAAAACCGCCACAAAAAGAAAAAGTAATTTCTTCATACTTAAAGCTACTTGTCTGGTAGCCTTGGCCCGCTATGCTTTATTTTCTCAGCGGGCAATATGTTTTGCATAGCTTCTCGTTAAGCAATGAGTTTAGATCTTATTATCAATTCGAAGTCTTCGGAGGACGTAATCGCCCTGGTTGAAGACAAGCGACTGATCGAATTACACAAGGAAAGGAATAACAACAATTATTCTGTAGGGGATATCTATCTGGCACGCATCAAAAAAGTGATGCCGGGGCTGAATGCGGCCTTTGTGGATGTAGGGTACAGCAAGGATGCTTTCCTGCATTACCTGGACCTGGGCCCTAATTTTTCCTCCCTCAATAAATTCGTACAGGATGTATTAGGCGGTAAACAAAACACTTCTTCCCTGAAGAATTTCAAGTTTTTGCCGGAAATCGATAAAAACGGAAAAATTCCCGATCAGTTAAGTGCCGGTCAAAAAGTACTGGTACAAATTGCCAAAGAACCTATCAGTACCAAAGGCCCCCGCCTTAGCAGCGAGCTTTCCCTGGCGGGACGATACATGGTACTCGTGCCCTTTTCCAACCGCATCTCCGTTTCCCAGAAGATCCGCAATCAGGATGAAAAGGACCGCTTGAAGCGCCTGATCAAAAGCATCCGTCCGGAAGGATTTGGGGTGATTGTGCGAACGGTAGCCGAGAATAAAAAAGTAGCCGACCTGCATGCCGACCTCAGTGACCTGAGCGATAAATGGCAGGAATGTTTCAAGCAACTTAAAAAGGCCAAAGCCCCCCATCGGGTGCTGGGGGAGATCAGCCGTAGTTCAGCCATGCTGAGGGACCTGATGAACAAGGATTTTTCCAACATTTTTGTCGATAATCAGGAAACTAAAAAAGACCTGAAGGAATATATTTCGTCCATCGCCCCGGGCAAAGAAAAAATCGTCCGCGGCTACCGAAGAAACATTCCCATTTTTGAGCATTTCGGTATAGAGCGGCAGATCAAGGCGCTCTTTGGCAAGAACGTGACCATGAAGTCCGGTGCCTATCTGGTGATAGAACATACGGAGGCATTGCATGTGATCGATGTGAACAGCGGACAACGCAACCGTAAGAAGAACGATCAGGAACAAAATGCCATTGAGGTGAATATAGAAGCCGCCGGTGAAATCGCCAGGCAGTTGCGCCTGCGTGACATGGGCGGTATTATCGTGATCGATTTCATTGATATGCGGGAATCTTCCAACCGGGAACTGCTGTTTGAAAAAATGCGGGAAGCCATGCAGGAAGACCGCGCCAAACATACCATTTTGCCTCCTTCTAAATTCGGACTGGTGCAGATCACCCGGCAGCGGGTAAGGCCGGAAATGGATATCAAAACTTCGGAAAAATGCCCATGCTGTAACGGTACCGGGGAATCACAGGCGACCATTCTATTGATAGAGGAGATACAGAACAATCTGCTTTACATCATTAAGCAACTGAATCAGAAGAAGGTCAGCCTGGTAGCCCACCCCTTTGTAGCGGCTTACCTTACCAAAGGTTTTTACAGCATTCAGCGCAAGTGGTATGTCAACCATAACCGCTGGGTGAACATTCGCAAATCCGATTCCTATCAATTCCTGGAATACCGCTTCTTCGATGCCAATGGGGAAGAGATCAGCCTGAAAAATTAAGTTAATCCGGAATGCGCTGCTTTCTTAGCAAGGGCCGGTAGATGATTAGCAGGGGAACTATCGATAAAAAGGTAGCAATAGCGGCAATCAAAAAAGCATAGGTAATTCCTGAGCCTGTATTGAAAAAAGCGAGGGAAAAAAGGGCGATCACCAGGGAGCGCAGCAGGATATTTATGCTTTGAAAAACACTGTTGGCCCGCCCGATGATGTTATTGGGGATGTGATTGAATAAATAAGTAACCCGCTGTATGCGGATGCCGGCATTACTGATACCCAGGATCAGGGCACAACCAAATAGCAGGTACACATTTCGCGAAAGAAAAAGTATTCCGAAACAAACCGTGGCCATGCTCATCAGCCAGAGAATGCTGTACACTTCATTCTTTTTCCTGAAAAGTGTAGTAATGAATACACCGGCTACCAAAGCGCCAATGGCATAATGTACTTTGGTGATGGCGTACGAATCCCCTCCGGCCTGCAAGTGATTTTCTATATAAACGGGCCACATCAGGTGGGTAGCTACCAGCACAAAAATAAATACCGTATAAGAGGCATTGCCGAAGACGAACATCAGCTTTCGTTTTCTCAGAAAATCAATCCCTTCCTTCAGGCGCTGCCATACTGGTTCCTTTGAGATGGTAAGCTGGGTGGTAGGCACGTACCTGATCTGATAGATGAGAAAGGCGGCTACGATATAGGTCAGACCATCCATAAG